>CAJFMZ010000204.1 GCA_904393575.1 uncultured Sellimonas sp. | reverse complement strand
TTTGTCTCCGGATACAGACGCTTTACTGCCTGTGCAAGGATATGAGATGATGTGTGGCGGAATGTATCTTTTCCTCCCTCATCCTGAAATGTCAGGATATTCAGTTCACAGTCATCTGAAAGTACAGTTCTTAAATCGACCACTTCTCCATTGACCTCTCCTGCCATTGCTACTCTGGCAAGTCCTTCACTGATGTCGGATGCAATCTCGTATACAGACATACTCTTGTCATATTCTCTGACTGATCCGTCTTTTAATGTAATTTTCATTGTAATCTTCCCCTTTCTTTTTCTGTTTATTTATCAATTGAAACTCTCTCCCGGTCCGGATGTTCTCCCGACCATCCAACCGGAGGCATGGTATCCAGTTCATACATTTCTGTCTTTGTCAGCTCAAATCCGAAAATGTCCTGATTCTTTTTCATTCTCTCCTCCGAAGAAGCTTTCGGAATCGGAACCACACCCTTTTGCAGCGCATATCTAAGACAGATCTGAGCCTGTGACACCTGGTGCTTTTCCGCAAGTTTGCAGATCAGCTCATCTCCCATCACACGTTTTCTTCCAAGCGGGCTCCACGCCTGCACAAGAATGTTGTGTTCCTGGCAGTACCTCACCGCCGCCTCCTGGGTATAGCCCGGATGAAATTCCAGCTGATCGACCGCCGGCACAATCTCACCGGACGCAAGCAGATTTTCAATATGATGGGGGAGGAAATTGCTGACGCCGATGGCTCTCACCCTTTTCTCCCGGTACAGCCTTTCCATGGCCCTCCACGTCTGGACATCCAGATTCTCCCAGTCCTCATAATCCGGAGACGGTTTTGGCCAGTGAATCAGATACAGATCCAGGTAATCTGTCTGAAGATTCTGAAGCGTCCGTTCAAACGCTCTCAGTGTCTGGTCATATCCCATCTCCTCCTTCCAGACTTTGGAAACGAGAAAAAAATCCTCTCTTGGAAGTCCACTTTCCTGTACCGCCTGTCCGACATAAGTCTCAGTCTGATAGAAGGAAGCCGTATCCAGATACCGGTATCCGCACCGGACTGCCATTTTGATAATATCTGACGTGTTTCCTTCGGCCGCCTTATACGTGCCGAACCCCAGACACGGAATCTGTACACCATTGTTCAGTATCCTGCATTCTTCCATGGTCTTCATCTCCAAGTCCTCCTTTTTGAATCTGTTTTCCGCTTCGTGTGGGTGCATATCCCGGAGAGTGACTTTACCGAACAGAAAACGATGTTTCCTGATCAATAAAAAAAGCCTCTGCAGCATCTGCTGCAGAGGACGAGTTCTCACCCGCGGTTCCACCCCGCTTATGTCTCCGGCCAGGAGCCGGAATCCATCTCTTACTTCTAATGATAACGGTATTAAACCGGACGGTTTTGCCGCCGCTCAGAGGTAGTCTTCAGATGGCCCGTGATAAAAGGCTTCCAGCCGTGGCCTTTCTCTCTGGATCCGGTTTCACATCTTACTCGTCTCATCAATGCATTTTTATTTTCAAATATAGAGTAATTATAAACATTCGGATTTTATTTGTCAATGCCTGTTTCTTCTGCTTTTTATCGGAAGGACCAGCACCGCAAGCGCTTCGCGCAGCAAATAATTCAAAAACAGGACCGGCTCCGACCTGGCCGGCACAGATGAAAGTACTCTGTAACCTTCCTGTCTTCCAAGGAGCCATGCCCGATAGCTGTGAAAGCTGTTGGTCACGATACCGGTGCTCTTCTCCCGGATCTCCGGCACTATGCAGGCTGTGAAGCGCAGATTCTCCTGTGTTGTGGAGGATCTGTCTTCTAAAATAATCCTGTCTCTTTCTATTCCATGGCAAATCAGATACTTTGCCATCGCTTCCGCCTCGGAAAGATCCTCGCCTTTTCCCTGTCCTCCGGAAACCACGACTTGGACGTCTCCGTCTCTGTGCGCGTACGTACAGGCTCTGTCAAGTCTGAGTTTTAAAGAGCTCGTAATTCTGGTCCCGTCCACTCTGGCTCCAAGCACGATAAGATACTGCAGCCGTCCGACAGATTTTTGTCTTCGAAAAGCCAGCATCCGGATCCAGACTGAGATCACTGCCAGCCAGAACACTGTCCAGACAGCCAGAACCATCCATTCTGCTTCTTTTGGGAGCTGCTTCTGCACCGCACCATAAAAGATACAAAATCCACCGCAGATCAGCCAGAACCGTGAAAAAGTCGCATTCCATCTGCCCACATACCGGCAGATAACAAGGTAATAAATCAGGCAAAAAAACCCCGCTGCAAAAAACATTATTTATTCTTTCCGCAGCAATATTTGTATTTCTTTCCACTTCCGCACGGACATGGATCATTTCTTCCGACTTTTTTGCCTTCTCTTACATAAGTATGCATTTTTTTTGCTTCCTTATACAGCTCTTTCTGCTGTTCTTCTGAAAGCAGAATATTCCACTGCGGCAGCTGATAAAGCCATTCTGCCTTTGCGTCAACCATATTTTTGTAAAGCTTTTCTTTATCGTAGATCAGATTGACCTCGGTATCCTCATCCATCGTCTCAATCGGATTTTCACTGACAAGGCTTTCGTTGATTCCGTCCAGAAATCCAACCATGGTCATAACCTCTACGCCATATTTCTCAGCAAGTTCTTTTACTGTTCCTTTCACTTTCTCATCTGGATTGGAAAGTAATTTTTCATAAATCTCTTTTTCTGTCTGAAAATATGCGCCCCAGAAAGTCTCAAGCTGCTGCTTTGTCATCTCTCTGGAATACGCAGTCTCTCTCCACTGTTCCAATAACGTACTCATATCA
>CAJFMZ010000203.1 GCA_904393575.1 uncultured Sellimonas sp. | reverse complement strand
TCAAAATTCTTGTCACTTGATCCCTTTTCCCCAACATGCCCTGTTTTCCGATCTTTGCCATATTGTATTTATCATTTCCGAGAGTATCACACTCTGCGAAATGACAGTAGGTGGTGAGCGTCATCTGGTACGCAGTACGCTGTGAAGCGGGACAGGAACAAAAGACAGCAGAATACTGGAAACAAAAGCTTGCAGATCAGGCAGGAGAAGCATTTGTCTTCACTTATGAAAAGATGAAGCGCTATGAAGGAAGCTGGCATCTGCTGAAAGAGCCACTCTTTCCAGGATATGTCTTCCTCATTGTGAAAGAGGAAAGTCTGCCAAAAGACCAGAATCTGATTCCGGTAGGACTGGAGGAGCAAAGATTCCTGCAGGACATCGGCGGAAGCAGACATCACATCCCAATGTCACGGGGCTATATCAAAGAAGGACAGACCTGTGTGACAGAAGGACCGCTCTGCGGACGTGAGAGCCAGATCCGCAAGATCGACCGGCACAAACGTCTGGCGCGTCTGGAATGCCCGATAGATCAGTATCAGAGAAAAGGACTCTGGGCTGGCCTTGAAATTGTATCAAAAAGCTGAACTGCACAAACCAAAAAAGGGATGTGTAAAAGGGAGAAGAAGTTCCGGAAACAGCTGTGGTAAGAAGCCATGGTTGCGGAAGTGAATGGACAAACTGTTTGAAAAATAAAGTCTGGGGTGAGACTTTAAAAAAATTTTTCACCGCAGATATGGCGAAGCTATGCCTAAATCGCATCAGCTTCCCAGAGAGGAGAAGTTATGTGGTATGTCATACAGACTATGACAGGAAAAGAAGAGGAACTGACAGAAGTTCTGGGAAAAATGCTGCCACAGGCAATATGTGAAAAAAGCTTTTTGATCAAACGGGAAACCTGCTGGAGATTGAAAGGCGAACACAAAATACAAAAAGAAATCCTGTTTCCGGGGTATGTGTTTGTCAAGACACAGACTCCGGAAACATTGTATTATCAACTGAAAAAGGTACCGAAGCTTTCCAAACTGCTAAGCGACGGAGAAGAAGAGTTTCTGCCGGTACGGGAGGATGAACAGGAATTTCTCGAAAGCCTGATTACCGTGGAGCAGAATGAGGAAAAAGAAGAATATATTGTAAAACGATCCGAGATCGAAACGGATGAAGAAGGAAATATCGTCCGGGCCGGAGCACCGCTTTCCCAGTATCTTGGAAACGTGGTCAGAAAAAGACTCCGAAAACGGTACGTTGTCATAGAAAAGGAACTGTTCGGCAAGAAACGGACAGTTCTTCTTAGTATCCGACTAAAAGGGGAAGAATAAGGGAAAACGTAGAAAGCTACGGAGCCATTATATATAGAAGAAACACAAAAAACAGAACGAAATGAATATAGAAAACAAAGCAAGGATTTCCAATACGGAGGTCCTTATTTTTGTGGATAAAAGTAAGGAGTGAGGGAGAGAAGATGAGAAATCTTCTGATTTTAGGAGCGGGTGGCCATGGACATGCAGTTGCCGAGACGGCCAGAGCCATGCGGGATTCAGAAGGAAATCCGGTCTATGACAAGATTGATTTTCTGGATGATCTGAAGCCGGAAGCGATTGGGAAAATCAATGAAATGCCGTTGTTTAAAAAAGAATATGAGGATGTTTTTCCGGCAGTTGGGCAGTCAGAAAAGAGAATGGAACTTTATGCACGAGCAAAACGCTTCGGATTTACCGTCCCGGTTCTGATCCATCCAACTGCCTATATGAGTCCATCGGCAACTATTGGAGAGGGAACAGTGCTTTTACCAAAGGCTGTAGTACATACCGGCGCGGTTATTGGGAAAGGTTGCATCCTTTCGATCGGAAGTCTTGTGGATCATGATTGTGTATTGGAAGACGGTGTCCATCTGGACTGCGGAGCAATCATCAAAGGAAGCAGAATTCCAGAGGGAGAGAGAATTCCCTGCGGAAAGATCATAGAGAAGCAAAAGAAATGAGAAAAGGAGAAACAAGGGATTAAGGGAAGTCCTTTGAATTGGGAGTGTAATCATGAGAAAGAGAAACTATCTGAAGAAAAAACAATATCTGGATATCTATTTATCGTTAATGGCGCTGGTGTTCCTGTCGCCATTCTTTCTTGCGCTGATGATCGCAATCAAACTGGATTCACCAGGACCGGTGTTTTTTAAACAGAAGCGCGTAGGAATTCACAAAAAACATTTTTATATTTTGAAGTTCCGGACTATGCGGACGGATACGCCGAAAGATATGCCGACTCATCTTTTAAAAGATCCGGATCAGTATATTACCAAAGTCGGAAAATTCCTGAGAAAAACATCTCTGGATGAGCTGCCGCAGATTATCAATATCCTGAAAGGGGATATGGCGATTATCGGACCAAGACCGGCACTCTGGAATCAATATGATCTGATCGAAGAACGTGACAAGTATGGAGCGAATGATATTCTTCCGGGACTGACCGGATGGGCACAGATCCATGGAAGAGACGAGCTGGAAATTCCGGAGAAGGCAAAACTGGATGGTTACTATGTAGAGAACTTAAGTTTCGGTCTGGATGCGAAATGCTTCTTTGGCACGATCCTGTCTGTGTTGCGGTCAGACGGCGTGGTAGAAGGTGGAACCGGAGAGATGAAGAGGAGAGGTAAGAACTAGATGAAGCGAGTATTGATTACAGGAAAAGACAGCTATATCGGGACTTCTTTCATCAACTGGGTGAAAGAAAAGCATCCGGGAGAATTTGAAACAGAAGAACTGGATATGATCGACGGCACATGGAAGGAAAAGGATTTTTCCGGATATGATGCCGTTTTTCATGTGGCAGGACTGGCCCATGCGGATGT
>CAJFMZ010000202.1 GCA_904393575.1 uncultured Sellimonas sp. | reverse complement strand
CAGATTCCAAGAAAATGCTGCATCAAAAGACTCACGCCCGTAATCCCGACCCAGCAGCAAAGTCCCATGAAAATCGGTTTCCCTCCTGTCTTAATGAGTTTCACCAGGTTAGTGTGAAATCCGATCGCCGCCATGGCCATGATAATAAAGAACTTGCTCAGCTCCTTTAACGGCGCCGTCACCTGGACCGGAAGAGAAAAGACAGTCGTAATGACAGAGGCCAGCAAAAAGAACAGAACGAAAAACGGCACGATCTTTTTCAGGTCAAAGCTTCCTCCTGCCTCTTTTCCTGCTTTCCCGGCCTTTCGCATCTGCCAGATGGAGAGAACCAGGGTGATCGGAATGATGGCAAGGGTTCGTGTCAGCTTGACAATGGTCGCCGCATCCAGCGTATTGCTGCCGTGGATGCCGTCCCACGCCGCTGCCGCTGCCGTCACGGAAGAAGTATCGTTGACGGCCGTTCCCGCAAACAGACCGAAGCCTTCATTGCTCAGCCCCAGAACTGCTCCAAGCTTTGGAAAAATAAGGGCCGCAATCACATTAAAGAGGAAGATGACAGAGATGGACTGTGCGATCTCCTCATCGTCCGCGTCAATGACCGGCGCCGTCGCCGCAATGGCAGAGCCTCCGCAGATGCTGGAGCCTACACCCACCAGAGTGGAGATTTTGGACGGGATCCGCATGACCTTGTGCAGTACAAAGGCAATGATCAGGGATGTGGAGATGGTCGCCACTATAATCGGAAGGGACTGGCATCCTTTTGCCAGAATATCTGTCAGATTCATTCCAAATCCAAGCAGAATGACCGCATACTGCAGGATTTTCTTGGATGTAAACTGAATGCCTGCCTGCAGAGAATCGGTCTGTTTCACGATCAGGGCAAGACACATGCCGATCAGAATCGCAAAGACCGGTCCGCCGATGACCTCAAACTGTTTTCCAAGCAGATAGGCCGGGACAGAAATCAGCAGACAGAATAAAATTCCTTTATAAGTTTCCCGAATTGTTTTCATCATAATTTCCTCTCTTTCCCATTTTCTGGGTGTATCATACCAGAGAAAATGAATTATGAAAAATTATATATATTTATTTATTCATAATCTTATGTTATGATGAGAAAAAGGAGGTGATATCTGTGCTGGATTTTCGTGTCTATACGTTTTTGGAAGTATGCCGGCATATGAATTTTACAAAAGCGGCGGAGGCTCTTCATATCACCCAGCCCGCTGTTTCCCAGCATATCCGTTTTATCGAAGAGTATTACCAGACCCGGCTCTTTACCTTTCAGGGGAAGCGTCCGGTCCTGACGGAAGCCGGAGAATATCTGCTCCATGCTTTTACCACACTGAGTCATGACCAGGTGTATTTAAAAGAGCAGGTTCTCTCCATGCAGAACAAAAAGCCCGCTCTGATTTTCGGGGCGACTCTTACCATCGGGGAATATGTCATGCCGAAGTATCTGATCGAATACCAGACCCGGCACCCTGACACGGCCCTCACCATGATTACCGCCAACACCCATGAGCTCCTGGGCCGGATCTCCGAAGGCGAGATTGATTTTGCCATTGTGGAGGGCTATTTTGACAAAACCCAGTATGACTATCTGACGTTTTCCTTAGAACCTTATATCGCAGTTGCAGGGCATCCGCTTCCGGGGGGAAGACGTCCCCGGACTGTTTCGGATCTGTTTGGCCAGAAGCTTCTGATACGGGAAGCCGGTTCGGGAACACGGGAGATTCTGGAGAAGCATCTTGCGGCCCGTAATCTTTCTATCCAGAACTTTGCATCGGTGTCGGAGATCGGAAATATTCCGGCTCTGAAAGCTCTCGTGTCCGCCGGACTTGGCATTACCTTTCTCTACCGTTCTGCCGTGGAGGAGGAGCTGTGCGCAAAGACTCTGTTTGAAATCACACCGGAAGACTTTTCCGTTACCCATGATTTCACCTTAATCTGGCAGAAGGGAAGTGTGTTTGCTTCCCGCTACCGCACACTATTTGAAGAATGGAAAGAATGAAGGATGAAAAAGTTTAGGAATCTGTACAAGGTCAGACGGTACCTGGCCATTATTGCAGGCAATCTCCTGATCACAGGATCTTATGCTTTTCTCACTGTACCAAATAAGATTGTCAATGGAGGCGTCACCAGCTTTTCCATGATCCTGGGCGAGGTGACTTCCATCAATCTGACTTATCTGGTAGATTTTATCACCCTCCTGCTGCTTTTACTTTGTTATCTCTTTCTTGGCAGGAAATTTTTTACCGGAACCGTATTCAGTTGTTTTTGCTATCTGTTGTTTTTCTCGGCCTTCCGCAGTACCGGGATTCAGTTTCTTGTGCACCCGGCCATCGGAATGGTCCTTGCAGGGATCCTGGTAGGACTGGGCTATGCCCTCTGCATCCGGGCGGAATCCACGGCTGTCGGCTTTGACGTTCTGGCTCTGATTCTCAATAAAAAAAATCCGAAACTCAACGTCGCGCTCTGTATGTGTGTGATCAACATGTGCGTGCTGCTTTTCGGACTTTTTACATATGGAATTTTATCTGTACTGACCGGAATCGGCTTTACTGCTCTTCAGTCTCTGACTTTGAACCATTTTTTACGAAAGACAGTGTGATGGACGTTCCTTTTCCGACCTCACTGTCGGTCCGGATCTGAATGTTGTGGATGATCGCTCCATGCTTGACGATGGAAAGGCCAAGGCCTGTCCCTCCCGTCTCCTTGGAGTGGCTCTTATCCACCCGGTAAAACCGTTCAAAGATCCGTTCCTGCTCTTCTTTCGGGATTCCGATCCCATCATCTTTTACAATAATCTTCGGGCCGCTCAGCGTACTTCCCACCCAGACATGGACATGTCCG
>CAJFMZ010000201.1 GCA_904393575.1 uncultured Sellimonas sp. | reverse complement strand
AACGGATATTTGTACATTGACAGCTGCTTTATTGTAGAGGCGGACAGCAGCCTGTATGAGCAGGATGGGATCCATATGAAAAAACAGTACTATGAGCAGTGGCTGTCCTATATTGTAGAAAAGGCGGGACTTTGATTATGAAAAAAAGAAGAAGAAAGGATATCAGCGGAATCGTTCTCAAAGTATGTTTTGGAGTATTTCTGATTGTATATCTGGGAATCCTCTGCATGCAGGGATATGCCAGGGATGTTTCCGTGTCATCGATTCAGAAGAAGTTTGAAAGCGGAAAGCTGCTGGATGGCATTGAAGAAATGAAAGATAAGGATCTGCGCAGATATTTTGGAATAGAAAGTAAGGACTGTGAGGGATACTTTTACTATAAGGCAGAATCGCCGATGGCGGTAGATGAGCTTCTGGTTCTGAAAGCAAAAGATGCTCAGGACGCGGAGCGATTCGAGGAGGCTGCAAACAGCCGCCTGGAAAATCAGATTGAAAGCTTCGAAGGGTATGGAGTGACCCAGACTGCCCAGCTGAAAAAGGCATATGCGCAGTCAGAAGGCTGTTACGTGATTTATATGGCCGGGGACCAGGCGGATGCTTGGAAATCTGCTTTCGAAAGTGCGATAAAATAGTAGGTGGAGGAAAGAGAGATGCTTTTAAACAGTCTGAATTTTATCTTTGCATTTCTTCCGGTTGTACTGATTCTGTTTTATGTGGTTCCGGGGAAATGGAAAAATGTAGTGCTCGCCCTTGCCAGTATATTCTTCTATGCCTGGGGTGAGCCGGTCTATGTTGTACTGATGCTGTTCAGCGCAGTACTGCACTATATGATGGCGATCGATATCGGAAGAAAACAGAAGAGAAACAGGAGTGCAGTATCCTCCCTTGTTTTTACAGTGGTGATGGATGTGTTTATTCTTTGTTTCTTTAAATACTATGGATTTTTGAGCGGGGCAGTCAATGAGTGGCTTGGAACAGGATTTTCCACAACTGCGCTGGTACTTCCGATCGGATTATCCTTTTATACTTTTAAAAATCTATCTTATATTATTGATGTATACAAAAAGAAATGTCAGCCGGAGAGGGATCCGATTGCATTTCTGGCATATGCGTCGCTGTTTGCATGTATGTCTGCCGGACCGATCGTGCGTTACGTGGACATCAAAGAAGATCTTTATGCGCACAGCGTATATATGTCCAGACTGGGAGAGGGAGCAAGACGCTTTATTCTGGGGCTTGCAAAGAAAGTCCTCCTGGCGGACCAGCTTTCCCTGATGATTTCTCAGATACAGGAGTCCGGAACGTCCATGTCGGTAGTGACGGCGTGGATTTATCTGTTTGCCTATACGATGCAGATCTATTTTGATTTTTCCGGTTATTCGGATATGGCAATCGGAGTCGGGAAGATGCTTGGATTTGAATTTAAAGAAAATTTTGACTATCCATACATTGCAAAAAGTGTGACAGAATTCTGGCGAAGATGGCATATTTCCCTGAGCAGCTGGTTTCGGGACTATGTCTATATTCCGCTTGGAGGCAACCGTGTTTCCGTGCTCTGCCATCTGCGTAATATCATCGTTGTATGGTGCCTGACTGGTATCTGGCATGGCGGCACATGGAATTTCCCAATGTGGGGACTTTATTATGCGGTGATTCTGATCGGAGAAAAGTACATCTGGAAGAAACTGATTGAGCGGTTTCCGGCGTGGGCTGCTAACACTTATACCATGCTGCTTGTCATGTTCGGATGGCTGATTTTTATGAATACATCCTGGGATGCAGCGTCCAGCATGTTTGGCGCATTGTTTGGATTTGGTGCATCTGCGTTCATCGATGTGACAGCCGGGTATTATCTGAAAACAGGAATTCTTCTTTTCGTTCTCTGCGTTCTGGCGGCAAGACCGGTTTTAAAGAAGCTTTCCGAAAGAATTGTAGATCATTATAAGGTGGTCGCGATTCTTGTGTATCTGGTACTGTTTTTACTTAGCATTGGCGGTCTGGTATTTAACTCTTATCAGCCGTTTCTGTATATGCAGTTTTAAGGGGAGGTGGCAGATATGGGAAAACAGAAATTGCCGGCTGCATATTTTATAGGATTTATGTTTGCGATTCTGATCCTCGTTCTTTCTGTTGTAAACCTGTTTTCCGGAACGAAAACAGTATCCGAGACAGAGAACAGAGAATTGGCACAGAAGCCGGAACTGACGGTGCAGTCAGCTGTCAGCGGAAATTATGCCAAACAGTATCAGGAGTATTTTAATGACCAGTTTGTGTTTCGCGACTCCTGGATTAAACTGAAGACCGGACTGGACCGGCTGCTTGGAAAAGTGGAAGAAAATGGAGTTTATATTGGAAAGAACGGTTACCTGATCGAAAAATTTGAAAAGCCGGATCAGGATACAGTCAATGGAACGCTGGAGGCGATGAAGACCTGGAAGCAGAAATATAAGGATATTACACAATATGCCATGATTGTGCCGACTGCTTCCAATATTCTCAAAGATAAGCTTCCCGCCATGGCGTTGACAGCGGATCAGGATTCCTATATTGATCAAGCATACCAGTTTTTGTCGGATCAGGGAATTTCTACGGTAGATGTCAGGGATACGCTCCGGAAAAATACAAGTCAGAAGCTCTACTATAAAACGGACCATCACTGGACAACGTCTGCGGCTTATCTTGCGTTCCGACAGTTTGCCGAAGTGGAAGGACTGGATACCAAAGCGGTGACCTATGAAAAAATGCCGGTCACAGATCAGTTTCAGGGCACGCTTTCTGCAAAAAGCGGGTGCAGGACCGGGGTCAAGGAGGAAGTGGATGTCTACCTTCCGAAGAAGAATGAAAATACGACACAGGAACAGGTTT
>CAJFMZ010000200.1 GCA_904393575.1 uncultured Sellimonas sp. | reverse complement strand
TTCTACATCCCGCTTGTTTTCCCGTTTAACAGAATCAAATTCCCACTGCATATAGTCCATATGCTCCATCAGATACTGGTTCACCGTATCTTCTCCGTTCTGGTAAATCTGATAGACAAGCAGATCTTTAACTTCCGCTTCTTTTTCGATCAACTGTCTGTCCTTTTCAAATGTTTCCGCCGGATCCTGACTGAAAACCAGCACATCAAACGGCATCTGGTAGGTCATCATTTTATTCTGATAGTCATAGAGCATCATGGCACAGCTCACGCCAAGCACCGCACAGGCAAACAGAATGGTTACCGTACCCATGGTAAACTTCATGGAATGAATCTTGGAGGCCGACTGCCTGAGAAGGAACAGTCCGTCCCTTCGGTAAATCCCTCTTCCTCCCCGTTCAATGTACCAGAACATGGCCGCGGCAAGACCCTCAAAAAACAGATAAATCATGACTACAAGACCCGCCGATAGAATCAGGCCGTTTACCAGATGCATCTGATGTGTATAAAGAATCACCCCATAGACAATCATATAGATCAACGAGACCGGAAGAAACAGCATCCGCCATTTTCTACATGGTTTGTTGTCCGCTTCATTCTTCTTATCCAGATCCAGGAACGTGCGGATATTCATTTTCCTCATCTTCCGCTTGACTCTCCAAAGGGCCAGCAAATAAGTCCCTGCGTACAGCCCTGCTGTCAGAAGAAACGTAGACAGCTCCATGTGGATCCGGATCCTGTATGCGCTGCCAAAAATATGATAGAAAATAGAAGTCAGAATCTGCTCCAGCAAAAGTCCCGGCAGGATCCCGGCTGCAAACGCAATGAACCCAAGAATGGTGTTTTCTTTCATGAAAATGTTCCGGATCTGTTTTTTATTCATGCCGATCAACAGGTAAATCCCAAATTCTCTGCTTCGCTTCTCCATCATAAAAGACACGATATAGCGGACGAGCCAGGAGACGATCAGCACAATAAATCCTGCCGCAATCCCGATCATTGCCTCCATAATTCCGGCAATGGAAGCCAGCTGTTTGATCTGAGGCGAAAACATCATCGAATGAAAGGCAAACATCAGTGCCGTCACAAGAATCATGGTAATCAGATAGACGCTGTAGTCCTGAATGGTCTTTTTGACATTGCGCAAAGCCAGCTTACTGAACATCCAGATCACCTCCCGTCAGGGAAAGTACATCCAGAATCTCCCCCAAAAAGGTCTTCCGGTCCTCACTGCCCCGGTTCAGCTCATGGAAAATCTCTCCGTCTTTCAAAAAAAGAATCCGTTTACAATAGCTGGCGGAAAAAGCATCGTGAGTTACCATCAGGATCGACGCCCCATACTGAGTGTTCATCATCCGGAACGTCTCCAGAAGCATCCGGGCGGACCTGGAATCCAGCGCCCCTGTTGGTTCATCCGCCAAAATAAGCTTTGGATGGTTCACAAGTGCTCTTGCACAGGCACATCTTTGCTTTTGTCCTCCTGACACCTGGTATGGGTATTTCTTTCGGTATTCCCAGATACCCAGTCCCTTCATGACCGATTCCACCGTATCCTGAATCTCTTTTTTCTTCTTTTTATGGAGCGTCATTGCCAGAATAATGTTTTCCTCCAACGTCAGTGTGTCCAGGAGATTGAAATCCTGAAACACAAATCCCAGATGATCTTTCCGGAATACTGCCAGCTCCTCTTCCTTCAAGGCCGTAATATCCACATGGTCATAGTAAATATGGCCGGATGTCACCTGATCTATGGTGGCAATCAGATTCAAAAGTGTTGTCTTTCCGCTGCCGCTTGCCCCCATAATCGCCGTAAATTCTTCTTTCTCCACCTCAAAACTGATCCGGTTGACCGCCTTTGTAATCGTATCTTTATTTCCATAGTATTTCTCCACGTCACATACTCTGATGATCGTATCCATCCTGCATCCTCCTTTTTCGCTTCTGCGTATCTTTGATACATTCAGTTTACGAAATCTCCATCCTGAAAGGTATCCGGTTTTCTTTCCTGAATCTTACAGTTTCGAAAGATACGTCCCTCTGGGGAATGTCAGAATGATCCTGGTCCACGCCCCTTCTTTTGACTCCGCCCGAATGGCAAGTCCCAGCTTTTCACTGAGGCGCCTGCAAAGATACAGTCCGATTCCGGTCGCATGCTCTCTCTGTCTTCCATTGGATCCGGTAAATCCTTTCTCAAAAACCCGGCGGAGCTCCTGACTTTTGATTCCGATACCATCGTCCTCCACCACAAGCTCCACCGACTCCTTCCGGGGACACGCAAAAATCCGTATGGTCCCGGTCTCGTTTCTTTTATATTTCACCGCGTTGGAAAACATCTGCCCCAGCATAAATTCAATCCATTTTTCATCGCAGAACACCGTCTCCTCCCCGCAGGAGACCTCCACCCGCATCCGATTATGAATCAGAAGCTGTTTCTGACGCTTCACTGCACTGTTCACCGTCTCCTGCAGAGAGATTTCCCGGATCCGATAATCCTGGCTGACCTGATCCGCCCGTGCATAATAAAGCGCCGTCTCCACATCACGGTCCAGTCGTTCCACAAGGAGACGGATTCTGCCCGGATCCAGCGTTCTCTTTCCCGCACACATCAGTTCCAGGACAGAAAGAGGCGTCTTCACCTCATGAATCCACCCCTCAATATATTCCTTATATTCCAGCCGCTGATCCTCCATCTCATGGACCTTCTCAATCATGGATTTATTGGACCTTCTGAGGAGATCAAAATAAATCTGATCCTCCAGCCGGTAAGACGGCTTTGCCACCTCTCCAATCAGATATTTCTGATCCAGAGCCTCAAATGTCTCTTCCAGACTGCGAAAATACCGTTTTCTCTGCCAATATCCGACTCCAAACCATAGAAGCGCAGTTCCTGCCCACACA
>CAJFMZ010000199.1 GCA_904393575.1 uncultured Sellimonas sp. | reverse complement strand
TTCCCTGACGATCCTTATTATTTCCATCTCTTCCCTGGCGGTCTCTGTCACGGAAGTCTCTTCCCTGACGATCTCTGTCCTTAGCCGGACGGTTATTATCGCGCCCTCTTTCCTGGGCAGATGCATATCCTTCTCTCTTTTCCTTATCCATTCCTGTTCTTCCTGACGCTCCCTGGCCGCCCGGTCTCTGGGCGCCTCTTGCATTCTGGCGTCTTTGTCCTCCCTGTGTGTTCTGCGGCCGGAAAACCTGCACGATGGTTTTCTTTTTCGGAGCGTCCCCGGTGCGTCCGGTGCTTCCAAATTTCTTCTTCACATCCTCCACCTGCTGCTCTGTCAGAAAACTCATATGGCTTTTCAGGTCTGCTCCGTTTCCCTTCAGATAATCCATAATTTCCTTACTTGTTTTATCTATTTCTTTTGCTAACTCATGTACTCGCACTTTTGACATCCAACTACCTCCTATATGCAATTTTATTCTTCCATTTTCAGCTGTTTTTCAATCTCGTCTGCAAATCCCGCATCCGTCACTGCCGCGCTTGTGCGGAATTCTTTGCCCATTGCATGACCCAGGGTATCCTGATCTGAATAAAACAGGATCGGAACTTCGTAAAAACTGCACATATTGCGGAATTTCTTTTTTGTGTTTTCCGACGCGTCTTCTGCGACAATCACAAGACATGCAAGCCCTGATTTGACCGCCTGCTCCGTCTGAAAGCTTCCGCTTTTTGTCTTTCCTGCCCTGGTAGCCAGACTTAAAAGTGACAGACCTTTATTCAGTTTCAATCTGCTCCATCTCCTTTTCCAGCTGCTCATATACTTCATTAGGAATCGCCTGTTTAAAAGAGCGTTCCAGACCTTTGTTCTTTACTGCTTTTTGGAAACAATCTCTGGAAAAGCAGAGGTAGGCTCCTCTTCCGTTCTTTCTTCCTGTGGCGTCCAGAAGGAATTCTCCTTCTTTTGTGTGGATCACACGGAGCATTTCCTTTTTATTTTTCATCTCCCCGCACCCGACACATTTCCGCATTGGGATCTTCTTATTCATCACTTTCATCCCCGTAACTTTCTTCATCGTATGCGCCGTCTTCTTCATATACGCTGTCTTCATAATCGTCGTCCTCATAGACGTCCGATTCATATACGCCTTCCTCCATCGGCAGGTCCATATAGTTCTCCGGGAGCTCTCCGGACTCAATCGCCTGTGTCTCGCTCTTGATATCGATCTTGTATCCGGTCAGACGTGCCGCCAGTCTCGCATTCTGCCCTTCTTTTCCGATGGCAAGGGAAAGCTGATAGTCCGGCACGATAACGCTTGCCGTCTTCTCCTCCGGATCCGCTGCCACAGAGATCACCTTGGCCGGGCTTAACGCGTTCTCGATGAGGATGGCCGGGTTGTCGCTCCAGTTGATAATATCAATCTTTTCTCCTCTTAATTCATGTACAATCGCATTGACTCTCTGTCCGTTCATGCCGACACATGCGCCTACCGGATCTACGTCCGGATCATTGGACCATACTGCGATCTTGGTACGGGATCCAGCCTCTCTTGCAATGCTCTTGATCTCCACGATTCCTTCTTTAACCTCGGTCACCTCGGACTCAAACAGTCTCTTTACCAGTTCCGGATGGGTACGGGACACGAGAATTTTCGGTCCTTTTGTCGTATTCTTGACTTCCACCACATACAGCTTGATCCGCTCGGTCGGCTTGAAGACCTCACCTTTGACCTGCTCGTTCTCGGTCAGCATGGCGTCCGCCTTACCAAGGTCAATGCTGATATTACGTCCCACATAGCGCTGTACGATTCCGGTTACGATATCTTTCTCTTTTTCAAAATACTGATCGTAAACTACCTTTCGCTCTTCTTCCCGGATCTTCTGAAGGATCAGGTTCTTCGCGTTCTGGGTGGCGATCCGTCCAAAAGACTTGGAATCGATCGGTACCTGAACGACATCGCCCAGTTCATATTTGGAGTCCATCATCTTTGCGTTTACAAGGCTGATCTCCTCTTCCGGATCCTCCACTTCCTCTACTACGGTCTTCTCCGCGTAAACGGCAAAATCACAGGTTTCACGATTCATCACTACCTTAATATTATCCGCTTTTTTGAAATGGTTTTTACAGGCGTTCATCAGGGAGTTTTCAATGGCGTCCAGCATCGTCTCCTTGCTGATGTCTTTCTCCTGTTCCAGTATGGTAAGCGCCTCCATTAATTCTGTACTCATTGCTTTCTTTTCCTCCTAAAAACTAAAAATCAAATGCCTGCCTGATTAATGCAATTTCTTTCCTGTCAAATTTCTGTCTGCTTCCATCTTCATAAGAAATCGTAACAGAATCGCTGTCATATTCCTCCAGTATCCCGGTAAACTCTTTCTGTTTTCCAATCATCCGGTAGGTCCGGATCTCCACCTCTTCTCCGATGTTTCTTTCGAAGTCGCGGTCTTTCTTGAGCGGTCTTCCCAGGCCCGGCGAACTTACTTCCAGAATGTAGCTGTCCTCGATAAAATCTTTCTGATCCAGAAGATCCGAAAGCTCTCGGCTTACTACTTCGCAGTCATTGATGGCAATCCCGCCCGGTTTGTCGATATAAGCTCTCAGATACCAGGTGCCTGCCTCCTTCACATATTCTACGTCAACCAGTTCAAACTCATACTTTTCGAGGATCGGAATCAGCAGTTCCTCTGTTCTTTGTTCGTAGCTTTCTCTTTTTGACAATCCAAACATCCTTTCTTTTCCCGATTTCATGCCTGTCATAAAAAACCGCCATGCACTAAAGAAGAGTGAACATTACGTCCACTCTTCTGCCGATTTCTTATGTAACTATATGCACTATAACACGTTTTTTTGACAAAATCAAGGTTTTTTGCCAATTTTGGCGGCGTAAATTTACTGTAGGAATTATAGTGGCAGAAACTGCCAGATGTGTTTTAGATATATCAGTTCAATACCTTTTTTATACTATACTTCCTTTGT
>CAJFMZ010000198.1 GCA_904393575.1 uncultured Sellimonas sp. | reverse complement strand
GCGGAAATCAGCAGTTTTCAGCTGGAAACAATCCATGAGTTCGCTCCGAAAATCAGTGCGATATTGAATATTACTCCAGATCATTTGAATCGTCATCATACAATGGAAAATTATATCCGAGCGAAAGAGTCGATTACGAAGAATCAGACGAAAAAGGAGTTTTGTGTGCTGAATTATGAGGATGAGGTCCTCAGAGCATTTGCAGACAGAACACAGGCGGAGCCGTTTTTCTTCAGCAGCCAAAGAAAGCTGGAGCGGGGAATTTACCTGGAAAATGGAGCATTGATCTATCGGAATCCGGAAGAAATAACTGTCTGCCGCACAGATGAGCTTCAGCTGCTCGGCACGCACAATTATGAGAATGTGATGGCGGCTGTGGCAATGGCTGCACTTTACGGGGTACCTATGGATACGATCCGGGAGGTGATCCGAAACTTTGCCGGAGTCGAACACCGGATTGAATATGTGACAGAAAAGAACGGAGTCGCCTACTACAATGATTCCAAAGGCACTAACCCGGATGCGGCAATTCGCGGTATCATGGCCATGAACCGTCCGACTGTTCTGATCGGCGGAGGCTATGATAAGCAGTCCGAATATGATGAGTGGATTGAGAGCTTCCACGGCAAAGTCAAAAAACTGATTCTGATTGGAGAGACCAGGCAGAAGATTGCCGATACAGCCGAAAAGTGCGGATTTACGGATTATGTATTTGCGGATACGTTTGAAGATGCGGTAAAACTTGCTGCCAGCATAGCTGGACCGGGTGATGCGGTGCTGCTTTCGCCGGCGTGTGCAAGCTGGGATATGTTCGGAAGTTATGAAGAACGTGGAGAAAAATTCAAAGAGTTGGTAAAATCGCTGTAAGGAGAGGGTAGTTTGAAGCAGGGAGAAAAACCGGAAGCCAGAGGGATGGATAAAGTCCTGCTGGTGATTGTTTTTTTACTTGTGATAACCGGATTAATCATTCTGTACAGTACCAGTTCCTATAATGGGAAGATAAAATTCGATGATTCTTTTTACTATTTGAAAAAACAGATTTTCGCAACTGCGGTCGGACTGGCCGGAATGTATGTCACTGCCAAAACAGACTATCATATTCTGGAAAAGCTGGCAGTGCCGGGGTATCTTCTGGCAGTCGGGCTGTGTATCGCGGTAATGCTGTTTGGCGATGAGTACAATGGTTCCAAAAGATGGCTGTCTTTGGGACCATTTTCTTTTCAGCCATCGGAGTATGTGAAAGTCGCGCTGATTGTGTTTCTTGCCTGGCTTGTAACGAGAAATGTAAAAAAGATCGGCCGTATTTCCACGTTGTTCCGAATCATGTTGTCTGCGCTCCCTGTTGTCGGACTGGTGGGAGCCAGCAATTTGAGTACTGCGGTGATTATCCTTGGAATTGCTGTCATTTTGATCTTTACGGCAAGCCCGAAGTATGGACAGTTCCTTTTTATGGGAGCTGCGGGGGCCGGATTTATGGCTGTGTTTCTTGGCCTGGAAAGTTACCGGCTGGAACGGATCGCGATCTGGCAGAATCCGGAAAAATACGAAAAGGGCTATCAGACGCTGCAGGGGCTCTATGCGATCGGGTCCGGAGGGCTGTTTGGGAAAGGGCTTGGAAGCAGTATACAGAAACTTGGATTTGTACCGGAAGCCCAGAACGATATGATTTTTTCCATTATCTGTGAAGAGCTTGGGCTGGCAGGCGCTGTCCTTGTGATTTTTCTGTTTTTTCTTCTGATCTGGAGGTTCTTTGTGATCGCCTCCCACGCAAAGGATCTTTTTGGAGCGCTGATTGCGGCAGGGGCGATGGGCCATATGATGATTCAGGTGATTCTGAATATCGCGGTTGTGACCAATACCATTCCCAATACCGGGATCACACTGCCGTTTATCAGTTATGGAGGAACTTCGGTTGTTTTCCTTCTTGTGGAAATGGGGCTTGTATTCAGTGTTGCCAGTTGGTAAAATAAAAGCGTTAATGAAGAGAACATACAGGAGGCACATCCATGAATGAACAGATCGTGCAGAGGGATGAGAAGAGAAAACAGTTGAAAACAGTCAGGCGGAAGCAGATTTTCAAAAGACTGGGAGCCGGGGCGGCTGTGATCGCGCTGATCATTTCGTTCCTTCTGCTGTTTCAGCTTCGGACGATTCAGGTAAATGGGACAGATTTTCTTACAGACGATGAAGTAAGAGCGTATTTACATGAACAGGGAGAGGACGGAAATACACTGGTTCTGCTGCTGAGTACAAAGTTTGGAGACTACCAGCTCCCGCCAACGGTCAGCAGCATGAAGTTTCATATGGTGAATCCATGGACCGTGCGCGTAGAGGTCAAAGAAAAGTCTCCGGCCGGATGCGCCCAGAGTGATGACGGCTATGTCTACTTTGACAAGGAGGGGACTGTTCTGGGCGTTTCTGACAGTGCCAGGGAGGATGTCAGTGTGGTGGAAGGACTGGATGTCTCGCAGGCCAGACAGGGAGAAAAGCTTGACGTTCAGGATTCTTCTGTATTTGAATATATTGTTGAGATTCAGACGATTCTGGGCAGAAGTGATGTTTCCCCTGACCGAATTGTGTGCGACGGGGAAACGATCACACTTTATTTTGGTTCGATCCGCGCGGAGCTTGGAAGTGGTGATCCGCAGGAAAAGGCAGCCCAGCTGCCGCCGATTCTGGAGAAGCTGAAGGGACAAAGCGGGACGCTCCACCTGGAGCATTACGGAGAACTGACAGAGACGATCCGCTTTGAGAAAGAAGAGACCGAGGGGCAGTAAATGGCCTGAAAGTATCATAGGAATTTGACGTAAAAAAATAGAAAAATAAGAAAAATTCTATTGAAATTTAGAACGAAAAACTATATTATATAGTATATATGGCAGAATACATATACTAGTAGGGTGTATAAATAATAAAGCATAACAAAGGAGGAGACACTCTTGTTAGAAATTAAGACAAATGAATCAGAAGCAGCAGCAAAAATTATCGTC
>CAJFMZ010000197.1 GCA_904393575.1 uncultured Sellimonas sp. | reverse complement strand
TTTGTATCTGAAATAGAATATAGGGGATTGGTCAAATGGTATGACAGGAGTCTCCAAAACTCTTAGCGGGAGTTCGATTCTCTCATCCCCTGCTGAAAACCGCCGAATTTCGGCGGTTTTTTCATGTCTAAATCACAAAAGAAACTGTTTTTTAATAAATGAGTTTTTGCTTCCTAAATTATAAGGACAGATGTCACGGCATTTATGACACTGGATTCTCCATGACTGGATTTCTTCGTCATCTCCAAAAGCATAATTCCAACATTTCTGCTGGTCTATTTCAGGATTCTCTAATGCATGGACCGGACAACTATTCACACATAAATTGCAGTTATCACAGACAGGTTCCTTTAACCTGTCCGGCTCCAGATCTTGATCACACAAGACGGCTCCCAGCCAGATCATGCTGCCGTATTCTGGAGTGATCAGTAAGGAATGCCGTCCAATCGTTCCCAAACCGGAAGCCTGGGCAGCATGTTTTAATGATATGATCGATCTGTATCTTCCGGTGTTTTGATCCCACTGGCTTTCATTCGTCGGTATTGGCACACACGCTATTTCATATTTTTCCATTTCCATACAAAAATCAAGTGCGATAGCATCCATTTTGGGAGTGATAGAATTTCTCACCCTGGTATATGGAATTGGAGTTTTGCAAAGAAGTGTTCCTACCGGGAACCGGAAACCGAATGTTATCACTGATCTGCAGGCTGGAAAAACATCTAAGGGATGGTATCCCTTTGGAGCATCCGAAAATCGGCTGATGTCTGCGATTCCACATAGGTCAGCACCAAAAGAATGCATGATTTCTTTTACTTTTTGGCTGTTCATTGATATCCTGAATTCCTCCTTTATTACAAGATATTTTAGTTTTTATAGTTGTTTCAACTTTACTCCCATGCAACCCATCAAAAAAGCAAGGATAAAAGCAAGGAGATGGATTACAAGAGTAGAAATATTTCCCGAAAAAATCGGAATGTTGCCTAAAATGGCATAGCCAAGCATCCAACAGGTCTGCGATGTGTTCAAAGTAAACCGCTTTCCGTCTTTTCTCAGGAGCTGGAATGTAAGGGTCAGGCCCAGCATTGCGAAGATCAACGGGGAACCGCCGACGCTCAGGCTGTCTGGATAGATGACGGAAAACAGGATGTTGGCCGCAATGGCCGCAACAACAGAAAGAATGAATAGTTTGAGCTGGCTGATCAGGTCGGATAAATAATTGACAGTGTAATATAAGGCGATCATGTTTAATAGTACATGAAGTAAATTGACATGTACCAGCAGCCCGGTGAAAAAGCGATAATATTCCCCATCGATGACATGAATCCCTTTGTTCCCAAGCAGCTCCGTACAGTCTATCTGAGATCCGATGAGATAGACAATTCCCCAGATCAGAATCCAGATATGATTTTTCCTGAAAGTCATAGCTTTTCCCTCCTTATGAAAGTTTTATAGGTACATTATAACACTTCCGGCAGAGAGATTGGAAATGGAAAAAAGGTTCGATCAGGAATGCATA
The DNA here is from genome assembly GCA_904393575.1 of uncultured Sellimonas sp. Taxonomy (GTDB): domain Bacteria; phylum Bacillota; class Clostridia; order Lachnospirales; family Lachnospiraceae; genus Sellimonas. The sequence continues at coordinate 1,480 of CAJFMZ010000197.1, read as the reverse complement.
AGATCGGGAGTGGACGCCAGTTTCAGAAACCGTTTGAGAACCGGATGGTCGTTATCGTATCGGTAGAAGATACCAAAGGGAAGTTTTCCGAAATCCTCCACTGGAATATAACAAAGATCCGGATCCCGCATGGCTGGAATATCCGGGCAGATGGTATAGCCGATCCGGGATTTTGCCAGTATAAAGGCGCTTTCCATCGTTTCGGTAAAGTAGCGTTTGGAGGCTGGAAGCGCTGCAATCTGTGCATTCTGGATGGCAAAAATAGTATGTGGAAGCTGTCTTGGCGAGCATGCGATAGAGCTGCCGGATAATTGCTCTTTTTTCAAAACAGAATAGCGGGTCAGTGGGTGTCCCGGGGAACAGACACAGGCAACAGGGGCAGAATACAGTTCTCTGAAGTAGAGAGAGGACTTTTTCTGCCCTTCTTTTATGCCAAAGGCGGCATGAATCATGCGATTCTCAACCATCCCGAACAGGGAAGGAAACGGGATCAGTTTGATGGAAGGGCGCAGAAGCGGGAACTCTTTCATGAGATTTTGAAAAATGGGCGGAAGTAATCCCATTTCTGCATGGTTATGGCATCCGATCTCAAAAGGAATGAAGTGTTCGTGGTTGCCAAGCCGTTCGCGCGCAGATGAGGCAGTACGCAGGATCAATTCTGCGTCAGGAAGAAACAGAAGACCTTCCTGGGTCAGATCGACCTGCTTGCTTGTCCGGCGGAAGAGTTTGACGTCGAGTTCTTCTTCCAGTGACTGAATCTGGTGGCTTACAGCGGGCTGTGTGATTTTGAGCTCTTCAGAGGCTCTGGAAAAATTCAGATGATGGGCAACACTGATAAAACATTCTAATTGGACTGTATTCATTGTCATCCTCCTTGTTTCTGCTTTAATAAAAGACTTATTTCCTAACTATAAATATTTTTTATAGATTATAACATCTTTGAATTTCACATACAAGGAAACATGCACTAGAATGTGTATGAACCGTTTGTAAGGATACGAACAGTTCGCGGAATAACGATTCCGCCGAAAGAGCATAGCCGGAATCATCGTACAGGAGGTGCAGAAATGGCGGAAAAAATAAGATCGGAAGAGTTCGTCTTTCTGATGAAGAAGATCAGTATTGATCTGGAACTGCTGCTGGAAAAGATGCTGGGAACAGGAGATCTGAGTGGGACCCAGGTTTATCTGATGGTTTATATTCTGAGGCATCATCCGGAGGGGACCTATATTACAGAACTGTGTCATGAGATCGGTGTTTCCAAGGCAACTGTGTCAGTCCTGATTAAGAAACTAAGAGAAAAGGGGTATCTGTATTTTGAGAGTCATTCAGAAGATATCAGGAAAAAGAAAGTGATGCCGACCAAAAAGCTTTGGGAAGAATCCAGCAGTTTTCTGGAACGTGCAGAAGAGATGGAACAGACGGTCTGCAAAGGAATGAATCAGCAGGAGAAGGAAAAGTTCTGGAAACTGGAACAGAA
>CAJFMZ010000196.1 GCA_904393575.1 uncultured Sellimonas sp. | reverse complement strand
GGAGCACAAGAGGTGCGGAACGAGTTTCCTGATGTTTGTCATGATCGTCGGGATTGTGCTTTTGTTTTTTGTCCAGACGGAGTCTCATTTAATGCGGATTGTGATCCGGATTGCCCTGCTTCCGGTGATTGCAGGTATTTCCTACGAGATCATCCGGCTGGCTGGCAACAGTGATAACCCGGTGGTCAATCTTTTAAGCAGGCCGGGACTGATGCTGCAGGGGCTGACGACAAAGGAGCCTGATGATCGTATGATTGAGGTGGCAATCGCCTCGGTGGAAGCAGTCTTTGACTGGAAAGCGTATCTGGCTGAAAATTTCCCATCCTGTGCCGGGCAGAAAGAGGGCGCCGTATGACGTTTCGTGAAGCACTGAACTGGGGAAAAGAACAGCTGAAAAAAGCAGGTATTGCCGAGTACGATCTGGATGCGTGGCTTTTGATGGAGTATGTTTCGGGCATATCCAGGGCCATGTACTATGTAAAGGATCGGAAAGAAATGACGGACGAATGCCGGATGCGGTATGAAGATGTCATCCGTCTTAGAATGAGCCGGATTCCGCTTCAGCATATTACGGGCGTGCAGGAATTCATGGGATATGAATTCCGTGTCAATGAACACGTCCTGATCCCGCGCCAGGATACGGAAATTCTGGTGGAAGAAGCGGACCGTGCCGCCAGGGAGGCAGGATACAGCCGAATTCTTGATTTGTGTACCGGCTCCGGGTGTATTTTGCTCAGCCTGTTGAAGATGGAAGAGCATAGAAGCGGGACCGGATCCGATCTGTCGGAACCGGCGCTGGAAACAGCAGAAGAAAACAGAAAGCTTCTCGGAATCTCCGGGGAGAGAGCTGTTTTTCAGAAAAGTGATCTGTTTGAAAACATAGAAGGAACCTATGACATGATTGTCTCCAATCCGCCTTATATCCGGACAGAGGAGATTCGCCAGCTGCAGGAGGAGGTCCGGCTGTTCGATCCGTACCAGGCACTGGACGGAAAGGAAGACGGCCTGTATTTTTACAGAAAGATCGTCAAAGAAGTCGGCAGACATTTACGGGATCAGGGAATGCTGCTGTTTGAAATTGGATGCGATCAGGCGGAAGCGGTCAGCCGGTTTCTGAGAGAAGCGGGATATGATCAGATCCGAGTAAAAAAGGATCTGGCAGGGCTTGACCGTGTAGTAGGCGGCGTGTACAATAAAGCAAGAGAAAATGAGGAGGAATTGACAAATGTTTGATAAATTGGACGATTTGCTGATTCGTTTTGAAGAGATTATGGGAGAGCTCCAGGAGCCGGATGTGGTAAACGATCAGACCCGGTTCCGCAGCCTGATGAAAGAACAAAATGATCTTGCTCCCATTGTAGAAGCATATAAAGAATATAAAAAGTGCAATGAGACGATTGACGAGAGTCTTGCCATGCTGGAGGAAGAAAACGATGAGGAAATGCGGGAGCTTTTAAAAGAAGAACTCTCAGAATCCAGAAAGCGTGTGGAGGAGCTGGAACATGAGCTGAAGATTCTTCTTCTTCCGAAGGATCCGAATGATGAGAAAAATGTTATTGTGGAAATCCGGGCCGGCGCAGGCGGAGACGAGGCGGCTTTGTTCGCAGCGGAAATCTACAGAATGTATATTCATTACGCAGAGCGGAGAAGATGGAAATGTGAAATGATTTCTCTCAACGAGAATGGAATCGGCGGATTCAAGGAAGTTGTCTTTATGATTTCCGGGCAGGGAGCATATTCCCGGTTGAAATACGAAAGCGGTGTCCACCGGGTACAGCGGGTTCCGGAGACAGAGAGCGGTGGAAGAATCCATACATCTACCATTACGGTCGCCATCATGCCGGAGGCGGAAGAGGTGGATGTCCACATTGATATGAATGATTGTAAATTCGACGTATTCCGGGCTTCCGGAAACGGAGGACAGTGTGTCAATACGACAGATTCCGCAGTACGTCTGACGCATATTCCGACAGGAATCGTCATTTCCTGTCAGGATGAGAAATCCCAGTTGAAAAACAAGGATAAGGCACTCAAGGTTCTGCGTGCAAGACTCTATGAGCTGGAGATGGCAAAACAGCATGATGCGGAAGCAGAGGCAAGAAGAAGCCAGGTGGGAACCGGGGACCGGTCGGAGAAGATCCGGACCTACAATTTCCCTCAGGGACGTGTGACAGACCACCGGATCAAGCTGACACTCCATAAGCTGGATGCCGTACTGGACGGGGACCTGGACGAAATCATTGACTCGCTGATTGCAGCCGACCAGGCTGCGAAACTTGCAAATATGCAGGAAAACTAGCAACAGGATGTCCTGTATCGGCGGTCGGCGGATACAGGGCTTTTGCATATGTAAAAAAGAAGGTATATGACAGTATGGATGAATGGAATTTTGAACGCGTACAGTTAAAAGATCAGAAACTGATAAAGGAATATTTCAAAAAATATCCGTCAAGAAGCTGTGACCGGACATTTTTTGGCGTGATGCTGTGGGGGAGGCATTATCATCTGGATTTTGCCGACACCGGGAAGGTGCTGCTCTTCCGGGAGAAGACCGAACATGGATATGGATTCGCATGGCCTGCAGGTCCGGATGAGGAGATTCGGAAACTGATACCGAAGTTGGAGCAGTACTGTGAAGAGACAGGAGGAGAGTTCTTTCTGTATGGGCTTTCCAGGGAAAAGTTCGCACTTCTTGACAGCTGGTATCCAGGAAGATACCAGATCGAATATGACAGAGATGTGGCGGATTATATTTATGAATCCGAGAAGCTGTGCACGCTTTCCGGGAAAAAGCTTCACGGCAAGCGAAACCACATTAACAAATTTAAAGCCACCTATGAGGACTGGTCTTATGAACCAATTACCGAAGAGAATGTGGAAGAATGTTTTCAGATGGCGCTGAAATGGCGGAATGAAAATGGATGTGAGGATGACGAAGAAAAAAACTGCGAGATGTGTGTGGCATTGAATTCACTCCGGCTGTTCCGGGAGATGCAGCTGACCGGGGGAATTCTGCGTGTAAACGGGGAAATTGCCGCCTTTACCGTCGGGGAACCGGTAAGTGAGGATACATTCGTTGTTCACATAGAGAAGGCGCTTTCAGAAGTGCCTGGGGCGTATACCATGATCAACCAGCAGTTTGTAGAGCATGAGT
>CAJFMZ010000195.1 GCA_904393575.1 uncultured Sellimonas sp. | reverse complement strand
TACATATTTCAGACCAACATTGACTGCGTCCTTGTTATCATTCGGAAGGACTTCGATCTTATATCCGGATGCCCGGAATGCCGGCTCGATCAGGTTAAAGTGGATCGGTGACATCTGCGGACAGAGGATGGTGTAGGTCTTTTTCATTTCTTTTGTGAACGGAATCTTTTTAATTGCGGCACTGTGTACTTCCCGTTTTTCCTTTTTTGCATCTCTTGCGCGGATAGCTGCAAGAAGGGAACGGATACGGATTCTTGCGGCGCCCAGGTTGTTGACCTCATCGATTTTCAATGAAGTGTATATCTTGCCGGATCCGGTCAGAATATCCGCCACTTCATCGGTTGTCACCGCATCCAGACCGCATCCAAAGGAATTCAACTGAATCAGGTCCAGATTTTCCGTTGTCTTGACATAATTTGCGGCCGCGTAAAGTCTCGAATGGTACATCCACTGGTCCATGACATTGAGCGGACGTTCCACCGGATTTAAGTGGGAGATGGAGTCCTCAGTCAGGACGGCAATTCCGTAGGAGGTAATCAGCTCCGGAATTCCGTGGTTGACTTCCGGATCGTAGTGGTACGGACGTCCCGCCAGCACAATGCCGTGGCGTCCGGTTTTTTCCAGGTAGGCAAGCGTCTCCTCGCCCTTTTTGCGGATATCCTCCCGACAGTGTTCCAGTTCTACCCATCCTTTGTGGGCGGCCTGTCGGATCGCCTCCTCCGGAATCTGGAATTTCTCGGAGAAAATTTCAACGAGACGGTCAGCCATGATTTCTTCACTGGTCAGTGCCAGGAATGGATTCATGAAATCGACCTGTCCCTGCACGATCTCATCCATGTTATTTTTAATATTCTCCGCATAGGAGGTAACGATCGGACAGTTGTAATGGTTGTTTGCATCCGGGAATTCGTTTCTCTCATACGGAATACAAGGGTAGAAGATCCGGTCCACATTCTGGCGGATCAGCCACTCAACATGTCCATGAGCAAGCTTGGCCGGATAACATTCGGACTCGCTTGGGATGGATTCAATTCCCATCTCATAAATCTTTCTGGAAGAAGATGGAGACAGGACAACGGAGAATCCAAGCTCGGTAAAGAACGTAAACCACAGCGGGTAATCTTCATACATGTTCAGGACTCTTGGAAGTCCGATCGTGCCGTGGGGCGCCTCTTCCTTTGGAAGCGGCTGATATCCGAAATAGCGTTCATTCTTGTAGGCGAACAGATTCGGAATATCGGTATTGGTCTTTTCTTTTCCGAGACCGCGTTCACAGCGGTTTCCGGTGATGAACCGTCTTCCGCCGGTAAATTTGTTGATGGTCAGACGGCAGTGGTTGGCACATCTCTGGCATTTTGCCATGGATGTTTCGTATGTCAGATGATCGATGTCTTCGATAGAAAGCATCGTTGTCTCTTTACAGTCATACGTATGATAACGCTCCCGCGCAATCAAAGCAGCTCCGAAAGCCCCCATGATTCCCGCAATGTCCGGGCGGACCGCTTCACAGCCGGCGATCTTTTCGAAACTCCTCAGTACCGCATTATTATAGAAAGTACCGCCCTGTACGACAATGTTCTTTCCAAGCTCAGACGCATCCGAAACCTTGATGACCTTGAACAGTGCATTCTTGATAACGGAGTAGGCAAGTCCGGCGGAAATATCAGCTACGGAAGCACCTTCTTTCTGAGCCTGTTTTACCTTGGAGTTCATAAATACCGTACAGCGTGTTCCCAGATCAATCGGGTGCTTTGCGTAAAGCGCCTCGTTGGCGAAGTCCTCCACAGAGTAGTTCAACGATTTGGCAAAGGTCTCAATGAAAGAGCCGCATCCGGAGGAGCAGGCCTCATTCAGCTGTACAGAATCTACAGTGTGATTCTTAATCTTGATACATTTCATATCCTGGCCGCCGATGTCAAGGATGCAGTCTACATCCGGATCAAAGAAGGAAGCGGCATAGTAGTGGGAAATGGTTTCCACCTCTCCTTCGTCCAGAAGGAAGGCGGCCTTCATAAGTGCCTCACCATATCCGGTGGAACAGGAGTAGGCAATCCGTGCTCCCTCAGGCAGCTTGGAATAAATATCCTTCAGCGCTGTGATGGTTGTGGCCAGAGGATCCCCGTCATTTCCGTGGTAGAAGGAATAGAGCAGCGTACCGTCCTCGCCGACCAGAGCGGCTTTTGTCGTTGTAGAACCGGCATCGATTCCAAGATAGACATTTCCTTCATATGTAGAAAGGTCCTTGACCGGTACCTGATGTTTGTCATGGCGTTCCTTAAATTCACGGAATTCCTCTTCAGAGGCAAACAGCGGATCCAGACGCTCCACCTCGAAATCCATCTGGATATGATTGGCGAGACGTTTTTGCAGCTCGATAATCGGGACATCCAGATCTTTCTTGGAATTCAGTGCGGATCCAACTGCAGCAAAGAGGTGGGAATTCTTCGGAGCAATCGTATGCTCGTCATCGAGTTCCAGTGTCCGGATAAATGCAGCTCTCAGCTCAGAGAGGAAATGAAGCGGACCACCAAGAAAGGCAACATGGCCCCGGATTGGCTTTCCGCATGCAAGACCACTGATGGTCTGGTTGACAACCGCCTGAAAAATCGAGGCAGCCAGATCCTCTTTTGCTGCCCCGTCATTGATCAGAGGCTGGATATCTGTTTTCGCGAATACACCGCAGCGTGCGGCAATATCATATAAGGCCTTATAGTTTTTTGCATACTCGTTCAGACCTGTGGCGTCCGTCTGAAGGAGGGAGGCCATCTGGTCGATAAAGGAACCGGTACCTCCGGCACAGATTCCGTTCATTCTCTGTTCCACATTTCCGTTTTCAAAATAGATAATCTTTGCGTCCTCGCCGCCAAGCTCGATGGCAACGTCGGTCTGCGGAGCATAATCCTGTAAAGCAGTGGACACAGCAATTACTTCCTGGACAAACGGCACACCCAGGTGCTTTGCCAGAGTCAGGCCGCCGCTTCCGGTGATTACCGGAGATACATGGATGGCCCCAAGCTGATGGACAGCTCTTCCAAGCAAGTCAGAAAGGGTTTCCTGAATGTTGGCAAAATGTCGTTCATAATCTGAGAATACCATCTCGTTCTTCTCGTCAAGAACCGCAATCTTGACAGTCGTAGAACCGATATCAATTCCCAGAGTGAAAATATCCCTTTGGCTCATATTGTGTTACTCCTTTTCTATCTTGTATGTGCAGA
>CAJFMZ010000194.1 GCA_904393575.1 uncultured Sellimonas sp. | reverse complement strand
TTCAAGACTCTCCACCTCCAAATCCATAGGATTTTCGAAACATCAGATAAATAAAGCAAGGCGCCCCGATCAAGGAAACCAGGATTCCAATCGGAAGCTCCGCATAGTCCAGAATCACTCTGCATGCCACATCCGCCCAAATCAAAAAAACAGCTCCGGCCAGCGCACTGACCGGGATCAGTCTTTTGTGGTCTGTTCCAAGGCACATCCGTACTGCGTGAGGGATGATCAGTCCTACAAAACCGATCATTCCGGCTGCACACACTGCCGTTCCCACCATGAACGAAGAGAGAATCAGATATCCGATCCGTACCCGTCGGAGGTCTGTTCCGAGAGTCACCGCCGTCTCATCTCCCAGCAGCATCAGATTCAGGTTTCTGGACTGGGTCCAGAAAATCAGCGTTGCCGCCACCATGACCAGAAGTACCACCAGTACATTGTCCCAGTCTGCCGCTGCAAGACTCCCCATACTCCAGTACGAAATCTGTGTCGTTGCCTCCCGGTTCTGGGAAATATAAATCAGAAAATTTGCAAACGCCGAACAGACTGTGCTGACTGCCATTCCTGCCAGAATCAGTTTTCCCGCGCTTGTCCGTCCTCCGATTCCGGAAATGATGAGCACCCCAAGAGACGCCGAAAGTGCGCCAAAAAAAGCCATGATGCCCATCCCCTGATCTCCGAATACCGAACCGATTCCCAGCAGAATAGATGCAGCGGCCCCTAGATATGCTCCGGAAGACACCCCAAGAACATATGGATCCGCCAGCGGATTTTTGACGACCGCCTGCATGACTACTCCGCACACAGAAAGACCCATTCCTACTGCCGCCGCCATCAGAACTCTCGGAAGACGGATCAGCCAGACCACATCGTGAACAGCCCCTTCCCCATAGGAAGACAGCGTCCTGGTATGAAAGACCTCATATCCGATCACACGGTATACATCCGAAAAAGACAGATCCGCATTTCCAAACAATACCGCTGTAATAAGCGACACAACAAGCGCCGCCAGAAGTACAAAGATCAGAATTCCATATGTCTTTGGTTTCATTGTTCCATGTTTCATAAGTTTCCCTCTATTCGTCCAGATTCAGATCCGGATAAAGCCCCTTTGCGATGGTCTCGATACCGTCCTGTGTCCTTGTGGCACTGGCGTACATTTCACTTAACATAATCGGGACAACCCGGTCATTCTTTACTGCACTCAGACTTTGAAAGGACTCCTCCTTCAAAATCCGGTTCAGATTCTCTTCCTTGACCGTCTCCGGATCATCACCGGTATACGGCATATAGACAACAAAAATCACATCCGGATCTGCACTGATAATGTCTTCCTTCCCAACCGAGGATGCATCCGGATTTGCAAGGCTGGCGCCGAGGTTTGTCACCATATCTCCTGCGATGCTGTTGGCTCCATAATTGGTAAACGTATCATTCATGCTCTCCACCACCATGACGGATGGCTTCTCTTCCTGCTTTTCGGCCAGTGTTTTTACGTGCGCTACAGTATCTTTCATCTGGTTTACGATCTCTTCTGCACGATCCTGTACATCAAAAATCTTTCCAATATTTAAAATATCATTGTACTCGTTTTCCAGAGAATCTTCCTTGACTGCTGTATTCGTGTTGATATAGACATTCGTTCCTTTTTCGATCCATTCATCCGGACTTCCAAGATTGTCCTCGTCAAACAGCGACACCCAGGAAAAAATCATGTCCGGCTCCAGCATGGTCATCGTCTCTTTGGACGGTGTAAACTCATCCAGATAGTCTGTTTTGGAAAATGCCGCTTTCTGATCATCCGGCACCTCATTATCCAGTCCTGCCGTTGCGACAATCCGATCTTCCAGTCCCAGAGCAAGCAGGGTCTCCACTGATCCCTGATAAACTGCCGCCACTCTTTCCGGCGCTTTTTCGTAAGTCATCGTGTATTCTGCTCCATCCCGGCCATAAGTAGTGATCGTCAGCGGATATTCTGTCCTTTTTGTACCTGTAGCGTCTTCTCCACTTTCGACTGAGCTTTCAGAATCTGCCTGATTGTCTTTCTTGACCTGATCGGCACTGATCCTTCCGGAATCCCCGCTGTTGTTTTTTTCCTTTCCCCCACAGGCGGAAAGGGACGTTGCCATGACTGCCGCCAAAAGACAGGTCAGCACCTTTTTCACCATGTTCTGTTTCATGTTCTCTCCTTCTTTCGGTATTTTTTCCTGTTTTTGGATCCTTTCGCCCAGATGGCTGGTCCGCTTTCTTACCGGAAGATTCGTTTTGCAGAACAAAAAACCTGCTTATCAGATAAGCAGGCACAACAAAAACATATGGACAGACACAAACTGCCTTCCATATTTCAGATGTCTGCTTTACACGGAAGCTTCATCTTCTCTGTCAAGCAGGTTTCCTGGCTTGCCTCTCATCACCTGTCCCGGCCTTCTCACGGCTGCGCCGCAATGACATAAATCGGGACCGGCTCCTTGCTTACAGTGACCGGATCGCCGGAGATTCTCACTCCGTTCCCTTTTAAAATGCATCCTCGAAAGGAATTCTTCACTTGACAAAGTTATTCAGTTTTTAATAACAGGAAATTCATATCATAATCACTGTATCATAGCCAGATAGGAATTGCAACAGGAATTCCCGTAAGAATCCGCACATTTATCTGGCAATCACATGCCGTTCCATATTGCTGAACTCATCCGTCAGCGTAAAATGATCCGCAATCCCTTCCGTCAGATAAAGTTCCTTGTCTTCCGTCATGATAATCATTTCAAATCCATCATGACTTTTCCAGTATTCCTGGGCGCCTTGCAGCCCTTTTACAAACATGGAAGTGGAAAGGGCGTCCCCCATTTTCCCTTCATCTGTAATAATAGTCACCGATGCAAGTCCATTATCCACCGGGTATCCGGTCTTTGGATCAATAATATGACCATATCGTTTCCCGTCTTCTCCCGTAAAATACCGCTCATAATTGCCGGAAGTCACTACTGCACAGTCCGACACTTCCAGCACTCCGACTTCTCCTTCCCCGTAAGGGCTGCGGATTGCCAGACGCCACTTTGATCCATCCGGTTTGGAACCGACCGTTTGCACATTTCCGCCAATATTAAGCAGCGCAGAAGTGACACCTGCCTCTTCCACAAGAGAAGCGGCAAGATCTCCTGCATATCCTTTTCCTACTGCTCCAAGATCCAGCTCCATCCCTTCCGGCAGACGGATCTCCTGTCCGTTTAATTGGACCTTCTCGTAATCAACAAGTCCAAGGA
>CAJFMZ010000193.1:3288-4248 GCA_904393575.1 uncultured Sellimonas sp. | reverse complement strand
CTTGGAATCTGGTAAACTGGTAAAATCAGACTTCGGAGCATATATTGTAAGAACAATAGATGCTCCGGAGTTTTTTTATGTTTGTTCAGAGAAATTCATGGAAAAGGAGAATCCTTCCCATCTTTGCGGTCTTCTTTCTGACTGCAGGGGGAATCTGGTATGTCAAGGAGTATACTACCGTCGGAAACAGCGTCAATGGGCATGAGATGCCAGTCTGTTCCGTGGAGACAGAGGAAAAAAAGGCGGCGCTGACCTTTGAGACGGCCTGGGGAGAGGACGGGACAGCAGAGATTATGGAACTGCTGAAAGAAAAAAAGGTGCGTGCGACCTTTTTTGTCACTGCCGACTGGATGGATGGCCATCCGGACCTGATCGGAAAGATGAAGGAGGACGGACATGACGTGGGAACCATGGGGGTCAGCCATGATAACCTATCTGAGAAGTCCGCAGCGGAGATACAAAAGGAACTGCAGGAGGCAAAGCAGGCTGCCAAAAAGGCAGAGATCAATCTGGAGCTGTTCCGCCCACCCTACGGACGGTACAGCGATACACTGATTCGGACCGCCTGGGAAGAAGGATTCTTTACGGTCTGCTGGTCGGTGGATTCCAAAGACTGGAAAGAGTACGGAGCCAAAAGCATTGTAAAGGAAGTACTGCAAAGCGAAGAACTGCAAAATGGGGCCATTATCCGGCTAAACAGTGAATCCAGAGATACCAAAGAAGCGCTGGGACAGCTGATCGATACTATGGAGAGTGAAGGTTGGCAGTTCGTTCCGGTATTGGAACTGATTTTAAGAGAAGGCTATCATATGGATGTCAAGGGAAGGCAGATTCCCAGAATGACATAAAAAGTGCCGGATCTTCATACAATACCAGAAAACAGTAGGAGGATTTGCAGATGCATTTTGTAAAAATGGAAGGATGCGGCAATGATTATATTTATGTGGAGCTGGAGCATGA
>CAJFMZ010000193.1:0-3270 GCA_904393575.1 uncultured Sellimonas sp. | reverse complement strand
AAACGGTTCCAAATCCCCAGAGACTTGCAAGAAAAATCAGCGACCGGCATTTTGGCGTGGGTGCGGATGGACTGATCCTGATTGCTCCGTCTGACCAGGCGGACTGCAGGATGGAGATGTACAATGCAGACGGATCCAGAGGAAGAATGTGCGGAAACGGCGTCCGTTGTGTGGCAAGATATCTGTATGATTATAAAAAGATAAGGAAACAGGAGATCAGTGTGGAGACCGACAGCGGGATCCATAAGGTCCGGATTCTGGAGGACTCCCAAAAGGCAACCGTCCGGATGGGAGCGCCGTTGATCGAGGAGACGGCCCATGTGATTTCCATGGAGGGACAAAAGACAGAAATGACGATTGTCTCCATGGGAAATCCCCATGCGGTCATCTTTATGACGCCGGAGGAAGGAAGCTGGAAGACATGGGATATGAAAAAGGCGGCCGCTATCAGCACCCATTCGGACTTTCCGGAGGGCATCAATGTGGAGCTGGTGCAGGTATATTCCGAGACCGGAATGAAGGTCCGGGTGTGGGAGAGGGGGAGCAATGAGACGCTTTCCTGCGGAAGCGGGGCATGCGCTGCTGCGGCAGCCGCTATTCGAAGCGGCAGGACCAAGCAGAAGGTCAATATCGAGATGCCGGGAGGCATGCTGGAAGTGGAGTGGAAGGAAGACGGAGAACTGTATCTCACCGGAGGGTGCCGGTTTGTGTGCGAGGGAGAATACCCCGGAAGCATCGCGGGCCCGTGTTCGGAAGCCGAAATCGGAAAAGCGTAGTATTAAATTGTACTACGGTTTTAGAAAATTTCCTTTACGCGTTTCTTGAAATGTGTTATGATAGACCCGGCATGAATGAATTTAACACAGTAAAGAAATAAAGAGAAGGAGACAAGGTATGTTTAAAATTAATGAAAATTATCTGAAACTTCCAGGAAGCTATCTCTTTTCCAATATCGCAAAAAAGGTAGCGGCATATACCGAAGCAAATCCGGACAAATCCATCATTCGTCTTGGAATCGGCGACGTGACACAGCCGCTGGCGCCGGCCATCATTGATGCGCTCCATAAGGCAGTGGACGAGATGGCTCACGCCGAGACATTCCATGGGTATGCCCCGGATCTCGGATATGAATTCCTGAGAAGTGCCATGGCGAAAAATGATTATGAGGCAAGAGGATGCGAGATCCATGCAGATGAGATCTTCATCTCCGATGGAGCAAAAGGGGATTCCGGAAATATTCAGGAGATCTTCGACCAGAACAATAAGATTGCAGTATGCGACCCGGTTTACCCGGTCTATGTGGATACAAACGTTATGGCAGGCCGCACCGGCACATACGATCCGAAGTCGGAAGTATGGAGCGACGTGATCTATATGCCTTGCACGGCAGAAAACCAGTTCGTTCCGGAGCTTCCAAAAGAAGTGCCGGATCTCATTTACCTGTGCTTCCCAAACAACCCGACCGGATCCGCCATCACAAAGGATCAGCTCCAGGAATGGGTAGACTATGCCAATAAGAACGGTTCGGTCATCATTTACGATGCTGCATATGAAGCATATATTTCCGAAGACAATGTGCCGCACACTATCTATGAGTGTGAAGGCGCGCGCACCTGTGCCATCGAGCTTCGCAGCTTCTCCAAGAACGCAGGATTTACCGGAGTGCGCCTTGGAGCAACCGTCATTCCAAAGGATCTCAAATGCGGCGATGTCATGCTGCACTCCCTCTGGGCAAGACGCCACGGAACCAAATACAATGGAGCACCGTACATCATTCAGAGAGCAGGAGAGGCCGTGTATTCCGAAGCGGGAAAAGCACAGCTGAAAGAACAGATCGCCTATTATATGAGAAATGCAAAGACCATTTACGATGGACTCAAAGAAGCAGGATACACCGTATCAGGAGGAGTGAATTCTCCGTATATCTGGCTGAAGACGCCGGATCACATGACGTCCTGGGAATTCTTTGATTATCTTCTCGACAAGGCAGGGGTTGTGGGAACTCCGGGATCCGGATTCGGACCAAGCGGAGAAGGCTATTTCCGCCTGACTGCATTTGGTACTTACGAAAATACAGCGGCAGCGGTAGAGCGCATCAAAAATCTGTAAAGCAGAGACATAGACAGAAATCAAAAAGGACATCCGTGCATAGGGATACAATCCCATGAGGATGTCCTTTTTGGATGCCGACAAAGCTAAAGCGGATTTACTGCGGATCAGAACATTGGTCCGGCTCTTCCAGGATGTGAACCTGAAGTTCCGTGATGAATTCATTCGGGTCGGAGGACTGGTGGATGTCCACCCAGACAAGCTCCAGAAACTGGTCATCGGTGCGGTAACCATGCTCTCTTGCATAGTTCACGAGATGACGGATCCCCTCGGCATTGTGTTCGGTGGTACCCCGGTAGAGCCAGGAAAGATACAGACCCTCCGGCAAAGTCTCCGGTCCGTCATCGGCGATCAGGAACACTCCTTCGTAATCTCTATGATGTCCTTCCTCAGAAGCGGAGGCAGGAAGCAGAGAACCGAAGTAGTTGCTCCCAATGATGAAAAGATTATCCCTGGACTGATTTAAAAGCTGCTTCATGAGAACGTCCATCTCCTCATCCTTCCGATAGGGTGAACGGATAATGTGGCAGGGGCGGACCGGAAAGCGTTTCTCCGTGACCGTTTCCAGAGGCCCCTCCTCGGCTTTACGGATTGTCTGAAGACGCTTTTCCACGTTTTCCTGCAGGTGAAGCAGCTGAGAGATCTGATGCTGAATCGCATCCAGCTCATCGCAGAGCAAACGTTCTGTTGAATGGATACTGCGGTTGTTCAGATAGTCACGGATCTTCTCCATGGGAAATCCCAAAGCCCGGAGATCCCGGATCATATTCAGACGCCAGATATCGGTAAGCCGGTAGAGCCGGTAGCCGTTCTCCCCGCGCTTTGGCGTCAGAAGGCCAAGCTCTTCGTAGTAGCGAATGGAATCTGTGCTGATCTGATAGAGCTTTGATATGTCTCCGATTTTAAAATACTGTTTCATGATCGTCCTCCCAAAAACCTCGTTTCCCGTATTATAACAGCATTGGCAGCCGGGAAAAAGAGAAAATGAAAAAAAGTGTTGACATTCGAAAATTTTTTGATATAATAGTCTTGTTCGCTGGTAAACAGCGGGACGGCAATATGTGATGCGGATTGGTGTAATGGCAGCACAGCAGACTCTGACTCTGTTAGTAGAGGTTCGAGTCCTCTATCCGTAGTTATCGGAGTGTGGCTCAGCTTGGT
>CAJFMZ010000192.1 GCA_904393575.1 uncultured Sellimonas sp. | reverse complement strand
GTCACGAGAGCTGTCACTCTGTGATGATCAGTGCTGACAGTTATCAGCGGAACGTGTTATATATTATCACTCTGGCTTATAAATGTCAACTACTTTTTTCGACTTTTTTTTATTTTTCTCTTTGAAATTAATTTCTAATTTTGTTATAATCAAATGCGTATGGATTGACATGCCCGTTAATCTGATAATTATAAGGAAAGAGGCTTTAATCAGCCCAGATAGAAATAAGTCTTTCAGGCGTAGTCTATTGAGCATTCAGTGGATTAACGCCTTTTTCATTGAAATGAATTAAGGAGGACTGATGATGCCAAAAACAAAATTTCAGGAAGTAATCTATGGACTGCTGATGACCTTTTTCATGGTTGCTGCAATGGAGCTTTATAATACCGGACTACGTATGCATGGACTGACAAACGCCGGTATCCTCTATGCCTTCCACGAAATGGTTATCATTTATCCCGTCTGCTTCGTGATGGGTTTCTTCTTTATCGACCGGCTTGCGCCAAAAATTGCATTCCGCCTCGTAACACCCGGAGAAGAGAAACCGATTTTTATTACTCTTGCCAGAGCCAGTGTCACGGTTGCTTTCATGTGCCCGATTATGAGCTTCTGGGCTACTGTGATCTTCAAACATCCTGGAATCGAATTTATTCCGGTATGGCTTCAGACATTCGTCTGTAATTTCCCAATGGCCTTCTTCTGGCAAATTTTCTTCTGCGGTCCGCTTGTACGCTGGATTTTCCGCATGATATTCGAAAGGAAAAACCATTCAGAGACCTGCAAGGCCAAATAGTATTAGAGGCAACAGCCATTTGATCGCATACAAAAGGCGTCCGCACTTTTTTCGTACGGACGCTTTTTTTCTTATTTATTACCTGATCTGAAGGAGCTTGTCCTTTAATTCCTGCTCCATCTTCCGAAGCTCTACTTCCGCTTCCTGCCGCTTTCTGCGGCCGTCTTCCTGAATCTGCATCACTTCATCCAGTGTGGAAATCAGTGATTCATTGGTCGCTTTCAGCGTTTCCATATCTACAATGCCTCGTTCGGATTCTTTTGCGGTTTCTACCGTTGCCATTTTCAGAGTCTCTGCATTTTTCCTTAACAGCTCATTCGTCATATCTGTCACTTCACGCTGAGCCTCTGCTGCCTGCCTGGAATGTTCCACACCAAGCGCAAGCACCATCTGACTTTTCCAGAGCGGAATTGTATTGACAATCGTGGACTGAATTTTTTCCGCCATAATGGTATCATTGTTCTGAACCAGACGGATCTGTGGTGCTGTCTGGATGGAAACCATCCGGGTCAGTTCCAGATCATGAATTTTTTTCTCAAACCGATTGCACATGGATTCCAGATCTCTGGCCGCCTGCGCATCCTCGGCAAGCCCACTTCTCCGGGCCTTCTCCCTTAATTCGGCAAGATCCTTTTCCTGCACTTCTTGGAGTTTCTTTTTCCCGGCCATGATGTACATTGTCAGTTCCTTAAAATAGGTGAGATTCAACTCATACATCTTGTCCAGCAGAGCAATATCTTTCAACAACTGGACCTGATGTCCTTCCAACACTTTGCAGATCTGATTGACATTGGCCTCTGCGCTTGCATATTTCGTTTTCAGATTTTGAATCTTGTTTGCCTGCTTTTTAAATATACCGAAAAATCCCTTTTCTTCTTCCTCGTCGAAATTTTTCAGTTCCTGCACAACGTTTCCCAGAAGGCTTCCCACTTCCCCAAGATCTTTCGTCCGGACATTATCAAGGGCTGTCTCAGAAAAATCCGCCATCTTTTTCTGAGTTCCCGCTCCATACTGAAGAATCATGGTCGAATTCGTCAGGTCAATCTGGCTTGCAAACTGCTCTGCCATTTTCCTTTCTTCTTCCGTTAATACATTTTCATCCATAACCGGCTCTTCTTTCTCTTCCGGTTTTATTTCCTGCTTTGTTTCCTGAAATGGATCCAGGGTCAGTACCGGACCTGTCTGTAAATCTTTTAAATCCTGACTCATGATTTTCCTCCTGTTTTAAAATCGTCTTCTGTAAGTCCTTCCTGTGCCAGCATCATCTTCAACACACTAATATCCGATGACACATCCCAAGCTGTCTCCTGAAACAGATCATCCAGAAGTTTTTCAAATGCGATATTCAGCGTATCAAGCGTATCTTCGATTTCCCTTTTGGAATTTACAATATTTTCCCCCTGCACCGGCTGATGATCCAGCTCCTCATAGGCTTCCAGAAGCTTTACCGCTGTTGGAAGATAATACTCCATCAGCTTTTCAATATCATCCACTGCATCCGGATCCTGTTCCACCCTTTCAAAAATCCGCTTTGTCAGCTCTTCCATCCGCGAAATCTTTTCTGAGACAACCTCCCCTGGTATCGCATCATTGCACTCTCTCAGTTTTTGGATGTATTTCTGCCCGGTCTCAATCACAGCGCGGATCTGAGGATCCATCTGCTGTCTTTTCTCCGCACGCTCTTCTTTTGTCTGTGTTTCCTGCTCCTGCCTCTTCCGTGCTTCCTCCTCATTTCTGCGGGTCTCCTCCTGCTTCTGCATGAGGTCCCGATATGCCTCATAAGCATCGTTGCTGGTAATCAGACAGGTGTTTGTATCATCCAGATGCCCCTGAAGAAACCACCGCTTTTCGATCATCCATTCCAGATCTTTCAGCACGGCCTTTTCCTTTTTTCTTGTTCTTCTGGCAAGTTCTCTGATATTGGAGTATTCTTTTCCATTCAGTTCTGACAGATAGCTCTGAAAACGTCTTATTCTTCCAAGCTTTTTTAATCCTGCCGCACCGATTCCACAGAAAACTGCCGCAAAAATCAAAAGGGTGATAAACCCGAACATAATTCCTGAATTCTGCTCAATCAAGAGCATCGTAAGCCCGGTAAAAAGAAATCCCAGGAAAAACGCAGCACCGACTCCAAGTCCGACAATGGAAAGAGCCAGACCAGCTGCTTTTTTGCCACCGGTTCCCGTATACAATACCGGCTGTTTTAACTTGCTCAGATCCACTTTTGCCCAGTCTTTTTTTCTATCTTCATTTCTATCTCTGGTTTGTCTGGCATCTTCGGAGTACCTTCGGAAACTTCCGGACGCATGATTGATCGTGTCCGTGATCGTCTGGTTCAGGCTTCTGAAATCCATAGAATCCACGGCATCCTGAACAGTTCTCCTGATATCCTCTCCAAACCGTTCCCAATTCCAGTAATTTCTCATCTCCGTATCCTTTCTTTATCCTTATATGAGATCTATGCAATTATTATACTTTATCACTT
>CAJFMZ010000191.1 GCA_904393575.1 uncultured Sellimonas sp. | reverse complement strand
TTCCCACATTTCCGGTGATCTGGAAGGCCTTTGTGATGATATTTACATGATCCATGAGGGGAAGATCATTCTCCATGAAGATACGGACCGGCTGCTTGGAAATTATGGTCTGCTGAAGATGACCAAGGAGCGCTTCCACACTATTGACCACAGCCATCTGCTAAAGAAAAGGAAAGAACCTTATGGGTGGAGCTGCCTGACGGATGAAATACGCTATTATATGGAAAATTATCCGGATATTACTGCGGAAAAAGGCAGTATTGATGAAATCATTATGATGATGGTAAAGGGGGAAGAAGTATGAAAGGACTGCTGGTCAAAGATTTCTGTCTGTTGAGAGAATTAAAAAAGATGATACTTATTGTGGTGTTTGTATCGGTTGTCTTTACTGCAACCAAAACGGATACTGCTTTTCTGACAGGATATATCGTGATTCTCAGTGCCATGATTGCCGGAATGACAATCAGCTACGATGAGATGAATGGGGGACTGGCGTTTCTGATGACCCTTCCTGTTACAAGAAAGCAGTATGTGGCGGAAAAATACCTGGCAGGGCTCCTGATTCTGGCAGCAGGTGTTCTGTATGCCGCAGTGATGGCCATGGTACAAAAACTGGTCAACGCAGAAAGCATTTCATGGAAAGAGACGATATTGACCATTGCAATCTGCGCGGTTGTCGGAGTAATCATGCTTTCCTTTTCCATCCCGGCAGATCTGAAATTTGGGGCGGAGAAAGGGCGGATTATGCTGATCTTTGGCTTCATGTTGATCTTTTTTGTGATCTTTTTCGGACTTCGCTTTCTGGAAAGTCATGATCCAGAAAGGATGGATGCTCTGATGCACTGGGTGAACCATGTGCTTGCGGGAACATGGATCTATCCGGTCTGTCTTTTCGCGGGAGTTTTGGTTCTCCTGATCTCGTTGATTCTGTCATGCCGGATCCTGGAGAAAAAAGAATTTTAAATCCGTTCGCAGTACGGAACGGTATATACAGCAAAACCAGAGGCTTCTTCGGAAGTCTCTTTTTAACTTTATAAGAACATCCGATTTCTTACAAAAAAAGACAGCACTCCGGTGCCGCCCCTTTCGTATATCCGGATATAAAGGAAGAGAAATGATGTCCTTCCATTTCAGCCAAACTGCATCTCTTCCTTTTATCCAAAAGAACTATACTAAAATCACTTTTTTCTGTCAACAATATGGCAGAATAATACAAAAAAAGGCACATGTTTTAAATACGGTACTGTGTAGGAGAAACGCCGTAATATTTTTTGAAACATTTGTTGAAATAACCATGACTTTCAAAGCCACAGGATCTGGATATATTTTTGAGGGTATCATCTGTTCTCGTCATTTGATATAAAGCAGACGCAAGACGGAATTTTGTCAGATATTCAATCGGACTTTTCCCGATGATTTCGCGAAAACAACGATAACATTCCCTTTTGCTGATGTTGGCAGAGTCGGCAATTTGTTCGACTGTCAACGGTTCCGCATAATGCTGATGAATGTAGTCCAGCATACTTCGAATTCGTTTTGCATGCGTAAGGGGAATTCCGGAGGAAGTAAGAAGTTCCCCCTGATTTTGTAAATGGTTGTACAGGTATTCCAAAATCTGACAGACTAACTGAATACATTGTATGTCATAATCCGATTTGCCCTTCTCCAGATTGTAAAATTTACGGAAAAGATCAAGGATCGATTGATCTTCTTTTTTGGAATGCAGGAAGAAGATCCCCGGAGTTCTGGAATGGACCACAGGGAGAATGATCTTTTCATAGGTTTTCCCAAAAGCATGGGATGCAAAATAAGTTGGCGGCATGCCAAAAGTAAAAAAGTTCGTACCAGGCAGTTCACCTCTGCATCCGTGCAGTACTTTTGAGTTAATAAAAAAGCCGTCACCGACAGAAAGCTCAGAGCACTCCTGATTGACGAGACTGCGAAAGATACTGTAATTAATTTTGCCACTTAAGATAAGTCCAAACTGAAATTCCGTATGCCAGTGAAAGTGAACAGAACTGTCTTCGAAATTGTCCAGATGCTGATTACCGGACATCACAGAAGGAAGATTATCCGGGTAGGAAAAAATCTGCTGCATATTCTGAAGTGTGACCGCAGACATTACGCAGCTTTATGGAATTCCGGGTGGAGTCATCGTAGCATCCGTTGTCAAAGACGGACCGGCTGACAAAGCAGGAATCAAAGAGAAGGACATCATTACAGAACTGGACGGAAGGTCCGTGGCGAATATGGAACAACTTCAGGATACGCTTCAGTATTATGCGGCAGGGGGAAAAGTAGATGTTGTCCTTCAGCGTGCGAATAACGGAAAGTATGAGGCGCAGACCGTTACAGTCACACTTGGTTCGGCACAAGAGAAAAAATAACTGAAAAATGCAACGGTTATGAAAAAAATGGAAGTCGCATGTTCCACAGGTTGATGAATTCGACCATAGGAACATGCGACTTTTATGCTCTGTACATCCGTCTGGATGGGGAATGCACAGATCCTCTCTTGAGATATTTTTCTTAATTGCCCGTCCTAAATATTCCTCGCTGGTGCCATCTGAATAGCCGTTTGCTGTGTCAAAGAAGTTAATGCCCAGGTCTAAAGCATGTTTTACAATGTTTTCTGTCTCATTTTCATCAACAGTCCAATCATGCAGTGTCCCGGCCTTTCCGAAGCTCATACAGCCGACACAGATTTTCGATACTTCAATATCCGTGTTTCCTAATTTTGAATATTCCATATTGTTTCTACCTTCATTTACTTTAATTTCGCGTATTCTTCCGGATCTACCGGTTCCAGCCATTCATTGGACGCTCCCTCTGCCGGCACTTCAATAGCCAGATGCTGGAACCAGCTGTCTTTTGCCGCCCCATGCCAGTGCTTGACTTCCGGTGGAATATTTACTACATCTCCCGGATGAAGCTCCTGGGCCGGTTTCCCTTCTTCCTGATACCATCCTC
Source organism: uncultured Sellimonas sp. (assembly GCA_904393575.1). Taxonomy (GTDB): domain Bacteria; phylum Bacillota; class Clostridia; order Lachnospirales; family Lachnospiraceae; genus Sellimonas. Next base: position 341 of record CAJFMZ010000191.1, on the reverse strand, counting down.
TGCCTCCTGTCACCAGAAGAATCTGTCCTCCCTTATGATGGATATGATAATGATTGATCGTTCCAGGTGCGAATGTAACATTTCCCACCGGTACACGCTCTGTTGTGAGCATGTTCAGATAGCATTCCCCTGTGAAATACTGTGCAAAAGCTGTGTTTGGTTCTCCAATATCAAAGACAGCTCCTCCTCCCAAATCTTTTTTCATCTGTTCTTTATCCATAATATATGTAACAACTGATGGGTCTAAGTCGCCTGACCTTGTTCCCATTGGGATTCCTCCAAGAGGTGTAAAGCCCATAGATGTATCAACTGATTTTCCATTTAATACTGCGCAAATACTA
>CAJFMZ010000190.1 GCA_904393575.1 uncultured Sellimonas sp. | reverse complement strand
ACTTTCTCATGTACTAACATACACTCCTGATTGATAACGGGTTCGGTTCCCGACAAACCATACTTGCCATACGGCTTTCAGGCTGCCCTCGAAAGTCCATTCAATCATCCGCTCCATACAGCAGTTCCACCATCTGCCGCTCTCTGTGATCTCGCCTGATGATCTACTCCTCTTTCTCATCGGTTTGAAATATAAATCCTGGATATACTTTATCACACTGCCCTGCTGCTGTCAAGAAAATTTTTTATCTCTTCTGCAATCTGCCCTGCAGTCCTTCCATCCGTAATCACTTCCAGATCCGCCGCCCTCTTATAATACGGCTCTCTCTTTTCCAGAAGCTCCCTGATATATTCCGGTGTCTTGTTCTGTTCCAGCAAAGGACGGTCATGGCTGTCTTTGACCCGGTCATAAATCGTCTCCGGAGCGGCTGTCAGAAGTACTACAACTCCGCATTCTTTCATAGCCTTCACATTCTCCTCCCTGAGAGGCACGCCTCCTCCGCAGGAAATAATCATACCTTTTTTCTCTCCCAACGATTTCAAAAAACCGGTCTCACGCTTTCGGAAATAGTCCTCCCCTTTTTGGGAAAAAATCTCTGGGATCGGCATCTTCTCCTGTCTTTCGATCGCCTCATCCATATCGATTACCTCCATATTCAGGAGCTCTTTGAGGCTTCTGGAAACCGTTGTCTTTCCTGTTCCCATAAACCCGGTTAAAAATATATGTTTCATTTTATCTTCCGCCTTCCATGATTGATTGACTTTCTTTTTGTCATTCTTTATAATCTTACCATAACCATCAACAGATAGAAAGAGGGAATCCCTATGTCATTACAAATCAGCGGACACACCGGACTTTTAGGCTTTTTTGCCGATCCGGCCTCCCATTCCAGATCTCCTTTGATGTATAACACAGCGTTTGAGAAACTGGGAATGGATTATGTGTATCTTGCTTTTCAGATTGATCAGACAACACTGCCAGATGCCATCCGGGCCATGCGCACACTTCGGATGCGCGGGGCAAATATCTCCATGCCGAACAAAACGGCTGTCATGCAGTATCTGGACGAGATCTCCACAGAGGCACGCCTCTGCGACGCAGTCAATACCATTGTAAACGAAAACGGTCATCTGACCGGTTACAACACCGACGGAAGCGGCGCTATGCTTGCCCTTTCCAGAGCAGGTGTTTCTGTTTCAGGAAAACATCTTGTCATCCTGGGAGCCGGAGGCGCCGGCACTGCCATTATCACACAGGCGGCACTGGACGGAGTCTCAGAAATTTCGGTTTTCGTCCGAAAAGCGAGCTTCTGGAAATCGGAATCATTTCTTGAAAAAATCCAGAAAGAAACCGGATGCCGGATTTCACTTCTGGATATTGGTGATCACGCAGTGTTAAAGCAAAAGCTGAGTCAGGCCGATATCCTGATCAATGCCACCAGCATCGGCATGGAACCAAATGCGGACGCCTGTCCGGTTCCAGGTCCGGAGTTTCTGGGTGAACAACTCTTTGTCATGGATATTATCTACTCTCCGGAGGAAACAACTCTGCTCCGCTATGCCAAGGAGAAAGGGCTGCCGTGCTGTAACGGTCTTGGCATGCTTCTCTATCAAGGCGTGGCAGCCTTCCGTCTGTATACCGGAGAAGAGCTTCCGGTGGAAGAGGTCAAAAAAGCCTGGGGCATCTCCTCTCTTTAGGAGGCCCAGGCATATTTTTGGAAACACTTAAAAACATTTACTGCAGGGCGTATATCCTCTCGACTGCGCTTCAGATACCGACATCTGTGTCGCGCGATTCGGGTCCATACGTCCACAGTTTGGAATACTGTGATATTTGCTTCCTGTTGCTGAGATCCAAACCATGGATCCAACTTCTTCCGTGGAAGTATTTCCCAACGAACCACTGTTCTGGGATGTATCAGACGCAGTCTGAGCCGCAGCGCTTTTTGCCTCTGCAGCTTTCAGTTTTTCCGCCTGATCCGCAAGCTGCGCATTGAGAGAATCTTTTTCTTCTGTCAGCTTTTTATTCGCTTCCGTTAATTCTGCTGTCTGCTTTTTCAGTGCATCGATCTGTTCTTTCTGATCTTCCACCCCGGCAAGCTTTTCTTCTGCCCTTTGATAATTCTTTTCCAACTTTTCATAGTCTGTCTCTAATTGACTATAGTTCTCTTCCAGCTTGTCATATGACGTCTGAAGATCAGCCATGGCATTTCGAAGTTTTCCACTTTCATTTACAGATCCAAACCAGGAGATCACAATCATACATGCGATTACAATACATCCTGCTTTGACAATTTTCGATTTTCTCTTTCCTGTCATCTGGTGGAATTTTTCTTTGAAAGATGGACTCTTTTCCTGCCTCTCCATATCAATCGGCTCTTTGCAATACGGACAGATATTCTCTTCTCCTGGAATTAAATTCACGTACTTTTTACAGTGAGGGCACTGTACTGTTTCATAGTATCCCTCATTTTTTCCATCACTCATAACTCTTCTCCCTTTCCCTGATTTTAAAACGGCGTCCCCACCATATCGTACGGTGTCACCTGATATACATAGTAATTGAGCCAGTTCGTATACAGATTATTGGCATTTGAGCGCCATGTAAGGAGCGGCCGGTTTTCTGGATTGTCATCCGGATAATAGTTGACCGGAATCTCAATCGGAAGACCTTTGGCCTTATCTCTTTTATACTCCTGGTCCAGCGTCATCCGGTCATATTCCGGATGTCCCATGACGAAGATCTGCTTCCCATCCTTTGTCATCGCCAGAAAAATACCGGCTTCCTCCGATTCTGCAAGCACCATCAGATCCTCACATGCCTTAATCTGCTCCGGATCCACCTGAGTGTGCCTGGAGTGAGGTGCATAAAAGACATCATCGAAGCCCCTCACCAGAGGAATCCGTCTGTTCATGACCCGGTGACGGAACACGCCGAAAAGTTTCTTATCGAGTGGATATTTATCGATCCCGAAATGATAATAATAAGCCGCCTGGGCTCCCCAGCAAAGATGAATCGTGGAAGTGACATTCGTCTTTGTCCATTCCATGATTTCTTTCATCTCTTCCCAGTAGTCCACTTCCTCAAACGGCATCTGTTCGATCGGCGCTCCGGTAATGATGAAGCCGTCAAATTTCTGATTCTTGATGTCCTGAAATCGGACATAAAACTTATTCAGGTGATTGGCGGACGTATTTTTGGACTGATGGCTGGAAACCATGACAAACGTCACATCCACCTGAAGGGGCGTATTGGAAAAAGACCGCAGCAGCTGAAGCTCTGTATCTTCTTTCAGCGGCATCAGATTCAAAAGTCCGAT
>CAJFMZ010000189.1:3453-6318 GCA_904393575.1 uncultured Sellimonas sp. | reverse complement strand
GTCTGTTGTAACAAATGACTGTATCTCCAAGGCAAAAGACTACAATGCAGGTGGAGCAAGATACAACACAAGCTACATTCAGGGTGTAGGTATCGGAACTGTTACCGACTGTGTTGCTGCAATCAAATACAACGTTTATGACAAGAAGAACTTCACCATGGAAGAGCTGATCGAAGCTATGGAACATGACTTCGAAGGATATGATGCAATCTACAAGATGGTTCATGACAACAGCCCGAAATATGGTAACGATGATGATTATGCAGATGATATCATGCAGGATATCTTCGAGCTTTACAGAAGCACAATCACAGGACGTCCGAATATCAGAGGCGGAGAATACCGCATCGATATGCTTCCGACTACCTGTCACGTATACTTCGGAGATGTAATCCTTGCAACTCCGAACGGAAGAAAAGCTCACAAACCGGTATCCGAAGGTATTTCTCCGGAGAAATCCGCAGATACACACGGACCAACAGCAGTTATCAAATCCTGCTCCAAGATGGATCATCTTGCAACAGGCGGAACACTTCTGAACCAGAAGTTTACACCGGACGTTGTTGCAGGAGAAGAAGGTCTGAACCATATGGCAGATCTGATCCGTTCTTACTTCGCAATGGACGGACACCATATCCAGTTCAACGTAGTTGACCGTCAGACACTGATCAATGCTCAGAAACATCCGGAAGACTACAAAGACCTGATTGTTCGTGTAGCTGGATACAGCGACTTCTTCCGCAACCTGGATAAGCCGCTTCAGGATGAAATCATCAACCGTACAGAACAGTCTTTCAACTAAAATAAAGAATGACAAGGGACACTCTTTGAAAGCAGATGCTTTTGGGGAGTGTCCCTTTTTTGGCTGTGTTGAAGAACAGGGTATACTGTGCTAAGATGGAGAAAAGAGTAAAAGACGGAAAGGAGTGGAAGGAGATGGCAAAAGAACAGGAAGAACTACTGCAGCGGTATCGGGAGCTGGACCGGGACTGCGCATTGCTGTCCCGATTTCGACTGGACGAAAAACAGGGCGGAAGCAGGCTGTTTCTCCCGACAGAAGAGCATATGAAACAGGCGTGGAACAGGTGGGAAGCGTTAAGAAACAGGACGGATGCGTTGGAGGAACCGGACCGGGTATTCTCCATGGTAAAGCATCATTTTCAGGACTTTCTGGATTCGCTGGAGTATACGCTGCGGGATAAAGAGGAACATCCGGAGGCGGATCACCTGGGAGTACACTGGGAAATCGAGAACACTTCCCGGCTGAACCGGCATCCGGACGAGGAACGGTGTCAGGGGCTGACGGACTATCTCCGGGAAATCTGTGACGCAAAGGACTGCGTGCTGGAACTGATTCGGGCGAAGGCAGAAGGAAGCACAGGCGATCTTTCGGAAGAATTTCTGAAAGAGAGCAGAATGGTAGAAATGTACCGGACGGACCGGAAGCGGTTTTTCCCTTCTTTCTCGGACAGCCAGATGGAAAGGGTGGAAAAAGCTTTGATAGAGACGGAGACTGTCCTGAAAGAAATGGCGGAGGAGCTTCGGGATGATGAAGCGCCGGCGGCAGAGATGGAGGAAGAAGACCTGAACCGGACGGTAAAGATGGACGAAGAAGCTTACCGCACTGTTCTGCAAAAGCAGATGGGCGTGTCTCTGGATGAGCTCCTTTCCTGGTATCGGGAGGAGATCGAAAAGACCAGAGCGGAAGTCTTTGAGATCGCCGGGAAGCTGGATATCCCGGAACCGGAACCGACCACGATGGAGGAGGTTAATGAGATCCTGTTCAAATATGAAGGACCTTGCGATACTCCGGAGGAAATGCTGGACCGTGCAAACGAGTATCTGAAACGGACGAGAGCACTGGCCCATGAGTATGTCCGGCTCCCGGAAGACGAGCAGTGTATCTGTACAGCTGTGTCGGAGTGCTGCAAAGATTCTTATCCGTGGGGCGGCTACGAAGGCGGAGATTTCAGTATCCGGCCTCTTGTCGGGCAGATGTTTCTGAATGTCTACAACTACAAAAATGTGACGGATGGATGGATTCGGATGAATACCCTCCATGAAGCCTATCCGGGGCATCACGTACAGTATGTGCGGGCTGCGGTTGATGAGACGCCGGAGACTGTGAAAATCGGAGCCAAGCTGGTGCCGCTCCTGGAAGGGACCTGCCTGCGGACTGAGCGGGCATTTCAGGATCTCTTCTCGGAAGATCCGTTTTTCCCGCTCTTTGTTGCATACCGGCGGCATCATGCTTCCGTGCGCATCTGTGCCGATCTGATGCTTTTTTATTACGGGGAGTCTCTGGAAAAAGTGATCCGACTGTATGAAACGGAACTGGGATTCGACCGGGTAACAGCAAGAGGCCAGGTAAGGGCACATCAGAACTCGCCAGGATATTTTACCTGTTACTACTATGGCATGAAAAAGATCTGCGAATGGGAGAAGGCATACGGTTTTTCTAAAAAAGAATTCACGGAGCTGCTGTTCTCCGCGGGATATATCAGCATGGACCGCTTTGAAGAGCTTGTGAAGATGACTCCGGAAGAACGGGAACGCTATTTCCATGATTTTTCCAGCCTTCCGCAAGAAAAATAGAGAGAAAAAACAAAGAGCGCATTTTCGGAAAGAAATTCCGGGGATGCGCTTTTTGCTTCTTTGGTATCGAATGGCCTGTGCAAGCCAACTGGTGAAAGTGCTGCATAAAGCTTTTCAACATAACGGATTGGAATTATCTAAATTGCAACAAAAATGTTGAATAAGTGATGGAAAATAAATAATAATTTATGAAAAAAGCACAAAACAGAGTACTAAAAATTGTATACTTATCTGAAAATAATAGTAAATATTCAAAAGAGATTGACGAAA
>CAJFMZ010000189.1:0-3426 GCA_904393575.1 uncultured Sellimonas sp. | reverse complement strand
GGGTAAAATGATAGAGTGATGATAAATAAAGCAGATGATAACAGTTGTTATTCTGCTGATAAAGGAATTTTCAGAGTAAATGTGAAGAAAAGGGGGAAGAAGAATGAAAAGTATCGGGGTAAAAAACTACCTGAAAAAGGAAACTTTCAGGACATTTTCTATTGCATTTCTTTTTGCACTGATCTATCTGATTACTCATTTTAATGAGAGCTTTCTGTTAAATATTTCAAATGCTCTATTTGTAATTGCAGCAGTTTATATCGTTGTCGGAGGGACACGATATATTCGAAATGTTGGTCTGTTCAAAACATTTTCATATTTTGCTTATAAGAGAAGATGGAAACATGGAATAGGTACAGATGGTGAACTTCACCCAATGAGTCTGGCTGACTATACAGTGAATATTATTATGGATGAGAAAAGACAGAAGCCGGTCATGTTCCCTTTATGTATAGGAGGAGGATGTACAGCTCTTTCGGCACTTCTGAGTTTCTTGCATTTTCAACTATAAATTTTTTTGAACCTTAACCATGAAAAAAGGGAGGAAATAGTACGGAGAAAGGAGGCAAGTTTCGGGTATAACTGAATATGGTCAGAATTAAAGAAAGGGAGGATAGACTCAAATGAAAAAAACACGAATTTTAACAGCGTTGATGTTGACAGCAGTGATGGGATTGACCGCCTGTGGTGGAAATGGCGGAACGAAAGAAACATCAGGGGGCGGAGAATCAGGTGATGGAGAAAAGGTATTAAAAACATATTTTTCAGATACACCTCAGACATTAAATCCGCACACTACTGCTGATAATTATGAACTCCTGCTTGACATGAGTGCAACATTATACCGGGAAATCTGGGATGAAGAAACTGGAGCAAAAACATTTGTTCCTTCGCTGGCAGATGGCGAACCAGTTGCACAGGATGATACACATAAGGTTTGGACGATTAAGGTACAAGATGGATTTACATTTGCGGATGGAACAGAAATCAATGCAGAGACTGTCGAATATAGTATTAAGATGCTCAATGATCCGAAGCTTGCCAACCGGAATGTTAATGCAACAAATTTTGAAAATGGAGATGCTTATCTGAAAGGCGAGTGTGATTGGGAAGAAGTAGGATTTCAGGCGGTGGACGATAATACTATTGAAGTAACTTATGCGGAAAATTACGAGCCTGAGAGCGCGAAAGATGTAAAGGATCTGTTTTGCTTTGTTGGAACAGCGATAGTGAAACCGGAGCTGTATGAATCCTGTTTAAACGCTGACAAGACAGAATGTTCCTACGGATCCAGCCTGGATAAATTTATGGCATCAGCGCTGTATGAGCCGACTTCTCTGATCCAGGGACAGTATCTGGAACTGACACGCAGAACAGATGGGAAAGCGCCTCTGGCAGATGTATATACACCGGACAAGGTGGAATACCAGGCAATTACAGATGCAAATACAATTGTGCAAATGTTTGAAAAAGGTGAACTGGATGCAGTAGTAGCAAATCAGCCGGCATACGATGAATATGATGGTGCACGTTATGTCTATACGGTGGATAATTATGGACTGTTTATTAATTCAGAAACTCCGACCTGTGAAGCGCTAAAAGATGTTAATCTGCGTTATGCGTTTTATTGGGGGCTCGACAGAAAAACCGTAGTAAAAGCGGTATATCCAACGGCATTGCCGAGTGCATATCAGTACGTCCCGTTCTCTACCATGCCGGATCCTGCGGACAAAGATAATAAAACAGTTGTGTATCATGATACAAAAGAAGCAAAAGCAATCCGCATGGATGGACATGAAGTAACTCAGGAAGGCTATGATCCAGATCTTGCAAAAGAATATTTTGAAAAAGCATACCAAGCGAATGGCGGTCAGAAGATTACCATTACAGCAATTTATTCAGATAGCAGTGAAGTTAGTAAAACCTGGGCGGAAGCAATTCAGTCTACATACCAGGACTTATTTGGAAAAGATAAACTGGAAATCAATCTTCAGGCAACACCATCTGCTATTATTTATGAAGAAATTGCCCGTGATAAAATGAACTATGATATGTGTCTCAGTTGTGGATGGGCGAATACATATGACGCACCTTGGAATAATACAAACTTTGTATACAGTGGCCCATATGTTTATAATACACAATACTGTGTTATAGCGGATGATGAACTTTCCAAACAGTGGGATGATCTGTTTTATAAATGTGCAATGTATGATTATAGATGGGATGCCCAGAAAAAACTGGAAGCAACAGCAAAAATGGAAGAAATTCTGTACAATGACTGTAGCTTTATCCCGGCATATTCGGGTGGCAGCCGCTACTTCTTCAGTTCTAAAATTACACCTTTAATGGATGAAGGGGATCCGGAATTGAAGTTCTGTCTGATGCAGGCAAAATTTAATTAAAATATGATACAGATGCCGCCAGAGCATCCTGCTTCTGGCGGCATACTTTAGAAAGAGGGATACAAGATGGTCAAATACATTATACAGAGACTGATTGCAGCATTTCTGACATTTGTTGTTATTCTGATTGTTGTTTTCTTTGTGCTTCATTCCATGCCGGGAGATATTATTGATTTTTCGCCGAAGCTGGATCCAGCTATACGAGAAATGATCATGGATAAGTATCATTTAAATGATTCTCTTATCACTCAGTTTGGATACACAATGTCAGATTATCTGCATTTTGATTTTGGATATTCGCTGAAGGTAAGACCTGGAGTACCGGTATTTCAGTGCGTATTGGAACGTCTGCCGGTTACGATACAGCTAAACTATTTTGCGGCGTTTTTTATTCTTCCTTTTGGACTGCTTTTTGGAATTACAATGGCAATCAAAAAAGATACGATTTATGATCATGTTGTGAGCAGTTTTGTCATTCTTCTTATTTCCGTACCATCCTTTGTGCTTGCCGCATTGATGCAGTATTTTCTGGGATATAAGCTTGGATGGTTTCCACTTGTGCTGGAGACAGAAGAATCTTTAACCTTGTCCAAATTTTATTCCATGATTTTGCCGATTCTGGCTTTGAGTTTTGGCGGGATTGCAAGTATTGCCAGAACGCTTCGGGCAGAGTTGGCAGAAGTGCTGACAATGGATTTTATGATGCTGGCCAAGGCAAAGGGACTAAACTACAGACAGACGATTTTACGTCATGCATTAAGAAATTCCTGCGTACCGCTCGCAAGTACTTTTTTATATTTATTCCTGGGAGTGCTTTCCAGTTCCCTTGTAATTGAACAGATTTTTGGTGTTCCAGGACTCAGTAAGACGCTTTTACAGTCCATCAACGGAAAGGACCATTGGCTGACAATGGGAATTGTTATCTTCTATGTGCTGATCGGACTTTTGATGGCAATTCTTGCAGACCTGTCCTACGGCTTTGTGGATCCTCGAATTCGGATGGGAGGTAAAAAGGATGACT
>CAJFMZ010000188.1 GCA_904393575.1 uncultured Sellimonas sp. | reverse complement strand
AAGAATCAGCTCCGGAGCAGCCGGACAATGGACTGGAACCATCCGCAGAATCGCAGGAGCCGGAGACGGCTTCCGAACCGGAGGTACAGTCTGAGGAAGGGGAAGAAAGAGCTGCGGGAGCGCATGTGATATACAGGACACATGTACAGAACAAAGGATGGATGGAAGAGACTGCTGACGGAGGAATTGGAGGCACCTTTGGTGAATCCAAACGCATGGAGGCCATTGAAATCGAGCTGGAAGGCATCGAAGGCAGTGTTCAGTATCGGTCTCATATTCAGAATTATGGCTGGGAAAAGGACTGGAAAGCTGATGGCGATTTGAGTGGAACAGAAGGAGAGTCCAAGCGTCTGGAAGCGATTCAGATCCGTCTGAGCGGAGAAGCGGCCGAACAGTATGATATTTATTACCGTGTGCATGCTCAGACGTATGGCTGGCTTGGATGGGCGAAAAATGGAGAAAGCGCAGGTACGTCCGGCAAGTCCAAACGTCTGGAAGCGATTCAGATTCAGCTGGTTGAAAAGGGAGGAAAGGCTCCTGGAAGTACGGAAAATGCCTATATCCATCCATTGGTTGTCTATAGTACTCATGTTCAGACAGCGGGCTGGCAGAGTGAAGTAAAAGATGGTACGATAAGCGGAACGGTCGGGAAATCCAAACGTCTGGAAGGTATAAAGATTCATCTGGACAGTGAAGTACCTTCCGGAAACATCGAATATCGGACACATATCCAGAATCTTGGCTGGGAAAGTGACTGGAAATCCAATGGTGTTTTGAGTGGAACAACCGGAAAAGCGCTTCGTCTGGAAGCGATCCAAATCCGACTAAGCGGTGAGGTAGCCGAAGAGTACGATGTGTATTACAGGGTACATGCTCAGACGTATGGCTGGCTTGACTGGGCAAAGAATGGGGAAAGTGCAGGAACTTCGGGTCTTTCCAAGCGGTTGGAAGCGATTCAGATCCAGCTGGTTAAAAAGGGAGAAAAAGCACCTGGGAAAACAGAAAGACCATATGTCCAGATGCGGATCAAATATATGTCCCATGTTCAAAGCTATGGATGGGAATCGTATGTTAATGATGGGGCTGTCAGTGGAACAGTTGGAAAATCAAAGCGTCTGGAAGGAATACGGATTCAGATTAATAATGCGGATGTTTCAGGAAATGTGGAATACCGCACCCATGTTCAGAGACTTGGATGGGAAAGTAAATGGAAGAAGAACGGAGACATCAGTGGAACGACTGGTCAGTCCCTTCGGCTGGAGGCGGTACAGATACGTCTGACAGGGGCAATTTCAGAGCAGTATGATGTATATTACCGTGTGCATGCCCAGACATATGGCTGGCTTGACTGGGCGAAAAACGGAGAAATTGCAGGAACGACCGGATTATCCAAGCGCTTGGAGGCAATCCAGATTCAGCTGGTGGCAAAAGGCGGCAAGGCACCGGGAGCAACGGAATGTCCGTATATTACAACCGGATGGGGAACCACTATCCGTCAGACGGGGGATTCTACTTCCATCAACGTCAGGCCGAATAAGCTGGATCAAATCAAAAAGATCGGAAAAGCGACAAGTGTAGAAGTAACGGCCGCTATGCGTTTCCGGGGAAATACGGTTCGTCAGGTGAAGAAAGAAGTCAATCTGAAAGATATTACAGCATCCGGATTCAATATGAATTTGGAATACTATGGTAAGTTTTATGTCACAGTTTCCTACAAGAAAGATGGAAAAATCATTGAGGCTGAAGAGCAGATCGTAGGAGTAAAAGCTGAGGAATACAATTTGGCACCGATTTCTGCTACATTTCCTGTATTGTATTTTTCCCTGTCACTTTGGGATATTACCACATCTCAGGAGACAGGAAAGACGATTCCTACGATTGTGATGCTGGGAAGACCTTCAGCATACAACTGGGATCAGCTCCCGGAAGGCGTATACGGAATGCCTTACTTTACGGATGAACAGATGAGAACAACGAGCAACTATCTGACATTTGCGCAGTACGTTGAGGATTTGTACGAAGTAAGTCCAGATTCGACGTTCCATTTGTACATTAATGATATTACATGTAGCCAGATTCATGAAATTTTATATGCCAACCGGATCCCGCAGGATCAGTATACGATTACAATGATGTCGGATGGTTCCGGAACTTACAGCATCATGAACGAGACCTATGCTGTCGCAGATCCGGAAGCAAAACATCAGCAGCTGATCAACCTTTGGAATAGCGCAAAAGAAGATGCTTATGAGACAGGTACTGTGACGGACGAATGGGGATGGCATAAGCATTGGGATTGTATGTATGCAGTACTGGCCTGCGAGCCTGGAACAGAATGGTGGGTAGCGAGAAACAGTCTCTTTACAAGCGGAGACAATAATGTGTTTGCTGAGAAGATCAAGAAGGATGTTACAGTCAAAAATGTCAATACCATGCTTCAAAATCTCCAGGAAAAAGGTGAAGATACGGTCAATGCGTTTAAAGCACTCTATGATTTTAATGATGGATATTTCAGCGAGTCCGAGAGACAGAACAAAAAATCCATGATGATTCTTGGAACTAATGTTAACAGTGAAGAGACGTTTGAAAACTATGCAAGACTGACAAAGCTTTATTATGGAGATGATTATGTCTATTACTATAAGGGACATCCGGGTACACCGACGGGGTTATATCCGGAAAAGCAGAAACAGTTGGACAAACTTGGAATTATTGATGTGGATTCATCTGTGGCAGCGGAATTGATTCTATTCTTCAATCCGGAAATCAGCATCTCCGGATACAGTTCCAGTACGTTTAACTCGGCATCCGATGAGATGGCATGCGGTCTGTTCAGCTCAACGAAAACAGAAGCATTGGAAGTGGCGGACAATATCGATTATTCCGGAATTGACTGGTTTGCATCTGTAATTAACCGGGAAAAAGCAGACAGCCGGATTGCGGCACTTTGCCCGGATGGAGCAGCCTGCTATCTGATGGAGTTTTCCGATGAGATTTTAAGTAAGAGTAATTATGATATAGGCATTTTCAATGCTGATACAGGAGAGCTTATTTACTATGCCGAGGATGCTCAGGGAAATTACGTTAAAGTTGCTTCTGTGGCAGAATGATAGGAAAAGAGAAGATGGGGGGAATGTAAAATGAGTTTCAAAAGGGTCATGAAAAGAATGACCGGAATTGTTTTAAGCCTGACATTGGTAATGGGATCATTTACCGTGCAGGCGGCCGATACCGCTGCTAAAGCCACGGATACTTCCGTTTTGACAGAACAGGAAAACGGAGCCTTTCAGGAAAATGACCAGGATTTTGTTGTGGGACCGGACGGAGCAGAACAGGAAAACGGAGAAGCGCAGGATACAGAGCAGGGTACAACCGGCGATCAGACAGGTACCACGCAGCCGGAAGAAACAGTCCCGGAAGAGACGGCTCCGGAAGAATCAGCTCCGGAGCAGCCGGACAATGGACTG
>CAJFMZ010000187.1 GCA_904393575.1 uncultured Sellimonas sp. | reverse complement strand
TTTTCTTGTTATCCAGCCCTCCGGCTGTATCGGTTGAGCAAAAGTCAGCGTGGGATTGATGTGGTATCTTTATCTAAGTGAACCCCCTTTTTCCCATTTGCTGACAGCGGGTGTGGATACGCCCAAATACCTGGCAACCTGTTCCTGTGTATAGTGTTTTGCCAGACGGCGTTCCCGGATGATCTCATGCATTTTCATAACTCTCCACTCTCCTTGCTCTTCATTTCTGCTTTCATTGTAGCAGACCGCATCCCTCTTTTCTATTGAATATCTTTTTACTTTTTGTAGAAAAAATGAACCAGCAGGAAAGTTTACGCAGGGACAATCTCAATCCAGTATCCATCCGGATCTCCGATAAAATAGATTCCCATCTCCGGATTTTCAAAGAGGATCACACCCATTTCTTTGTGCTTCTGATAGGCTTCCTCGTAATGCTCCGTGGTAAAGGCCAGATGAAACTCTTCCTCTCCCAGATCATATTTCTCAGTCCGGTCTCTGAGCCAGGTCAGCTCCAGTGTAAAAGAGCTCTTGCCATCTCCAAGATAAACAAGGATAAAGCTTCCATCCTCCGCTTCTTTTCTTCTGACTTCCTGTAATCCAAGAGCCTCCTTGTAGAACTTCAGACTCTTTTCCAGATCCAGAACATTAAAATTAAAATGATTAAATGTGAACATCATCGTTCTCCTTTCTCGCTTCATGAACTTACCATACCTGTTTTTAGGTGAAAAGTCAATCTGAATACATAGTCCATCCTTTCCAAATTTTAGAAGTGGATTTTTTTCGATTCCTATTGACATACATAGAATGATCTGATACACTCTAGACGTAGAAAACGGTATTGTACTAAATACGAAGGAGGATTCTTATGATTGATATTTCACTTAATCTTACTCATGTTATTGTATTGGCAGCCCTGAAAGCCGGGTACTCATCCCCTGCCGAAATTTTTCGTGTAGCAGCTGCAGAGGGGATAAATGGTTTGGAATATTCCAATATCAGCAAGATTCTATCGATGCTCGCCTCATCCGGAGACGTTCAGGAGATTTTGGGAACATTGGAACTTACAGATGACGGAAGGGCACATTTTCAGAAACGGAAAGACGATTTACGAGACCTGGTGGATCTTCTGGAAAAGGATCAATGGTCCCTCTCTTCGAATCAGAACGTAAATACAGAGCTGCTTCATGAACTGCTTGTCAACTGCAGGGAAATTAAGCTGATTCCGTACTCCATTCGGTATTTGCCAAACGGAGATGACTCTTTCTTTTTACAGGAACTTCCAAAAAAGAACTGGATCTATGAGTTTGAAGGGCGGGGTCTTGGAAAAGGAAATTTTCAGGACGATCTTATGTTATTTGTTAACAGCGGTTATGTATTTTTCGCCGGGATAGCGGATTCCTATGATAACGAGAAAAAAGAACTGCGTCTGAAACCGGATACAGTGAAAAAATTCAGCAGACCGATTTCGGCAAAGGATATTGAAGCAAAACTTGGAGAGCCATTCAAATTTATCCGGAATAAGCAGACATTTTCCTCTGCTGAAACGGTCGAAAAGATGATCGATCTGGTAGAATGTCATCTTTAAAAACAACAACTTCCCCTGACTGCCGAACTGGCTTTCCAGGGGAAGTTGTTCTTTTATTTCAGTTCTTCTATCCTTGTACAGACTTTCTGAAGCAGTGCATCATCGTGGCTTACAATCAGCATTCCCAGATTTCTGCTCCTGCCCTCTTCCAAAAGGAAGTTCCAGATCTGGGCCTGGGTAGCCAGATCCAACATGGCGGTGATCTCGTCACAGAGCAGAAACTGCGTCTGAGGATGTAAAGCTCTTGCAAGGCAGAATCGCTGCAGTTCTCCGCCGGAAAGCTCCGATGGATACCGGGTCAGCCATTCTTCCTCAATATGTAGTGCATTCAGAAGGCGTTCCTCCGGATTCCCTGCTTCTTTCAGTGTTGTTCCAAGATGAAGCAGAGGATCCATCACGGTCTCCGGGTGCTGCCACACCATCTGAACCGGGCAGACGCCCTTCTTAGAGGACAGAGGAATTCCGTCCAGCAGAATCTGTCCCTTCTGCGGCCTTTCGTACCCTGCCAGCAGACGGCAGAGGGTGGTCTTTCCACGACCGCTTGGGGCCTTGAGGCCTACCCGTTCGCCGGATGAAATAGACAGACTGACATTCTGTAAAATATCTTTGTGTTTTCGAGGATGGTAGGAAAAAGAGACATGTTGTGCCTGTAAGATCATTTCTGCTCCTCCTTTCCCGGATAGAGACAACGTACCTGTCCATTCCGATACGGAATCAACGGGATCTCCTCTGCATCCCTGCAGGCCGGAAGGCACCAGGAACACTGGCCTGCAAAAGGGCATCCCTTCGTAACCGTACCCGGATATGGTTGCGACCCGGACAGCGGCTGAAATCCATGCTCCGGCATGGCGTGCCACAATGCTCTGGTAAAGGGATGCCGGAGACGATTGACATCGGAGAAGTCCGAGGCGTCCGCCTCTTCCATCGTCTCCCCTGCATAAAAGACTGCAACCCGGTCGGAAACCGTAAGGGCAAGCTCCAGATCATGGGTGATAAACAGAATTCCGGCTCCGTCCTGGGCAAGCTCTCGGAAGTGTCCCAGAATCCGTCCGGCAGCCTTTTTATCTAGTCCTGGTGTTGGTTCATCGGCAATGATGAGTCTTGGCCCATCTATGACTGCGGAGGCAATCAGCACCCTGCGAGCCATCCCACCGGAAAGCTCAAATGGATACTTCTCTTCGATCGATTCATCCAGACCATAACGCTTTAACACGTCCCGGCATTGCTGCCGTATTTCCGCGCCTTTTCTTCCTTTTCGAAGCTGGGCTCCGATCTTCATGAGTGGATCCAGATACGTGACACCCTGTGGGATCAGAGAAATCTCCTTTCCCCGGAGTGCCGCCGCTCGTTTTGGGGTAAGTTCCTGCCCGTCATACCGTATCGATCCGTCCTGATGGCTGTTATAGGGCAGGACACCAAGAATGCTGTGGGCCAGAAGGCTTTTCCCGGAGCCACTGGCTCCCACAACGGCTACGATCTGTCCCGGCTCAATCCGAAGGGACAGATCCTTGATGACTGGCAAGGTGCGTTTCCGGATTCCCCGTTCGTATTGTGTAAAAGTAATCGATAAATGTGAAATCTGTAAAATCGGTTCCAAGCTATCCCTCCTGTTACTCATGAGTGCTGGACGGATCCAGCAGTTTTTCCAGACGTTCTCCCAACAGTGCAAACAGCACGACCACAAATACGAGGGAAAGCCCCGGAAATAAGGCAAGCCACCACCGCCCTGTCGTCAGATAGCGCATGCTTTCTGACAGGATTACTCCGATGGCAGGCTGTTCCGAAGAAAGGCCGAATCCCAGAAAAGTGACACTGGATTCATGCAGGATCGCGTGGGGAAACAACAAAATCAGCCCTGTTACAAATTGCGGAAGCAGATGGGGCACCATATGGTTACGAGCGATCCGCAGCCGGGATAC
>CAJFMZ010000186.1 GCA_904393575.1 uncultured Sellimonas sp. | reverse complement strand
TCATAAAACTATTATGAACGAAAATGTAACAAAAAGAAAGCCCCAACCCCCTCATGATTGAGGGGCAGGGGAGTTGAATAGGCGTAGCCTATTTTTTATTTTGGCAAATAAGCCAAGGGGATACGCAGTCATGTCCCCTTGGCGACTGCCGCGAGAGTCAGGAAATCGCAGAGAATATGATGGCCAGCCGATTAAGGCTGGCTGTTTTTTTCTACCATTGCAAAAGTGGTTGGCTCAAATGAGGCGATTTCCAACTGGGCTGACATTTCCGGCGATTGCACAAATTACATTTATTTTGATTTCGCATAAGTAAAACGAATGATAACGATTCGAAATCGGAATTGTTGATTTCTGACAGAAAGGTAAAATAGAAGATAGTAAAACAATCGGATGCATGAGAATGCCTGTTACAAATGCGGATGATCCGGCGTCTTTTGACTACCCGTTAATCGAGAAACTTTTTGATACATACATGGATCAGGGATTTACTTATTTTGATACGGCTTACACTTATCACGGGTATCATTGTGAAAAGGCGGTCAAAAAAGCTCTGGTGGAGCGCCATCTAAGAGACAGCTTTGAGCTTGCCACCAAACTTCCTCTGCGTGACTTTCAAGATGCGGAAGATATGGAGCGTATCTTCAATGAACAGTTGGAGTACTGCGGGGTGGACTATTTCGATTATTATCTGCTTCACAACATGGGGACCAATGTCTATGATAAATGTCAGAAATATGATGCCTTTGGCTTTGC
The DNA here is from genome assembly GCA_904393575.1 of uncultured Sellimonas sp. Classification (GTDB taxonomy): domain Bacteria; phylum Bacillota; class Clostridia; order Lachnospirales; family Lachnospiraceae; genus Sellimonas. Next base: position 2,799 of record CAJFMZ010000186.1, on the reverse strand, counting down.
CGCAGAGAAAAAAGAGAAAGGAAAAATAAAATATCTGGGAATGTCTTTCCATGATATGCCGGATCTTCTGGATGAAGAATAATGATACATTCAAAACCGTAATTTGATTTGAAGGGCGGGCCTTTACGGCCTGCTCTTTTACTGTCCGTGGTCATAGATCATTTACAAAACATGTATCTGTTTTTCGAATAAGTTTTACTTATAAACTTGATAGGAAAACAGAATTGCTGATTTTGTGAAAGCATTTAAAATATGAATCAGAGAGAAAAGGAGGAAGTTGCAATGAGCAAAACATTGGTCGTTTATTATTCAAGAAAAGGTGAAAATTACTGGAACGGTAGCATTAAGAATCTTGAGAAAGGAAACACGGAGATCGTGGCTGAGATGATCGCCGATATAACAGACGGGGATCTGTTTGAGGTGGATACCGTAAAGACATATCCGGCAGATTATTACGCATGCATTGATGAGGCGAAGGAAGAACTTCGCAGGAAAGACCGTCCGGAAGTGAAAGCGTATAAGGAGAATGTGGAGGAATACGATACGATCTATGTAGGTTACCCGAACTGGTGGGGATCGATGCCGATGGTAATGTTCACTTTCCTGGAGCATTATGATCTGACCGGAAAGAAGATTATTCCGTTCTGCACGAATGAAGGAAGCGGAATGGGCGGAAGCGAAAGAGATCTGAAGAAGATCTGTAAAGGCGCAGATGTGAAGAGCGGACTCTCCATCCACGGCGCCGAAGCGGCACAGTCTCGTTCCAAAGTTGAGGCATGGGTCAGAAAGATGATGTAATACACGGAACTGTTTCAGTATATGTAAGGAGGAATGAACGATGAAGACCAGAATTCTTGGAAAGAACCTTGAAGTATCCGCAGTCGGTCTGGGATGTATGGGGATGACACATGCCTCCGGTGCGCCGGCGGATGTAAAGGAGATGACAGAGCTGTTGGCTCAGGCGGTGGATATGGGTTATACCCTGTTTGATACTGCAGAATGTTATACCGGCGTGAACCCGGATGGGAGCATTGCCTACAACGAAGAGCTTGTGGGGCAGGCCTTGAAGCCCTATCGTGATAAGATTGTCCTGGCTACAAAGTGTGGCGTGCAGCATAAGGGTGACCATCTGGAGATGGACAGCCGACCAGAGACGATCCGAAAATCTGTGGAGGGCAGTCTGAAAAAACTGCAGACAGACCATATTGACCTGTATTATCAGCACAGGATTGATCCGAAAGTGGAGCCGGAGGAAGTGGCGGGAGCCATGTCAGAGCTGATCAAAGAAGGTAAGATTCTGCACTGGGGAATTTCTGAAGTGGATGAGGAATATCTTCGAAGAGCCCATAAGGTATGCCCGGTGACGGCAATCCAGAACAGACTCTCCATGATGTACCGGGATTATGAAAAGCTGTTTCCTGTGCTGGAAGAGCTTCAGGTTGGATTTGTGGCGTTCAGCCCTCTTGCCAACGGATTCCTGACGGCCTGTTACCGGGATACCTCTCAGTTTGAGCAGAGTCCGGCGGATTTCAGAAGGACCATGCCCCAGTTTACCAAAGAAGGGGTGAAACAGAACGCAGATCTGCTGGATCTGATCCAGACAAAGGCAGAGGAGAAAAACGCGACGCCAGCGCAGATCTCCCTTGCGTGGATGCTGGCAAAGCGGCCATATATCGTACCAATCCCAGGGGCGAGAAAGTTATCAAGACTGAAGGAAAATCTGGGCGCGGCAGAGATTGAACTGACCAAAGAGGAAGTAGCCCAGATTGATGATGCCCTTGATCATATGACCATGTCACAGGTTTTCAGCGGTCACAGATAATCAACAGGCAGATGAAAGGCTGGTGGTTCTTTGCTTTTACAACAGATGAAATATTTTGTGGCAAAGGATCAGTCCTTTGCAGATAACGATATCCTTGATCATACGGAGGTCTATGGAGAACGGTATTCTGAGAGTATGCTGAAAATGACCGAAAGATAAAAACTACAATTAGGTTATAAAAAAGAAAGAGGTGTATGGATCATGAAGAAAGATGTAATGATTTTGACAGGAGCGGGACAGATCGGTATGGCTATCGCCCGCCGTATGGGATATGGCAAAAAGATCGTGATCGGAGATAAGAAACCGGAGAATGCGCAGGCTATTGCGAAGATCATGAATGATGCAGGATTTGATGTGGAAGCGATGGAGATGGATCTTTCTTCCAGAGCATCCATCAAAAATCTGATCGCAAAAGCGCAGAGCTATGGGGAGATCGCCATGTTGGTGAATGCGGCCGGTGTTTCCCCAAGCCAGGCGCCTATTGAAGCAATCCTGAAAGTAGATCTTTATGGAACAGCAGTGCTTCTGGAAGAAGTGGGAAAGGTGATCAGGGAAGGCGGCGTTGGTGTGACGATCTCCAGCCAGTCCGGACACCGGAGGAAGACGAGCAGCTTGCATGTACGCCCACAGAAGAGCTTCTGAACCTGGATATTCTGCAGCCGGAGAATATCAAAGATACGCTGCATGCGTATCAGATGGCAAAACGCTGCAATGAGAAGCGTGTGATGGCGGAGTCCGTAAAGTGGGGTGAGAAAGGTGCCCGGATCAATTCTATCTCTCCGGGAATTATTGTGACGCCCCTGGCAATCGATGAATTTAACGGACCGCGCGGCGATTTTTATAAAAACATGTTCGCAAAATGCCCGGCGGGGCGTCCGGGAACTGCAGATGAGGTCGCAAATGTTGCAGAGCTTCTTATGAGCGATAAGGGAGCCTTTATCACTGGATCAGATTTCCTGATTGATGGTGGTGCTACG
>CAJFMZ010000185.1 GCA_904393575.1 uncultured Sellimonas sp. | reverse complement strand
TACGCAAGTGTAGCAAAAAAAATCCTGCAGCGTGTAGGGGGAAAAGAAAATGTGATCAGTCTTGTGCACTGTATGACACGGCTGAGATTCACACTGAAAGACGAGTCCATCGTAGACGATGAGGCGGTGAAAAAGACAAAAGGCGTTATGGGCGTCATGAAGAAGGCGGGCCAGTATCAGATCATCATCGGAAATGATGTGGCCAATGTATTTGCAGAGCTGAACAAACTTGGCAATTTCTCAAATGAAGCACCGAAAAAGATGCCGGAACAGAAAGAGAAAAAGAACATCGTTTCCATGCTGATGGACACGATTTCCGGTATCATGGCTCCGGTCATTCCGGCGATTATCGGTGCGGCAATGATCAAGGTACTTTTGACACTCCTTCCGATGATCGGAGTTCTGAGTACTGAAGGGGATACCTATAACCTGCTAAGCGTCATGGGAGATGGAGCGTTCTTCTTTATGCCGGTACTGATTGCCATCTCCGCATCCAAAAAGTTTGGCACTAATATGTACTATGCGGCAAGTATCGCATTGATTATGCTTCATCCGAACTTTATTTCTCTGATGAGCGAAGCGAACGAAGCAGGAGAAGTCGTGAAATTTTTAGGATTCATACCGGTGACATACGCATCCTATTCCTACTCGGTTATTCCGATTATCCTTGCGGTATGGTCTCTGAAATATGTGGAAAAACTGGTGGACAAGATCACTCCTGTTGTGACAAAGAACTTCTTAAAACCGATGCTGGTCGTACTGATCGAAGCGCCGATTGCTCTGATCGTATTAGGACCTCTTGGAGCTATTTTCGGGAATGTATTGTCTGACGCAGTATACTTCGTTCATGACAAGCTCGGATTTATCGCAATCGGTATTGTGGCCGGCATTTATCCATTTGTTGTCATGGCAGGAATGCACCATGCATTTACGCCGATCAAGCTTGGCATGATTGCCACAACAGGATATGAAAACTTTATCTGTATCGGAGAGCTCTGCTCCAATATGGCACAGGGTGCGGCGGCACTGGCGGTATCCATCAAAAGCAAAAACAAAGATTTCAAACAGATTGCCGGTTCTTCCGCATTTTCCGCACTGTTTGCAGGAATTACAGAGCCTGCCCTTTACGGTGTTACCCTTCGTCTGAGACGGCCAATGCTTGGAGCATGTATCGGAGCGGCAGTGGGCGGACTGTTCGGCGGATTCTTCCAGATGAAATGCTTTGGTATTGCAACGCCGGCGATTGTGACGATCGTACAGTATGTAGAAGAGGACCGGGCATCGAGTCTTCTGATCGCGGCGCTTACGATTCTTCTGACGGTTGTCGTGACCTTTATTGCCACAATGATCATCGGCTTTGAGGATATTGTCGATGAGGATGAGGATCTGGATGAGGTAATGGCAGAAGAAGCTGGAAAAGTAAAGGAACCGGAAGAGAACCTTCTTTCTGAGGGCGAGGAAATTCACGTTGCAAGCCCGATGCAGGGAGAATGTATTCCGCTGGAAGAAGTAAAAGACGCCACCTTCTCACAGGGAATTCTTGGAAAAGGGACTGCTGTTGTCCCGGAAAAAGGGATCGTAACAGCGCCGTTTGACGGCAGAATTGATGTAATGTTTGAAACGGGGCATGCTGTTGGTATGACAAGCAAAGACGGTGTGGAGCTTTTGATTCATGTGGGTATGGACACTGTAAATCTGGAAGGAAAATATTTCCACCCGAAAAAGAAAACAGGAGATGCCGTGAAAAAGGGAGATGTGATCCTGGAATTTGAAAAAGATGAAATTGTAAAGGCTGGATATGATATCACGACACCGATCATCGTTTCCAATACAGATCAATTTGCGGATGTCCTGCCGGTGGCATCCGGACCGATCACAGAGCAGGATGACATTTTAGTAATCAGATAACGGGCAGAACAGGAGGAAAGATATGGAACAGATGAAAGCAGCCGGATTCCCGGAAGGATTTTTATGGGGGAGTGCGTCTGCCGCATATCAGATTGAAGGCGGCTGGAGAGAAGGCGGAAAAGGCGTGACAAACTGGGACACGTTTGTGCGTATCCCTGGAAAGACGTTTAAGGCGACAACAGGTGATGTGGCGGTTGATCATTATCACAGATACAAAGAGGATATTGCATTGATGGCAGAAATGGGACTGAAGACCTACCGCTTTTCTATCTCCTGGGCAAGAATCTATCCGGAAGGAAAAGGGGAAGTCAATGAGGAAGGAATTTCCTTTTACCAGAATATCATTGATGAATGTCTGAAATACCAGATCGAGCCGATGGTAACGATTTATCACTGGGACCTTCCACAGGCACTGGTGGACGACTATCAGGGCTGGGAAAGCCGGCAGATTATCGATGACTTTGTCAATTATGCAAAGACACTGTTCACACGGTTTGGAGACAAGGTAAAATACTGGATTACACTGAATGAACAGAATATTTTTACTTCCCTGGGATGGCTTACTGCGCAGCATCCGCCTGGAAAATTTGATGACCAGAAAATGTTCTATCAGGTCAATCATCATGCATTTATGGCCCATGCGAAGACCGTGATTGCCTACCGGGAGATGGGCGGAAAAGGCGAGATCGGTGCAAGCTTTGCATACACCCCGTCCTACGCACTGGACTGTAAGCCAATCAATGCCATGGCAAAAGCAAATTACGATGATCTGAAAAATTACTGGTGGATGGATGTCTATGCATATGGACGTTACCCGATTGCAGCGCTTACTTATTTAAGAAAGAAAGGATATGCGCCGGATATGGCTGAAGGGGATGAGGAGATCTTAAGAAAAGCGGCCAAAGAAATCACCTTTATGGGCGTAAATTACTATCAGAGCTGTGTCTGCGAGTACAATCCGATGGACGGAGTAACACCATACGGAACGATGAATACAAGTGGAGTCAAAGGTTCTGCCCAGGAAGTAGGAATGCAGGGAATCTATAAGAATCCGGCAAATCCGTACCTTCAGACAACCGACTGGGACTGGAGCATCGATCCAACAGGACTTTGGTTTTGCTGCCGTGAAATTACAAGCCGTTACGGACTTCCGATTATCATTTCCGAAAACGGACTTGGAGCGTTTGACAAGAAAACAGAAGAAAATGAGATTCACGATGAGTACCGGATCTGCTATCTGAAAGAGCACATCAAGGCGCTGGGAGAAGCGATTGAAGAGGGATGTCAGGTTCTTGCGTACTGCACCTGGTCCTTCACCGATCTCTTGAGCTGGCTGAACGGCTACCAGAAACGCTATGGATTTGTCTATGTGGACCGGGAAGAAGAGGAAGGCGGTACCTTGAACCGTTACAAAAAAGACAGCTTCTACTGGTATCAGAATGTGATCCGGACAAATGGGGCGGATCTGTTGCGGGAATAAGGAAGGCGGCAATATCGGGTCTGCTTTTGGCATTTTGAAAGTGCTTTCAGAATAGAGCGATAATTGACTTTTATATGTGACAAGCTTATAATAATATCAGCTAGATAAAAACATATTGAAAGTGGGGTATTAGCAATGGATCAAGCAAAATTAGGAAGAATCTTAACAAAGATGGAAGAGCAGG
>CAJFMZ010000184.1 GCA_904393575.1 uncultured Sellimonas sp. | reverse complement strand
CCTGTCTTCCCAGGTTCTGTCTTAATAAACAATTCCAGCTGTCTGTATTTTTGTGTATTAAATCTCATGTTTTTCCTCCTGTTCTCAGGCGTATTTGTCATCAGTTATCTACAGTACAGTTTATCACAAAGCGGCCCATTTAAAAAGCGGTATCCCTTCCGAACGCTCGACAAAATCTGTCCGGAAACGATACCGCTTTCCACTGTCCCTATAAAAAGATGCCTGCGAAAATTCCCGCAGCCAGAAGTACAAGAAGAAGGACAACGCCAGCCTGAAGCCAACGCGGATGTTTCATTGTCTGGTCTGAAATCTCATCCTCCGGCTCCACATCCATCTCCGCCTCCGCCAGAATGGAGCCGATGATGGCCTCCGCATGTTCCGCATCCTGCTCATCTACATAGATCTTCTCTCCGTAAATGGAATTTCCTGTATACACATCCATCGCTCCGCCGGAGCCTCTGGCCTCCCGGAATCCCTGAATGTCGTTTCTCTGAAGTGCTTCCAAAAGCATCTCTGCCTCAATCCTGTCGCCTGCCGTATAGATGCAGACCGGACGCATGGCCTCCACTTTTTCCTGTCTTGCTGCTCTCATACGAACACCTCGTTTCTTTGTCATCAGCGGAATTTCTGATCAAAGACTTCTATCTTTATTATACTTCTCTTTTCTTTCCTTTTCAACGCAGATTTCTATTGACATCTCGTTGTTTTAGATTTATTATGATATCAAAATAATATCACTTTAACTCACATTTATCTGAAGGAGGAAGAGTTATGGATGTCAAACAATCCCTGATCCAGGAAGAACGGATTATCAAGGCGATGAATGGTTTTTTCATGCTGTTTATCAGTACACTGGTTTTGATCGCCGGTGTCGCCCTTTTCATTGCGGGTCCTGTTTTCTACAGCACCGGCCGGATCTCCGGAGGACTCTGCGGTGTCCTTGTGACACTTGGTATCGTGCTGTTTATCGCAGCGATCATCTTGTACTGCGGCCTTAAGATTCTCAATCCAAACGAGGCTCTCGTGTTTGCCCTCTTCGGCAAGTACTACGGCACCATCAAAAAGTCCGGTTATTACTGGGTAAATCCATTCTGTTCGGCAATCAACCCGACCGGAAACAAAGCCGGATTTACCGTCACCGCAGGAGGGCGCACATCCGTGACACCTGCTGCCCGAAAGATTTCTCTAAAGACCATGACTCTTGACAATGCAAAGCAAAAGGTCAATGATGAACTGGGAAATCCGGTTGAGATCGGCGCCATTGTGATCTGGAAGGTGATCAATCCGACGCAGGCTGTCATCAATGTGGAGAACTATAAAAACTATCTCTCCATTCAGTGCGATGCCATCATCCGAAACACCGCCCGCATGTATCCTTATGATACCAGTGAAAAGGGCGATGAGAAATCTCTGCGCGGCAGCAGCCAGGAGATCGCGGACATCATGCAGCTGGAGCTTCAGGAAAAAGTCAAGGATGCCGGTATCCAGATCATCGACGTACGCATTACACATCTGGCCTACGCTCCGGAGATCGCATCTGCCATGCTCCAGAGACAGCAGGCGGCTGCTATCATCGATGCCCGGCAGAAGATCGTAGAAGGTGCTGTGGGTATGGTACAGATGGCTCTGGACAAACTCAATGAGAACGACATTGTGGAACTTGATGAGGAGCGCAAGGCTGCCATGGTCAGCAATCTGCTCGTAGTCCTGTGCGGCAACAAGGATGCACAGCCGATCGTCAACAGCGGTACCATCTACTAAAATCAGGAAAAGGTGGGACACATTTTGGAAAAGAATACTACGGAAAAGGGAAAAGCCAAAAAGCAGGTCCCTTTAAGGCTCTCCCAGAGTCTGTACAATGAAATCGCCCAATGGGCAGAAGATGATTTCCGTTCCATGAACGGACAGATCGAATATCTTTTGACCGAGTGTGTGAAATACCGAAAAAAGAAACGGAATCAAGATTAAAAAATCAGGAAGAGCTTTCCCTCTTTTGGGAGTCTCTTCCTGATTTTCTCTGTTTTGATTAAACCAGGTGCAGAAGGTGTGTCGCCACCTGGAAGTAAACCATGATGGAGCAGACGTCCACGATCGTCGTGATCAGCGGCGCCGCCATAATAGCCGGATCCATATGCAGTTTTTTTGCAAACAGAGGAAGCATACATCCGATCATCTTTGCGATCAGAATGGTTGCCACCAGAGAAATGGATACGAGAAGCGCCATCATCGCATCGTGATAGCGCAGCACCATATAAATTCCATTGACCACGGCAAGGGCAGCCCCCACAAGAATCGCAACCCGGAATTCTTTAAAAATCACCCGGAACAGATCCTTGAAATGGATTTCATCCAGCGCGATTCCCCGGATAATCAAGGTAGAACTCTGGGATCCGCAGTTTCCTCCCGTATCCGTCAGCATTGGTATGAAGGATACCAGAAGAGGCACGGTGGTAAACGCCTCCTGATAGTGGGCAATGATGGTCTGTGTCACCGTAGCCGACAGCATCAGTACAAGAAGCCATCCGATCCGGTTTCGGGCATGCTTGAATACTCCGGTCTCAAAATACGGCTGCTCACTTGGACTTAAGGCGTTCATAATTTCCATATCTTCTGTCGTCTCATCTACCAGAACATCCATGGCATCATCAATGGTCACGATCCCCACCATATATCCCTGCTGATCCAGCACCGGCAGGGCCAGAAGATCATACTTGGAGAGCAGACGCACAGCCTCTTCCTGATCGGTGTGGGTCGTTACGGAGATGATTTCCGTCTCCATCAGCTCTTCCATCGTCATGTCATCATCCATCGTCATCAGATCCTTGGCGGAGACGATTCCCACCAGTCTCCGGTTCTCCAGCACATAGCAGGTATAAATGGTTTCCTTGTGGATCCCGGTCTTCTTAATGTGCTCCATCGCCTCTTTGACTGTCGTATTCCGGCGCAGGTCCACATACTCTGTCGTCATGATGCTGCCTGCACTGTCTTCCGGATAATTCAGGATCGTATTGATCTGGGCCCGCTTGTCCTTATCGACCTGCTCCAGGATCCGCGTCACCAGATTGGCCGGCAGCTCCTCCAACAGATCGACGGTATCGTCCATGTACAATTCGTCAATCAGGTCTTTTAGTTCCTTCTCCGTAAACATTTCCACCAGGTAAGCCTGCATGGAACCGCTCATCTCCGCAAACACTTCCGCCGCCTTTGCTTTGTCGATCAGGCGGAATGCAAGAATCATTTCCTTATCGTCCAGCTCGGCAAGAAGAGCTGCAATGTCCACGGTGTTCATAACCTCCAGAATACTTCTGACTGCTTTGAATTCTTTCTTCTTCAGGAGGTCTGTTAAAATCTGTCTGTCCATAGCAATCCCCGCTTTCTCTTATAAATTTTTCCTTATTGCGATACGAGTCATAACTGCCTCCAGCATCCATTGCACCTCACCTGCCTTTCCTATGTAAAACCGACTGCTCCGCCGCCATGCCGCCAGTGACAGGCGTACGGTGTGGCATTCGGTATGAAACCAAAAAAATCTCCGGCATGAAACCGGAGACATTCTGATCCTGTATTCTGTCACGTCCAAGCTTTAGTATCACAGGGCATATTAACTGCATTAGGTTATGCCTTATCGTCGACATAGCCTGTTGACCAGCGCATTGTGTCTCCACAATTTAGCGGCAGCAATCTTAGGTGTCCCAGATCCCTGTGGTAA
>CAJFMZ010000183.1 GCA_904393575.1 uncultured Sellimonas sp. | reverse complement strand
CTGATCTCCTGAATTTCCAGAACTTTCTTTTTCTTTTTTCCAAGTTCGACCAGCTCTTTCAGCTTTTCCTCAAATTTTGCTACGTTTTCTTCCATGCTTCGTCCATCCTCTCATCGCTTGTTCTATCTTTCTATTTTACGGAAATCTGCATCTGATACAGTTTTTGCAGATCTTTTTTGGCTTCCATCAGTTTCTGAAGACCTTTGATATCGGTCGGAGCCAGCGCTTTCCCGGCCTCCTCGATGCTGTGATTTTTCACTTTGATCACCGTTTCCTTCAAAGCCTTCTCCTGTTCCTCTTTTGTGGACAGCTCCCGGATTTTTGTATGAAACAAAGAGGCCGCTTCCCGATGTTCCTCTTCATCTGTAAAATAATTCAAAATCCTGGCCGGATTGAGCTCTCCTTCCTCGTACTGCTCATAGAGCAACGAAGCTACCTCCTTATAGAGGCTTCCGGTAAAATCCTCCGGAGTAATATACGCCTTCACCTGGGAAAAGACTGTCATGTCTTCAATCATCCAGGTCAGAAGAATCTTCTGAGACTTCAGATTGCCGTCCTCTTTCTCCTTTACAGTCACAGTCTGCTTCGGCCGTCTCGCCGGAGCAGCAAGTCCTCTTTCTACCGCCGTCTTTGAGACAAGCTTTTTCAGGTCTTCAAATGCCACTTTGTACGCTTTTGCAACCGCCTCAGTATAATTGTCTCTTTCAATCTGTTCTTCGAATTCTCCCAGCCTTGCCGCCACTTCCTGCATAAAAGCCGTCTTTCCCTCCGGTGAATTCATATCATACTGACGTTCCAGCACTTCCAGGCTGTACATGAAACCGTTTCTCGCTTTGCGGATCCGCTCCTCAAACGCCTCGGCTCCCAGATTTTTGATAAACTCATCGGGATCCTTGTAAGGATCCATCCGGATCACCTTCGCAGTAATGCCGGCCTCCTTCAAAATCGGCATCGCTCTGAGTGCTGCCTTGGTCCCTGCCTCATCACTGTCATAGGTAAGATATACCTCCTGAACATAACGCTTAATCAGGGAGGCATGTCCCGGTGTAAAGGCGGTTCCAAGGGAGGCTACCGCATTGGTAAACCCGGCCTGGTGAAGCGCAATCACATCCATATACCCTTCGCACAGGAGAAAATACGGCTTTCTCGAACTCCGCGCCCGATTCAGCCCGTACAGATTCCTGCTTTTATCAAAGATCGGCGTTTCCGGAGAATTGAGGTATTTGGGCTTTCCGTCTCCCATGACACGGCCTCCGAATCCAATGACACGGCTGTTGGCGTCCATAATCGGAAACATCACCCGGTTCCAGAACTTGTCGTGAATCCCATGCTTTTCATCAATGCTGGCAAGTCCGGACTGTACGATCACTTCATCCGAATATCCTTTCATTTTCAGATATCTGCTCAGATCATCGCTGTATTTCGTTGCATACCCCAGTCCAAAGTGGACAATCGTATCCTCGGTAAGCGCCCGGTCCGTCAGATATTTATATGCCTGTCTGCCTTTTTCTGATTTCAGCTGGGCAAAATAATATTTTGCAGCCAGCTTATTCACCGCCAGAAGCGTTTCTCTTAAATCTGCTCTTTCTTTTGCCGCTTTGGAATACTGCTCTTTCGGAAGCTCTACCCCTGCCCTGTCAGCCAGATAGCGCAGTGCCTCCGTAAATGAGAAATGCTCGTACTCCATTAAGAATGTAAACACATTTCCTCCTGCCCCGCAGCCAAAGCAGTAATACATCTGCTTGTCCCGGCTGACGGAAAAGGACGGGGATTTTTCATTATGAAACGGACATAGTCCAAAATAAGAACTTCCTTTTTTTTGCAGTCTTACATAAGAAGAAATCACGTCTACGATGTCGTTTTTCATTCTTACTTCTTCTATCACGTCTTCTGAATAATACACCTTTTTTCCTTCCTTCTAACCTGTGTACATTCTCCTACAAAATATATATTCGACAAAAGATGTTGATTTCCTTTTTCTTTTTTTATTTTTTTCAAAAAAGCGAAGAGAGCCTGTCTTTATTTTTCCTTTTCCTTGTCCAGGCGCTTCCGGATGGCATCAACTACGGTCTCCAGAACCTTAATTCTCGCATAATACTTATTATTTCCCTCTACAATAATCCAAGGGGCATGCGGTGTTGAGGTTTTGACCAGCATTTCCTCCACTGCCCGCTCGTAGAGATCCCATTTTTCTCTGTTTCTCCAGTCTTCGTCCGTGATTTTCCACTGTTTGGCCGGATTTTCCTGTCGCTCCCGGAATCTCCGCTCCTGTTCATCCTTATCAATCTGCATCCAGAACTTCATGACAATTGCCCCGGAATCCACAAGCTGTGCCTCCATATCATTCATTTCCTTGTATGCCCGTTTCCACTCCTGCTTCGTACAGAATCCTTCAATCCGTTCTACCATGACTCTTCCGTACCAGGTCCGGTCGAAAATCGCAATGTGTCCTTTCTTTGGCATCTTGATCCAGAATCTCCAGAGATAGTGGTGGCTTTTCTCCCAGTCATTGGGAGTTGCCGTTGGAATTACGACACAACCGCGCGGATCCAGTGCCTGGGTGAGCCTCTTGATAGCCCCGCCTTTTCCTCCCGCATCCCATCCTTCAAATCCAAGAACCATCGGGATTCTCCTGCGGTACAGTTCTCCATGGAGTTTGCCAAGCTCTTTCTGAAGTTTTTTCTTTTTCTTTTCATACTCCTCTTTCGTATAGGACAAGGATAAATCTACTCGATCAAGGACGGACTCCGTCTGTTTTTCATCCAGTTCCGGCGCTTTTTCTTCTTCTGCCGCTGTGTTTTCAAGGGCATTTTCCAGTGCCTTAATTACCGTCTTATAGATTTTGACCGATGCATAACGTTTATCTGTTGCCTCCACAATCGTCCATGGAGCAAATGCTGTATCGGTCTTTGCCAGCATTTCTTCATTGACCTGCAAATAAGCATCATACTCCTCGTTCCGGCGCCAGTCATTCCCCGTCACCCTCCAGGCACTTTCCTTGGAAGCAGCAAGTTTCTCAAACCGCTTTTTCTGCTCTCTTTTGCTGATATAGAGGAAAAGCTTGATAATCACCATGCCGTCATCCGTCAGTTCCTTTTCAAACCCCTGTATCGTATCGTATGCTTTTTCCACTTCCCCCTGGGACATCTGATTTTCAAACCGTTCTCCGAGCACCTTCCGATACCAGCTTGTGTCAAAAATGGACATTTTGCCCCGCTCCGGGATCTTGGTCCAGAACCGCTTCATATACGGATAAAACTTCTCTTCTTCCGTTTCTTTTTTTACCGCAAACACTTCAAAACCTCTCGGATCCAGCGCCTGGATTAACTTACTGATCTGCACACCCTTCCCTGAAGCATCCAGTCCCTCAAAAACAATCATGACCGGAATATTCTTTGTCCTGCACGCCCGTTGCAGTTCTCCGAGCCTGACTGAAAGCTCCTGGATTTTCTCCTTATACTCCGGCTTCTTCATTTTCTTCGACAAGTCAATTTTTTCTAACATTGCCCTTCCTCCTCATGCTTTAAAATAATTACATTTTTTTGTTGACATTCCTTCTGATCTGTAGTAATATAACTTTCGGACAGTCGTGAGACGGTCACCTGCGGAAGTGTCGGAACTGGCAGACGAGCAAGACTAAGGATCTTGTGACTATTGCAGTCGTGTGGGTTCAAGTCCCATCTTCCGCATTTTTTAATTGTGTGCCGGAAGCCTTGATTTATGTGGGCTTTCGGCATTTTTCTTTTCCGGAAAAGAAATTATGT
>CAJFMZ010000182.1 GCA_904393575.1 uncultured Sellimonas sp. | reverse complement strand
TGCGCTTATGCGGTATTAGCAGTCATTTCTAACTGTTATCCCCCTGTACAGGGCAGGTTGCCCACGCGTTACTCACCCGTCCGCCACTCAGTCACAGTCCTCTTCATCCGAAGAATCAAAGAAAAGTGCTTCGTTCGACTTGCATGTGTTAGGCACGCCGCCAGCGTTCATCCTGAGCCAGGATCAAACTCTCGTTAAAAGTGTTTGTTCTGGTCAAGATCAACTTACTAGCTAATCTATCCCATTACTGTTTTTGGTTTGTGGAACTTCAAGTTCCTTGTTCTGAATAATTCTCATGAATTTTCAGGGATCGTTGTCTATTGTTCAGTTATCAAAGTTCTCTGTTTCGTTGCCGCTCTCTCGCGACAGCTATATTAGATTATCACATCCGCTCGTTTCTGTCAAGCACTTTTTTAAAAGTTTTTTATTTTTCTTTTTCAAAAGTTTTTTCTGTGATCTCTGCTTCTTTGTTCCGATCTGCTCTTCACATGAAGCTTTGTCAGTTTATCATTTTGTCCGCTGGTTGTCAATACCTTTTTTCATTTTTTTATTTTAAATTCAAACGAGGCTCCACTGTCAGTGGAGCCCCGTCAGGATCTTCAATATATAATTATTCTGGTACAGGAACCGGAGAAATGCATTCTCATGAATCTGGGCGAGCATTTCCTGTCCCGGCGGCGTCGCGTACAGAAGTGTAGCTGCCAGAAATACGATCCAGATCAGAATAAGCGACACAGCCAGTCCGAGAACCGCTCCCGCCGCCCGGTTTATTCCCCCGATCACGGGCAGCCACGAAACAACATCCACTGCATACACCACGATTTTCAGCACAATGGAAATCGCCAGAAACAGAACAACCGCAGTCAAAATCTGAACAATCAGACGGGTAATGCCTTTGGCAATGTAGTCCGCAAAGCTGTCCGCCCCGATTATGCTGTAGATTTCTTTATTGTTATTTTCCTCAAGATACTCTTTAAAGATTTCCGGAACACCTGAGTTCTCTATAATCCGGGCCTGATCCTGCCGGGAAATCTCTATTCCCGGAAACTGCTCTGCCAGATCCGAAAGACTGATCTTCTCCTCCGACTCAATGCCGGCCTGTTCTTTCAGGGCTTCTGTCATGTTGGACATGAGCACATGCTCGCAACGTTCTTCAATCCAGTCATCTACGGGCGTATACTTGATTACAGCATCAGCCGCATATGGAGTCAGGACGAGAACGAGAATCCACGATACCACCGCGGCAGCCAGTGTGACCGCAATACGCAGCGCCCCTTTGATATATCCTACAATGGCTCCTATCGCCAGAATTCCTATTGTTCCATATAATAACCAATTCATATCGTTCTCCTATTTTGTCAAGCGTACTGTCTGGGTTCCTTTGTTACTCATCATCAAATATTTATTGATGCCTTTCAGGACAAAAATATCTTTGATGTCCGCCCCTGCACTTCCTTCAAACCGGTGGATTCCGCCTTCTGTAAATATGCTTGCGTTCTCACCGTCAAACAGGATCACCTGTCCCTCGTCAATCTTGACGTTACTATAATCTCCCTCGAATTCCTTTGATATGATTTCTTTTCCGTCGTAATCATAGAGCTTCAGCTCATATCCGGACGACTCTGTATTTTTCAGAATCAGCGCGATATATTCTTCGTTATAAGCAATGCTTCTGATTTCCCTTTTGATCTCTATGTTTACAGTCTCTTTTGGTTCCGAGCCCTGATAAATGACAAATCCCTCATCTCCCACTGCTGCTGATTTATCATCCGACACAAAGAACACCGTCGGCATCAGCTGATCTTCATAGGTGCCGCTTCCGATTTCAAAATTTCCATCTTCGTGTTCCTTTCCAAAATCGTAATAGGCAAGTTTTGTATCTATTTTACCGTTCTGCATGGTCAGATAGGAAATAAGCAGCGTGGTCCCGTCCGGTGACAGTGCAATATCAATCGGATATCCACTTGTAGATGACGCCACATGATATTCAATCAGGACATTTCCCGATACATCATAGCACTGGATTACCGGCGCACTGCCATTTTCAAGAATCACTGCTGTAATTCCCTGGTCAGACACGGACATCTTCTCAATCGGAAGCGTCGTCCTGATCTGTCCCCGCAGCCCGTCTTCTCCAAACACTGCAATGTCATTGCCTCCCTGCTCCGCTACCGCGGCGGATTCACCGCTGACCTGCATGACAGGCTTCTGAAACTGGACACTTTCTTTCCAGATTTCTTTTCCATCCAGATCAAACAGGCAGACACCATCTGTATCACAGCTCAATATGTCCTCCCCGTAACGTACATAAAAGCTGTTACCTGATTCCGCCTCCTGAATCTGATCCAGCACCTCAATGCCGGTATATGTCTGCAGCGTCACTGTCAGATATGCCGCGGCCACAGCGGCCGTCAGCACTCCTGCAATGACCCATCTGCGGACCGTCCGCTTTGTTTTGGCACTCCACGGTTTTCTCTTCTTTTTCAGGGCCTCCGGCTCCTGAGTCTGTGTCTCAGCAGAAGGCTTTACGGTCCATGTTTCCACCTGAGTCTTTTCAACATGTTTCCTGCTGATCCGAACGGCAGTCCCCTCCCGCTGAAGATCCGGAATATCAGACCTTGGGACAGCATGGAATCCTTTTTCCTGCTTTTCCTTCATATTGCTTTCCCCTTTGTATCTTATTTATACTGTTCTATTTCTGATTATCATAACATACTTTTTCTTATGGCAACAGTAATTTTTGTCCGATATAAATGAAATTCCCGTTGGTGATTCCATTCATTCTGGCAATTGCGTCTGCATAGGAAGCATCTCCGTACAGCTTCCGGCTGATCGTGGCAAGCGTATCTCCACGCTGAACTACATAATACTGTTCCTGCCCGTCTTTCGCTCCCTCTGTCTGGTTGTTCTCCTGCTCCGTACCGTTCTCTTCGGATGAGCCTTCCTCAACTTCCGTTGCCGCCTGTCCTTCGGACGCCTGTGTTTCTTCCTTGTTTTCTTTCTTTTCCACCGTGCGGGAAATCTGGTCAAGGGATGTCTGGACTGCCTTGATCTTATCATAATTATTCACCATTGTCACTCCGATGATCAAAATGACAATCAGCAGGAAAGTACTGGCCGCATACAAAAACCGGTTGTTCTGCTTCTGGTCCGCTTTTTCCAGTTTTGCCTTCACGATACTACGAAAATCCTTCGCAGCCCGATCCGCAATAGATTCACTGGGAGAAATCTGATTTTCTTTCCGGGAAGTGATCATGTAATTCTGCATTTCCGGATTTTTTTCATAATAAATGTAATGACCGTTGATTTCCATCAGCTCTTCATATTTATAGGCAAAGAACTTTTCTTCCCGGTCTTTGGGATCTTTCATAATAAAGATCGTATTTTCTTCTCCAAAGTATGTTTTGTGAATCTTCTCTATCGC
This sequence comes from uncultured Sellimonas sp., assembly GCA_904393575.1. GTDB lineage: Bacteria > Bacillota > Clostridia > Lachnospirales > Lachnospiraceae > Sellimonas. The sequence goes on along the minus strand of CAJFMZ010000182.1, from coordinate 369 downwards.
TTCGTCCGTACCAGGCTTTCTGGACGGATCAATCAGAAACCAGCCGACTAATGACTGGTTGCCGAAATACTCCTTGCAATCCTTCATCCCGGCCTCTACGGCATTCTCCATGAGGCTGATCTGATTCTGGTTTTTTACAATCTCCGATATTCTGACCGCCCCTGATATGTACACGCAGTCCTGTTCTTCGATCCTGCCCTTTTCTCCAATCAAAAAGGCGCCTTTTGGTTCTTCTTCCATTTTATCGCAAAGCTGATTTAAAAATGTATCCACATAGTCTTCCACATAGATTTTGGGACTGTCGCATACATTTCCTATCTGACGTACATTTTTCGGAAATTGTTTTTCCATGTATTCTCACCTCATATT
>CAJFMZ010000181.1 GCA_904393575.1 uncultured Sellimonas sp. | reverse complement strand
ACAGGCATGTTCCGCTCCAAACAGCTTCTTGGCCCGCTCGATAGCCAGTGTCTCAATCTCATCCACATGTTCGCATCCACCATAATAACGCTTTCCCGGATATCCTTCTGCATACTTGTTGGTCGGCACGGTCCCCATTGCAAGCATGACCGCCGGACTTACGATATTCTCCGATGCGATCAGCTCCAGATTCCTTCTCTGACGCGCCAGCTCTGCTTCCAGTCCTTTTCCCACTTCCGGATCACACTGACTGATGTAATCCATCACTTCCTGTACCAGATTCATTACACATCCTCCTTCTTAATTTGTAGTACTTCCAAAACCTCCGTTTCTGATACCCTTGGCATCATCATCGAGGGTAATGCCATATTCTACAAAAATCCCCTGCATAAATCCCTCTCCTGCTTTCAGCTCAACGGTTTTTCCCTCGTTGGTATCATTGGTCAATTTTGCAAAAATATGCCCTTCATTGTCTGAGTAATAATAATCACTGTCAATAATTCCGACCGTATTATTGAGCTGAAGGCGGTACTTGAATCCCAGGCCGCTTCTCGGATAACATTTCAGTACCCATTCCTCTTCCATCCAGACCCGGATTCCCGTCGGGATTTTTACTGTCTCGCCCGGCGCGATCGTAATCGGATACGGGGCAAAAAAATCATATCCCGCAGAACCTTTCGTAGCTCTTTGTGGAAGCTTGATGGCTTCATACACACTTTCCGCCTCTTCTGCTGACAGGATTCCGTCTGTCCCCTCCAGGAACTGTTCTTTACTTACTTTCTGAAATTTCGCGATTCTTTTCATTATCGTTCTCCTTTTTCTGCCTGTTTCTGCAAGTTTTGCACTAATTTTATGATACTATTCTACAGGAAGAAAGTCAAATACGATTCCGGGAGAAATCAGCTTTCCCACAGAAAAAGGATCAGAAAGCTTATGCCTCTGATCCTCATTTTTTCTTCTGCTAATTTCCACACTCGATACTGATCTCATTAAAGAGTTCCAAAATGGTGTCGACGGTTGTCTCTTCTTTTTCTTTTCCAGAACGGTCCAGAATACATTTCCCCTGGTGCATCATCAGCATCCGGCTTCCATACTCCACCGCATACCGGAGATTGTGGGTCACCATGATGGTAGTGAGCTGCTTTTCCCTGACGATTCTGTCTGTCAGCTCCATAATCGTCTCTGCCGTCTTCGGGTCCAAAGCCGCCGTATGCTCATCTAAAATCAGATATTCAATCGGCGTCATGGTAGACATCAAAAGTGCCATTGCCTGCCGCTGTCCTCCGGAGAGACTTCCCACTTTGACATCCATCTTATCTTCCAGCCCCAGATTCAGCTGCCGTAAAAGCTCCCGATAATGATCTTTTCTTCCTTTGTTGATTCCTCTCCCAAGTCCGTAGAACTTTCCCTTATTATCAGCCAGAGACATATTCTCCAGAATCGTCATGGACGGACAGGTTCCCATCGCCGTATTCTGGTATACTCTTCCAATCCTCCGGTTTCTCTTGTATTCTTTCATTTTCGTGATATCTTCCCCGTCCATCAGGATCTGTCCGGATTCCACCGGGATACTTCCACAGAGAATATTCAGCATGGAGGTCTTTCCGGATCCGTTGCTGCCCACGACAGAGACAAATTCGCCTTTCTGGACTGTCAGGTTGAAATCCTGAAACAGGCACATCTCATTGACCGTGCCCGGATTATAATATTTCGTAATTCCTCTTAATTCAAGCATTTCCTTTTACCTTCTTCTTCCTTTCCATTCCGATGATCAGTATGATCAGGAACAATACTGCCGTAATCAGCTTCATGTCCTGAGGCTCAAAGAATTTCAACGCTGCCGCAACACAGGCTTTATAGATAACCGAACCAATCAGAACTGCTGTCGTTGCTTTCATAAACGTCAGATTCTTGAACAGACTGGTTCCGATAATTACGCTTGCAAGACCGATCACAATAGCCCCGGTACCACTGGAAATTTCAAATACTCTCTGTTCCTGACAGAAGATGCTTCCGGAGAGACATACCAGCCCATTCGCGATGGCAAGACCAAGAATTTTGACATTTCCCTGATCCTTTGCAAGGGATGTCACCAGATTGGCATTGTCTCCTACCGCCCGCAGCAGAAAACCGGATTTTGTCTTCAAATAGAGATCCAGGATGATTTTCGCAATCAGTGCAATCACCAGAGAAACGATACAAACTTTATAGGAAGCAAGAGATCCGGTAAAAATTCCATTCATCCAGTCATTGTCAAAAATGCTCTTCTCTCCGAAAATCGGTACGTTTGCCGTACCCGCGATCCTGAGGTTGATCGTCCAGAGCGCCGTCATCATGATAATTCCGGAAAGCAGATCCCGCACCTTGCATTTCACATGAATCAGCCCCGTACAGATTCCTGCCACCACTCCTGCCGCAAAAGAGATCAAAAGCGTCAGATATGGATTCACTCCTTTGACGATCAGCGCCGCCGTCACAGCAGATCCCAGCGGAAAACTGCCGTCCACGGTCAGATCCGGAAAATCCAGAATCTTGTATGTGATATAGACTCCAAGTGCCAGGATCCCGTAAATCAGACCCTGCTCTACTGTTGTTACTAAAAGGTTCATTTGTCTGCCTCCCGTTTTCTTCCTTTATGATGCGGAAATCTCATCAAAGCTTTCCACTGCCTGGCTTACCAGACTTTCATCCAGCGTGATTCCGAGATTTTCCGCTGCTTTTGTATTCACATAAAGTCCCGGCTCGGAAATGGTCTCGTAATTCATCTCGGATGCTTTCTTCTCTCCCTTTAATACCTGTGCCGCCATCTTTCCCGTCTGTTTTCCAAGTGCGACATAATCCAGTCCTTCTGCAGCCACACATCCAAGTTTTACCTGTTCAATCTCGCTTCCAAATACCGGAATATTCTGTGCGTTTGCCTTATCAAGAATTGTCGCCAGAGAATTTACAACCGTATTATCTGTCAGATTGGTCAGGCAGTCTACTTCACTTAAAAGTTCCTCTGCCGCAAGAGAGATATCGGCCGTCTGTGTCACACCTTTCTCAACGATTTCAAAATCATAATCCCCCGCCAGCTCTTCATAGGTTTTCAGAGCGGATACGGAATTGGCTTCACTTGTCGTATAGAGAATACCGATCTTTTTTGCATCCGGAAGGATCTGCCGGATCATCTCCAGCTGCTCTTTGATCGGAAGTTCATCACTGGTTCCTGTCACTTCTCCAACCGGAGTTCCATCTTCATTTGCCAGTTTTGCCGCCACCGGATCTGTCACCGCCGTATAAATTACCGGAATATCCGTATTCATTGCGGAATTGTATGCCGCCTGGGCACTTGGTGTGGCAATTCCGCAGATCAGGTCTACTTTATCAGATACGAAAGCATCACTGATCTGTTTGGTTGTCCCCTGGTCCGCCGCCGCGTTTTTATATTCAATTTCCAGGTTCTTGCCCTCTTCGATTCCTTCTTCTTTCAGTCCCTCTATAAATCCCTCTCTACAGTTATCCAAAGATCCATGCTCCGCAAACTGGGAAATTCCGATCTTATATCCATTCTCTTTCGATCCGCTTCCATCATTGCTTCCGCATCCTGCGAGAAGTCCCATTGCCATCACTGCGCTTACTAAAACGGTTACCATTTTCTTTTTCATGTTGTTTTCTCCTTTTCTACTACTTAAATTATGATTGTTCCGCCCAATGTTGTATGCCAAACATCCGGCTTTGTCAGTAAGAAAGGAAGCGGGACCCGCTGAATATTTGATGTGACAGGAAACACAGTTTCCTGTCAAAATAAAAAATCCGTCC
>CAJFMZ010000180.1 GCA_904393575.1 uncultured Sellimonas sp. | reverse complement strand
AAAACACAGCGATAATTTCAGAAGAGGCCGTGGACACGGATCTGGAAATGGTAAGACAGCCGGAAAAGGACACAAAGGTCAGAAAGCACGTTCCGGAGCTACAAGACCGGGATTTGAAGGTGGACAGATGCCATTATACAGACGTATTCCTAAGAGAGGTTTCACTAACAGAAACACAAAGGAAATCGTTGGTATCAATGTCAGCGCTTTAGAAGTATTTGAAAACGATGCAGTTGTTTCAGTTGCAACATTAGTTGAAAAAGGAATCGTAAAGAATCCTCGTGATGGAGTAAAGATTCTTGGAAATGGAGAGTTAACCAAAAAGCTTACAGTTCAGGCAAATGCTTTCAGTGAAGGCGCTAAGGCTAAAATTGAGGCTCTTGGTGGAAAAGCAGAGGTGATCTAATTGCTTCAGACAGTCCGTAGGGCATTTCAAGTTGAAGAGATCAGACAGAGACTGTTCTTCACATTTTTGATGCTGATTGTTGTAAGACTCGGATCCGAACTCCCGACACCGGGAGTGGATCCGACATACATCCAGAATTTTTTTGCGAGCCAGACCGGAGATGCATTCAACTTCTTTGATGCATTTACCGGTGGTTCCTTTACACAGATGTCCGTTTTCGCATTGAGCATTACGCCGTACATCACTTCTTCTATCATTGTACAGCTCCTTACGATCGCGATTCCGAAACTGGAAGAGCTTCAGAAAGAAGGAGAAGAGGGAAGAAAGAAGATGACGGCTATTACCCGTTATCTGACAGTAGCGCTTGCTCTGATTGAATCCGCCGCTATGGCGATCGGATTCGGACGTCAGGGACTTCTTGTAGAATTTAATTTTGTGAATGCAGCTGTTGTCATTGTGACACTGACAGCCGGATCTACACTGCTGATGTGGATTGGTGAGCGTATCACAGAAAAAGGTGTCGGCAATGGAATTTCCATCGTACTTCTGATCAATATTCTTTCCAGAATACCAAACGATTTTATGAATCTGTATCATCAGTTCATCAGTGGAAAGAGTCTTGCAAAAGCCGCACTTGCTGCAGTGATTATTATTGCAGTCCTGCTTGTAGTGGTTGTTTTTGTCATCGTTCTGCAGGATGCGGTACGGAAGATTCCGGTACAGTATTCACAGAAGATTATTGGAAGAAGATCGGTGGGCGGACAGTCTACGAATATTCCGCTGAAGGTGAATACCGCAGGTGTCATCCCGGTTATCTTTGCATCATCTCTGATGCAGTTCCCGATTGTGATTGCCTCTTTCATGGGTAAAGGAAACGGGGACGGAATCGGAAGTCAGATTCTGAAAGGACTGAATTCCAATAACTGGTGTGATCCTTCGAATCCTCAGTATTCGCTGGGACTGCTTGTCTACATTCTCCTGACAGTATTTTTTGCATATTTCTATACGAGTATTACTTTTAACCCGATGGAAATCGCAAATAATATGAAAAAGAGCGGAGGATTTATTCTTGGTATCAGACCAGGAAAACCAACGGTTGAATATTTGACAAAGATCCTGAATTATATCATTTTCATTGGAGCGTGCGGTCTTGTGATCGTTCAGATTATTCCATTCTTCTTCAATGGAGTATTTGGAGCGAATGTTTCTTTCGGAGGTACGTCTATGATCATTATCGTAGGTGTTGTTCTGGAGACAATCAAGAAAGTCGAATCCATGATGCTTGTTCGTAATTATAAAGGATTTTTAAATACCTGATGATTTTAGCTCGCGGAAAGTTTTTCGCGAGTTAAAGTTCTATAAAGAGATATATGGAGGTACGCAGTATGAAAATTATTATGTTAGGTGCTCCGGGAGCAGGAAAAGGAACTCAGGCAAAGAAGATTGCAGCAAAATACCAGATCCCTCACATTTCTACGGGAGATATTTTCCGTGCCAATATCAAAGAGGGGACAGAGCTTGGCAAAAAGGCGAAGGAATACATGGATCAGGGACTCCTTGTGCCGGACGAACTGACTGTGGATCTTGTCATTGACCGTGTAAAACAGGACGACTGCAAAAACGGCTATGTTCTGGATGGCTTCCCGCGTACAATTCCGCAGGCGGAGGCGCTGGACAAGGCACTTGCATCAATGGATGAAAAGATCGATTATGCAATCGATGTGGACGTTCCGGATGAAAATATTGTAAAGCGTATGGGCGGAAGAAGAGCCTGCGTAGGATGCGGAGCTACATATCATATTGTCTATGCTGCACCGAAGCAGGAGAATATCTGTGATGTATGCGGAAAAGAACTGGTACTTCGTGATGATGACAAACCGGAGACAGTTCAGAAAAGACTGAATGTATACCATGAGCAGACACAGCCGCTGATTGACTATTATACAAATGCGGGCATCCTGCGTACAGTCGACGGAACCGTCGATATTGATGACGTATTTGGAGCAATCGTAAAAATCCTGGGAGAATAAAAGTGTCTGTAAAAATCAAATCAGCCCGTGAAATAGAGTTGATGACAGAAGCCGGGAGAATCCTGGGTGAGGTTCACGATCTCCTTGGGAAGGAACTCCGGGTGGGAATGTCAACTGCTGATATTGATCATCTGGGAGAGGAGATCATCCGGAGTTTCGGATGTACTCCCTCCTTCCTGGGGTACAATGGATATCCGGCCTCAATCTGTGTTTCCATTAATGAGGAAGTGGTACATGGCATTCCCGACAGAAACCGGGTGATCCGGGAAGGGGATCTGGTCTCTCTGGATGCCGGCGTAATTTACAAGGGCTATCATTCTGACGCTGCCAGAACGCATATACTGGGAGAGGCGGATGAAAAGGTCAGAAGGCTTGTGGAAGTGACAAAGCAGTGCTTCTTTGAAGGTATGAGATACGCAAAAGAAGGGTATCATCTTTATGATATCTCCCGTGCAATAGGCACATACGCGGAATATTTTGGTTATGGGGTGGTAAGAGAGCTTGTTGGCCATGGAATCGGAACGAAACTTCATGAAGATCCGCAGATACCTAATTTTGCAATGAGGCGCAGGGGACCCAAGCTGAAAGCGGGGATGACGCTGGCGGTGGAACCGATGATCAACCTGGGGAAGCCGGATGTCGTGTGGAAGGCAGACGGATGGACGGTTGTAACCAGAGACAGGAAACCTTCCGCTCACTATGAAAATACGATCCTGATCACGGAAGATGAACCGAAGATTCTGACGCTGCCAGGAAAAGAGGAGACATAGATGTTGAGTTATGAACCGGGAATGCTTGTGAAATCACTTGCAGGACATGATAAAGGAAAGCTTTATATTATAATAGAAGAAAAAGATCAGATGCTGCTGCTTTCAGACGGACGGATCCGGACGATGGACAGACCGAAGGCAAAGAAAGCGATGCATGTACAGCTGATTAAGAGAAAGCTGGAGGACGTGGAATTGACGGATATTTCTATTCGTTCATTCATAAAACAGTATCAGAAAGAACAGATGTAAATAGGATTCAAAAAGGAGGAACAGCATGTCAAAGGCTGACGTAATTGAAATTGAGGGAACTGTTGTTGAGAAACTTCCGAACGCAATGTTCCAGGTGGAACTCGAAAACGGACATCAGGTGCTGGCACACATCAGCGGAAAGCTTCGTATGAATTTCATTAAGATCTTACCGGGTGACAAGGTGACACTGGAGCTTTCACCATATGATTTATCCAAGGGAAGAATTATCTGGAGAGATAAATAAAAAAAGTATTGACTTTTGAAGAGAGAAAAACTATAATATTAGATGCCGTTCGTGGGCGAAGTCCGCGCACCGGCAGCAACAGTAGGTTTACAAGGTATGAAAGGAGGATTTGACATGAAGGTTAGATCATCAGTAAAACATCATCAGTAAAACCGATTTGCGAAAAATGCAAAGTTATCAAGAGAAAAGGCAGTATCAGAATTATCTGCGAAAATCCGAAGCACAAACAGCGTCAGGGCTAATCCGTCTGACGGAAGAGTGATTCGGAGTATGAATTAGGCGGCTGATAGTGTGACACACCAGGCGGTGTGTAGCGCTATTTTAAATATACAAGGCACCGCAGAAGGGCCATTGTATATTGCTTCTAATACCGGCGGTCACCAACCCGGATTGCCGGAAAGGGCATATTTAACATACCGGATATGCCTGGGCGCATTGGTATTCCGTCAAATACGATACGCCCCAGTTAAAGACAATATGAAACAAAACATGTAAAATGGAGGAAAACAAGTATGGCTCGTATTGCAGGTGTTGACTTACCTAGAGACAAACGTGTAGAAATTGGTCTGACTTACATCTACGGAATCGGAAGAGTAAGCTCAAACCGTATCTTATCAGAGGCAGGAGTAAATCCTGACACAAGATGCAGAGATCTGACTGATGAAGAAGTAAAGAAAATCAGCTCTGTTATCGATGAAACTCAGGTTGTAGAAGGTGATCTTAGAAGAGAGATCGCTCTGAACATCAAGAGATTACAGGAAATCGGATGCTACAGAGGAATCCGTCACAGAAAAGGACTTCCGGTTCGCGGACAGAAGACAAAGACAAACGCAAGAACAAGAAAAGGTCCGAAGAGAACAGTAGCAAATAAGAAGAAATAGTACACAAATATCAAGAAAGTAGGTTAGTTTAAATGGCAAAGAAAGTTGCAAAAAAAGTAACAAAAAAACGTGTCAAGAAAAACGTTGAACATGGACAGGCACATATTCAGTCATCTTTCAATAACACAATCGTTACTCTGACAGATGCACAG
>CAJFMZ010000179.1 GCA_904393575.1 uncultured Sellimonas sp. | reverse complement strand
GCTGATGCAGATCTTGAGCCGCAGGACAAAGAATAATCCATGCATGGTCGGAGAGCCGGGAGTTGGAAAGACGGCCATCATCGAAGGAATCGCTCAGAGGATTGTAAGAGAGGCGGTTCCGGAGAAAATGCGAGAGAAGAGGGTTCTGTCTCTGGATCTGGCCGCTCTGATTGCCGGTTCCAAATACCGCGGCGAGTTTGAGGAGCGGATGAAGCGTCTGGTCAACGAAGTGAAAGCAGATGGGAATATCATTCTTTTCCTGGATGAGATCCATACCGTAGTCGGGGCAGGAGGCGCAGAAGGAGCCATGGACGCGTCCAATATCCTGAAACCGTCTCTGGCCAGAGGCGAGATCCAGTTGATCGGGGCAACCACCATCACGGAATACCGTAAATACATTGAGAAGGATGCCGCACTGGAGCGGCGGTTCCAGCCTGTCATGGTGGAGGAACCGTCAAAAGAGGAGACGGTTCGGATTCTGGAGGGCATCCGCGGGAAGTACGAAGCGCATCATAAGATTCAGATCAGCCAGGAGGCTCTTGAGGCGGCAGTGACGCTTTCCGACCGCTATATCAGCGACCGGTTCCTGCCGGATAAGGCGATTGATGTTCTGGACGAGGCTTGTTCCAAGGCATCCCTGAGAGGATTTAAAGTTCCGGAAAACATTGAGAAGATGGAGCGGCTGATGAAACAGCTTGATCAGGATCTGGAGGCATCCATCAAAGAGGGACGGATGTCGGAAGCATCTCTGCTTGTGAAAGAGAAAAAGGAAACCGGAGAGAAATTAAGGCAGGCCAAGGGAAGGCTGGAGCGGAAGCAGAAGAATTCCCGCATTGTTCTGTCAGAAAGCGATATAGCGGAAGTGGTGGCGGAATGGACAAAGATTCCGGTGCAGAGGCTTGCACAGTCTGAGACAGAGAGATTGAGAAAACTGGAAAAGACGCTCCATAAACGGGTGATCGGTCAGGAAGATGCTGTCAGTGCGGTGGCAAGGGCGGTCAAGCGGGGCAGAGTCGGACTCAAGGATCCGTCAAGACCGGTAGGCTCTTTCCTGTTCCTTGGACCGACTGGTGTGGGAAAGACAGAGCTGTCAAAAGCACTGGCTGAGGCACTGTTCGGAGACGAGGAATCCATGATCCGGATCGATATGTCCGAATATATGGAGAAACACAGCGTATCCAAGCTGATCGGTTCCCCGCCGGGATATGTAGGACATGAGGATGGAGGCCAGCTCAGCGAAAAGGTCAGACGGCATCCGTATTCGGTTGTCTTGTTTGACGAGATCGAAAAAGCCCATCCGGATGTGTTCAATATCCTGCTCCAGGTGCTGGATGATGGACATATTACGGATTCCCAGGGCAGAAAGGTGGACTTCCGGAATACGGTTATTATTATGACTTCCAATGCAGGAGCCCAGTCCATTGTGGATGCCAAACGGTTGGGATTCAATACAGTTCAGGATGAGAAGGAAGACTATAAAAAGATGCAGAGCAATGTGATGGACGAGGTAAAACGGATTTTCCGGCCGGAGTTCCTGAACAGGATTGACGAGATTATTGTCTTCCATGCGCTGACAGAAGAGGAACTGGAAAAAATCGTAGGACTTCTGTGTCAGGATCTGATCAGACGGGCGGAGGAGCAGCTTGATATTACGCTGAAGATTCGAAGCTCTGTGAAGAAACTGATTGCAGAGGCGGGAAATGATCGGAAATACGGGGCAAGGCCTCTGAAACGGGCATTGCAGACCAAGCTGGAGGATCCGCTTACGGAAGCGATTTTGAATGGCGAAATCAAACGGGGAGATCTGGTAGAAGCGGGAGTTTCCAAAAAAGAGATAAAATTTACAGTGAAAGAGACAAAGAACTAGAAAAAAAGTGCCGTTTATTATATAATGAGGCTACGGTAAATATATAAGATACGACCAGGAGGAAAAAGACATGACAGCAGTCAAAGAGTTACTGAGGGCAAATGAGGATGGAACGATCAGCTTCGGTGATTATACATTACCTTCCAAGACGAAGAAAGATGGTTTTGAATTCGAGGGAGATATCTACAAGGTAAAGACATTTTCCGAAATTACAAAACTGGAGAAAAATGGCATGTTCGTTTATGAATCGGTCCCAGGAACTGCAGTAGAGGAGTTCCGTGCGGAAGAAAGCGGAGTATCCTTTCAGGTGAGCGGACAGGAAGACGCTCAGTTTACACTGGAACTGGAGGCAGACAGCGAATACACAGTATATCTGGATGATGTGAACGCAGGCAGAATGAAGACAAACATGAGCGGAAAGTTGAGTGTCAGCACAGAGCTGCAGCCGGGTCAGACTGTTAGTGTGAAGATCATAAAAGATTAAGGACAAAGAGCAAAATGCTGTAGAGACCAGAAACGGGCTTTGCAGCATTTTTTTTCTGTGGCTTGTTTTCATGGACAAAGCGTTAGAAAGCCAAGGAAAAGAAAATGTTCAGACAGGAGAGAAGAAATATGGCAAAAGCAAAGAAAACAGTATTTTTCTGCCAGAACTGCGGACATGAAGAGGCAAAGTGGCTGGGACAGTGCCCGGTATGCAGGGAATGGAATACGTTTGTAGAAGAAAAAAAAGTTCCGGAAAAAGGAAGTATGACAAAAGCAAGAGGAAAAGCAGAGCCGGTTTCCCTTTCCAGAATTGAAACAAAAGGAGAAGAACGGATTCATACCGATATGGAGGAACTGGACCGTGTACTTGGGGGAGGCATTGTAAAAGGTTCCCTTGTCCTCGTTGGAGGAGATCCTGGGATCGGAAAGTCCACACTGCTTCTTCAGGTCTGTCAGGTTCTTGGAAAGCAAAATCAGGAGATTCTCTATATTTCCGGAGAAGAATCCGCAAGGCAGATTAAACTCCGGGCGGACCGGATGGGTACATTCAGTGACCAGGTCTCCCTTTTGTGTGAGACCAATCTGGAACTGATTGAGGAGGTCATTCAGACAAAAAAACCGGATATGGCAGTAATTGACTCTATTCAGACCATGTACAGTGAAGAAGTCGGATCGGCTCCGGGAAGTGTCTCCCAGGTCCGTGAGGCGACTAATACATTGATGCATCTGGCAAAAGGAATGGGGATTACGATTTTTATTGTCGGACATGTAACAAAAGAAGGAACTGTGGCAGGTCCCAGAGTTCTGGAACATATGGTAGATACGGTTCTGTATTTTGAAGGGGACCGGCATGCGTCCTACAGGATTTTGCGCAGTGTAAAGAACCGGTTTGGATCCACCAATGAGATCGGCGTATTTGAGATGCGGGAAAATGGACTCCATGAGGTGAAGAATCCGTCCGAATTCATGCTGAACGGCAGACCGGAACAGGCGTCGGGCTCTGTTGTAGCCTGCTCCATGGAAGGCACACGTCCGATTCTGCTGGAGATTCAGGCGCTTGTGTGCAGGACTAGTTTTGGAATGCCAAGAAGAACTGCTGCAGGAACGGACTATAACAGGGTAAACCTTTTGATGGCAGTACTGGAAAAAAGACTGGGCATGGCCCTTGGCGACTGTGATGCCTATGTGAATATTGCGGGAGGAATCCGTATGAATGAGCCGGCTATCGATCTTGGTATTGTACTGGCACTTGTGTCCAGTTACCAGAACAAAGTAACAGATCCACATATGATTGTGTTCGGAGAAGTCGGACTGAGTGGAGAAGTCCGCGCGGTCAGCATGCCGAAGCAAAGAGTCCTGGAAGCACAAAAACTGGGATTCCACACCTGTATGATTCCGGCTGTTTCCATGGAGAGTGTCGGAGAGGTCAAAGGAATGCGCCTGATTGGGGTAAAAAATGTCAGCGAAGCGATTTCATATCTATAGGTAGTGAATTTGAAGTCACAGCCGAATTGGAAAGCGGCCGTGACTTCAGCCCAAACAGGCTGGAAAATATATTGATGAAAAAATGAAAAAAAGTAGTTGACATTTATAAGCCAGAGTGATAATATATAACACGTTCCGCTGATAACTGTCAGCACTGATCATCACAGAGTGACAGCTCTCGTGAC
>CAJFMZ010000178.1 GCA_904393575.1 uncultured Sellimonas sp. | reverse complement strand
TGATGAGATCGGTAAGATCCTCACAGAACAGGAGCATGTTGACGGGGTTATCCTCGTCAGCACATGAGGTACCTGTACTCGTTGCGGTGCAACGATGGTAAAAGGAATCGAAAAATATGGGGTTCCTGTAGTACATATGGCAACAGTTGTTCCGATTTCCCTTACAATCGGAGCGAACAGAATCATCCCAGGTGTTGGTATTCCATATCCTCTTGGAGATCCTACTCAGGGAGAAGTGGATTCCAAGAAGATCCGTAAGCGGATGGTACGCCGGGCGCTCAAAGCACTTCAGACAGAAGTAACAGAGCAGACCGTATTTGAGAAAGATAATTTCTAAAGAACAGATAGGAAAAAGACATAACAGGATCAGGGTACAGTACAGCTCTGTACTGTACCCGTTCTATATTATTGATGGATAGGAGGGGACTCTATGGGCAAAGAGAACAGCGCAGTGAACTGGAAGAGAGTTCTGATTCTGGCAGGAGCAGTCATTGCATTTACGATTGGATCCGGATTTGCGACAGGACAGGAAATCATTCAGTACTTTACAGCATACGGCTGGAAGTCACTTCTTGTAATTCTCGTGTTTGCGGTTGCGTTTTTGTATTATAATTTCAACTTTGCGAAAGCGGGAGCTGAAGAGAGATTTGAACATGGAAATGATGTATATAAGTATTACTGTGGAAAATATATCGGTACATTCTATGATTATTATTCCACCATTTTCTGTTATATGTCATTCTGGGTTATGATCGGCGGAGCGGCATCGACTCTGCATCAGGAATATGGACTTCCGAACTGGGCAGGAGCAGTGATTCTGACAGTTGTGGCGGTCATTACCGTAGTAGGAGGACTGAATTCCCTTGTCGATGCTATTGGTGTAGTTGGACCGATTATCGTAGTTCTTTGTATTTTTATCGGTCTTGTAACCTGTATCAAAGATGGAGCTCACATTGGTGAAGGGCTGGAGATTATCCGGACTGGAGCCTATGCCGGAGCGGCAGATGGTGAAACAATTAAAAATGCCGGAGCAAACTGGCTGATTTCCGGTTTATCTTATGCTGGATTCGTTCTTCTCTGGTTTGCAAGCTTTACAGCGGCACTTGGTTCTAAGAACAAAAAGAAAGATCTTAATTATGGTATCGTAGGCGGCACAGTTGCTGTCTGTGTGGCAATCGCCCTGATTTCTTTTGGTCAGATCGCCAATATCAATACACCGCTTGAAGGCGGCAGCACCTATGTATGGAACGCAGATATTCCGAATCTGATTCTTGCCATGAAGATCTGGAAACCGTTCTCTGCTATTTTTGCGATTGTCGTATTTGCCGGAATCTATACAACGGCGGTTCCGCTTCTTTACAATCCGGTATCCCGGTTTGCAAAAGAAGGAACTTCCAAATTCCGTATTCTGACGATTGTACTTGCAGTAGTTGGTCTTCTGGTCGGCCTGTTCCTTCCATTCAGGACCCTGGTCAATGTCATTTATGTTTTAAATGGTTATATTGGGGCTATTCTGATCCTCTTTATGCTGAAGAAGAATATAACTGACTACCTGGCAAAGAAGAAAAACTAAACCAAAGACGATGGATGATGAAAAAATGGCGGGGGTCCATAAAGGGATTCCCGCCATTTTCCACGTGTGCGCAGCTTCCCGGCAGGCCGAACGCTTTTGCGATTCGGGAAAGAGAAAAGGGGGAAGCGGTGGAGAACTGGAGAAAATTGTAAAAGAAGAGGAATTCTTTTAGAAAAGGGATGAAAAACGGAAAGTTTTTTGCTAGAATAGGAAAGTACTTAAGAAAGAAAAAAGGAAGTGGAGTGAGTAAGGAAGATGGATTACAACAAAATCGTTGAAGGTATCCTGGATATTGGAGAAGAAATGCTCAAAAGCGGTGCAGAAAATTTCCGGCTGGAGGACGCTCTCTACAGGATGCTGAAAAGTTATGGATTTGTCAGATACGATGTGTTTGTGATTCCGAGCAACATTCAGGTGACTGCCAAGACGCCGGAGGGAGAGTTTATCACTCAGGTCAGGCATATTGAGACATCGGAGAATGATTTTGACAGGCTGGATTATCTGAATAATCTTTCCCGATATGTCTGCGCCCATAAGCCGGACGCAGAGCAGCTGAAAGTGAAGTTCCAGGAGGTTATCAGCCGCCCGGAGCAGCCGGAGATCTTAAGGTATGTAGCAGGTGTGATGGGAGGCGCCGGGTTCGCCGTATTTTTTGGATGCGGAGTCATCGATGCGCTTGTTGCGGTCGTTGTTTCATTGATGATCGTCTTTGTGGGAAAATGGCTGAGCACGCGGGAAGGCAATCTGATGATTTACAATTTGATTCTTGCGTTTCTGTCCGAAATCATTATCATTCTGGCAACCAGAAATGGAATCGGCATACACCCTGACCGGATTATGATCGGAATTGTCATGCTTTTGATCAGTGGACTTGGAACGACCAATGGATTCCGGGAGCTGCTGCAGCGGGATTTTATTTCCGGTTCGATCAATATTTTAAATTCGATTCTTGGAGCTACAGGGATTGCCCTGGGAATTGCGCTGGCCATGCTGATTTTTCATGAACGGTCGGCAGAAGGTTTCATGCTGACACCGAGTATTCCGCTTCAACTGGTTTCCTGTACTATTGCATGTATCGGATTTGCCATGTGGTTTAAGGTACGGGGACGTCAGGTTTTCTATTCCGGGGTCGGAGCGTTTATTACATGGGGCATTTACGCACTTGTATTTGCCATTAAACCGAGCAATTTCCTGGCTACGCTGATTGCGGCTGTGTTTGTCGGATTTTATGCCTTTATCATGTCCAGGGTGAATAAGGCGCCGTCGACGATTTTCCTGACTGCATCCGTTTTCCCGCTGATTCCTGGACCAAATCTTTATTATATGATGTACGGATTTGTCAGCAATGATTCCGCACTGGTATCCAGTGAGGGAATTCTTCTTGCCACTACATGTCTGGCGATTGCGTTTGGATTCAACATCGTGGATGTAGTATCCAGAGTCATTATGAGTGCGCTGAAACGGGAATATCGTATCACCAAGAGCTCCTAAAGGAGCCCCGGTTTCCAGGTATATGGCAGAGGGAACCTGAAAAGCGTAGAAAAGCATTGATTTTTACAGCAATGTCTAGTAGAATTACTGATAGAATGCTAGGAGGTAGAAGCATGGCAGAATACACGAAGGTGGCGCTTGACGCCATGGGAGGGGATTATGCCCCGTTCGAGATCATCAAAGGCGCTGTTGAGGCAGTGAATAAGCGTAAGGATATTCATATCGTGATTGTCGGGAAAGAAGACATCATAAAGGAAGAACTGGCGAAATATACTTACGACAAAGAGCAGATCGAGATCAAAGGTGCCAGCGAGGTGATTGAGACAGCGGAGCCGCCAGTGATGGCGATTCGCAGGAAAAAGGATTCTTCGATTGTCGTGGCGATGAATATGGTGAAAAAAGGCGAGGCCGATGCGTTTGTGTCAGCAGGAAGCTCAGGAGCCATCCTTGTCGGCGGACAGGTGATTGTAGGAAGAATCAAAGGGGTGGAGAGACCGCCTCTTGCGCCGCTTTTACCGACGAAAAAAGGATTTTCGCTTTTGATTGACTGTGGAGCAAACGTGGATGCCAGACCGTCCCATCTGGTGCAGTTTGCAAAAATGGGTTCCATCTATATGGAACATGTCATGGGTGTGAAGAATCCGAAGGTAGCGATTGTCAATATCGGTGCCGAGGAGGAGAAGGGCAATGCACTTGTGAAGGAGACGTTCCCGATGCTGAAGGCATGTCCGGATATCAATTTTACCGGGAGCATCGAGGCGCGGAATATCCCGTATGGAGATGCGGATGTGATTGTCTGCGAAGCTTTTGCGGGCAATATCATTCTGAAGCTGTATGAAGGCGTAGGAGGCGTGCTGGTTGACAAGCTCAAAGAGGGCATGATGAAGAACTTAAGGACAAAGATCGGCGCCCTGCTTGTAAAGCCTGCGCTGAAGGAGACGATGAAAGGATTCGACGCAAGTGAATACGGTGGAGCTCCGCTTCTTGGACTTAACGGTCTGGTGGTTAAGACGCATGGCAATTCCAAGGCGCGGGAGGTCTGCAACTCTATTATTCAGTGCGTGACCTTCAAAGAGCAGAAGATCAATGAGAAAATCAAAGAATGCATTCAGAAAGAGCAAGAATAAAACTTT
>CAJFMZ010000177.1 GCA_904393575.1 uncultured Sellimonas sp. | reverse complement strand
TTTCGTAAAACATGCCGTCGAAAATCAGATATATCTGGGCTTCTGATTGCCGCCGTTGCTCTTCTCAATCATATTCCGGATATCCTGCATCTCCTGATCCAGCTGAGAGATCACCGTGGCGCACCGTTTCAGCTTTCTCTGGATCTCCCCTTCATCGTCAATCTCCTTTTTGTAACGAAGCCTGTGATCCACACTTGCCCAGAAATCCATGGCGATCGTCCGGAACTGGACTTCCACTTTCATATATTCTTTGCCGTCCGCCAGAAATATCGGCACTTCCAGAATCAGATGAAGACTCCGGTATCCATTATCCTTTGGATGCTGTATGTAATCCTTCGTCCGCAGCAGCCGGATATCATCCTGTCCGGTCAGCAGCTCCGCAAGCTTGTAGATATCTTCCTGGAATGCGCAGACTACACGGACGCCGGCCACGTCAAACAGATTGTTTTCGATATTTTCCAGAGTCGGCTCAAACCCTTTCCTTTTGAGCTTCTCCATAATACTGGCCGGAGATTTCAGTCTCGTCTCAATGGACTCAAACGGATTTCTGTCATAGTTCAGAGAAAACTCCGCATCCAGCACATTCAATTTCGTCTCAACTTCCATGATCGCACATTTATATTTATTCATCAATGCCGTGAATTCCACGCTGTTTGCCAGATCAGAGCTGTCCGTCCTCTGCGTATAGACTTCTTTCAAGTTTTCTTTCATCAACCGCACCTCTTTTTGTATCAATATGGAACATTGATTCCTCAGTATAGTATAACAAAGCACCGCTTGAAACTCCAATGAAAAATCTATAAACAATTTCAGCAACTATTCAGCCCGTATGGATAAAGAGTTACTAATTTTTTTCCGCCCCTTTGTCGGATTTGTGCTATCATAATGAATAGAAATGTTTTTTGTCGAGGAGGAGTGTATGATGACGGAAAATAGACATTCATGGATCAAAAAAGGACTGACAGCAGGTCTTTTCTACCTGCTTTCTATTACACCCAGGCTGATCGGGCGGCCGAAGCGGATGCCTGGAAAATTTTACGCCCACCGGGGGCTTCATGACTTAAGTCTTGGAATTCCGGAAAATACGATGGCTGCATTCCGTCGTGCGGTGGAACACGGATACGGAATCGAGCTGGATGTCCAGCTGTCAAAAGATGGACAGGTTGTTGTAGCGCACGATTTTGACCTGAAGCGGATCTGCAAAGTGGAAAAGGATGTGGATGAACTGACTTATGAAGAGCTCAAAGAGCTGCCCGTTCTTGGAACAAACGAGCGTATCCCGCTCCTTCAGGATGTCCTGGATCTGGTAGACGGCAAGGTGCCGCTTCTCGTGGAGATCAAATATAAGCATGTGGGAAGCTCCATCTGCCGGAAGACTGCGGAGCTTCTGGATCACTACAGCGGTCCTTACTGTATGGAGTCTTTCCATCCGTTAGCTTTGATGTGGTTCCGGAAATACCGTCCGTATTCTGTCAGAGGCCAGCTTGGTATGAACTTCCACAAGGATGACGGTCGGGTACACCCGGTCTACTATTTTCCGCGTCATCTGCTTACCAACTTTCTGACAAAGCCGGATTTCATCGCCTACGATCATCACGCAAGAAGCGCTCTTTCCCTGACGATCTGCCGGGTGGTATTCGGCATTCCGTGTTTTGCCTGGACCGTCAAGTCCCCGCGGGAATATTATGCCTGCGAGCATGTCTTTGACTACTTTATTTTTGAGGGCTTTCTTCCGGAAGAACCGGATACCCGGAGTTACTCCTGATCGATACAGCAAGGGACAGCAGCTCTTTACGAGCCGCTGCCCCTTGCTCTGTGAGGTTATTATGGCATGTTTATCCTATTTGTCGTAAATGGTCTTGATTTCGAGGAATTCTTCGTATCCCTCTACACCGCCTTCTCTTCCAAGTCCGGACTGTTTGTATCCTCCGAACGGAGAGGTCGGATCCCACTGTCCTTCGTTGACATAGACCGTTCCTGTCTTCATCTGGCGCGCAACTTTGTTTGCCTCTTCTTCCGGTCCAAATACAGCGCCTGCAAGTCCATAAATGCTGTCGTTTGCAATCTGGACTGCTTCTTCTTCCGTCTCATAAGGAAGTACAACCAGTACCGGTCCGAAGATTTCTTCCTGTGCGATTCTCATATCCGGTTTCACATCACTGAAAATGACCGGTTTTACATAATAGCTTCCATTGTCTTCCGGCACTTCTCCGACTACCATTCTGGCGCCTTCCTGCAATCCGAGTTCGATGTAGCCTTTGACACGGTCAAACTGTTTCTTGGATGACAGAGGTCCCTGTGTCACGGTCGGATCATCAGCCGGTCCGTATTTATAGTCCTCCAGTTGTCTTTTGATGATTTCCTCTGCCCGTGCAAGTCCGTCCTTCGGTACGAGAAGTCTTGTCAGGGCGTTGCAGGTCTGTCCTGCATTCGGTACAACCGTCTCCAGTACGGAATGAATTCCATTCTCCCAGTCTCCGCCGTCCAGAAGGATCGCCGCGGATTTTCCGCCAAGCTCCAGAGCAATCTTCTTGATATTTCCAAGAGCCATTCTTGCCACTTCCCGGCCTGCTCCTGTGGATCCTGTAAAGGAAATCATATCCACATCTTCGTGTGTGGAAAGGGCATTTCCGACTTCTCCGCCCCGTCCTGTTACCAGATTGAAGACACCTGCCGGATATCCTGCTTTATCGATCTCTTCCGCAAGAATATATGCGGTCAAAGGTGTATACTGGCTTGGCTTTAATACAACGCAGTTGCCTGCCAGAAGCGCCGGCACGACTTTCTTTTCAATCTGTTCCAGAGGGAAGTTCCACGGAGTCAGACCGCCTACAACACCTACCGGTTCTCTTCTGACTACTGATGTCAGTCTTCTCTGTTCATACGGGAATTCCGAAGCGGTCTTGATATAATGCTTTGCTTCCAGAATAAACGGGTCCGTATGTACTTCTGCGGAAACCTTGTACGGAGAACCGAGTTCTTTTGTGATGGTCTCGATCAGTTCCTGTCGTCTTGCTTCCAGACCTGCCACTACCTTCTTCATCAGATCCACTCTTTCTTCCAGAGGAGTGTACTGCCATGTTTCAAATGCTGCCCTTGCGGCTTTTACCGCCTTGTCTACATCATCCTTGTTTCCTCTTGGCACTTTGGCGATGATTTCATGTGTAGCCGGATTTTCAATCTCAATCCACTCATCCTGTGCGGAATCAACCCATTCTCCATTGATATACAGTTTACGGATTTCCATACTGCTCTTACCTCTCTTTCTGAAATGAACTTCCTGTTCTGTGCTTTATCGAAGTGTTTCAAATTTCATCGCTTCGGAAAGATATGCTTTTTCCTCATCGTTTAATTCCATACGCGGTCTTCTGACGTATCCGCCGTTTAATCCCTTTTGGCCAAGGCCGTATTTCAGCGCCTGTACCGGTTTCGGGAAGGATTCCAGTACGTTCAGTGCCGGCAGGATCTCTTTGTAGATTTCTTTTCCTTTCTTCAGGTCTCCTTCTACATAGACTGCCTGATAGAGCTCTACGCACTGTTTCGGCGCCACGTTTGCCAGCATACAGATCCATCCGCAGGCTCCGTCGGCAAAGCTTTCGTATGCAAGATTGTCACATCCGCAGAATACGGATACCTTGTCCGGAGCATCCATCAGAACTTCTGTCAGCTTCTGCATGCTTCCGCTGGACTCTTTGACAATCGCAGTGTACGGAAGTGCCATGATCTCCTGGAAGGCTTCTTTCCCGATCTCGATCCCGGCGGATCCCGGATTGTTGTATGCAACGATCGGGAACTGTGTCTGCTCTTCGATATAACGGTAGTGCTCTACAATCTCATCCTGTGCCGGGTGGCAGTAGAAGGACGGAAGCACCATTGCCGCATGGGCGCCGCATTCTTTAATATTGTTGACAAGTTTGACAACGTCTTCCGGGCGTTCTCTGGAAGCGCCTACGATGACGCTGACACGGTCCTTCACATAAGGAACAATCTCTTTTACATAGGCCATATGTTCTTCATCGGAAATACTCTGATATTCTCCGGTTGCTCCCAGGATGCAGACTCCCTGCACACCCTGCTCAATCAGCCAGTCCAGATTTTTCTTTGCTGACTCAAAATCAAATGTTCCGTCCTCGTGGAATGGTGTGACTACTACGGCATAAATGCCCTGAAACTGTGTGTTCATGTTTTACCTCCTTGACTTTGTCGTCTCT
>CAJFMZ010000176.1 GCA_904393575.1 uncultured Sellimonas sp. | reverse complement strand
AACTTTTCAATATTCAATTTTTAAAGCGGCCACCGAAAGATGGCTTGTTTGTCATGCGATTAAGGGAATGGATACCCTCTACTATTCATTTTCAATCTTTCCCTCCTACCTGTATTCCAGTCCTGTTCCCCTTTTTCCATGATGTCCAGCGCAAAAATAGCTTACAGAGAACTTTATGGCCTGTTTTATTACCTTTCTCCTTCCCACTCAAGAAGAAATTCATCGATATACTGGTGCATGGCCTGATCCCGATGCACAGCTATTTTCTTGGCCGCAGAAGTATTCATCATCCCATTTAGCCGAAAGAGCTTCTCATAAAAGTGATTGATAGTTGTGGACAGATGATTCTGGTATTCCTCTTTTGTCATATAAAGATTCGGTTTTATATCAGGGTCATGCATTACCCGATTATGGTTTCCTCCATAAGCAAAAGCTCTTGCAATGCCGATCGCTCCCATGGCATCCAACCTGTCCGCATCCTGCACGCATTTTCCTTCTATGCTTTGCGGTACCACTGAATCCTCTCCTGCATAAGAAACTTCTTCTATAATCTTCACCACTTCAGAAATGATTTGGTCTTCCACACCATTCTGTTTCATAAATGAAATTGCATTCCCCTTTTTTTCATGCGTATTTGGAGAAATCTTTCTGTCATCCGCATCATGAAGAAGGGCCGCAAGCTGGACAATCAGGAGATCTGCGTGCTCTTCTTCTGCAATCCTAGACGCCAGTTTATAAACTCTGTATGAATGCCAGTAATCATGACCACTGTACTCATTAGAAAAGAATTCCTTGATATAGCAAATGGCCTTCTCAATCACGATTTTTTCCATAAGTAACTCTCCTTTTCAGATTACCCTGTATAAGCATCACTGGCATCATGCTTAAAGTTCTGTTTTTTCAGCCACACTTTTTCTTCTTCCGTTTCCGGAATATCAATCCTTTCAATCTTAAAGATCACTGGCCTTGTTCCGTCGTTGCAGCATGCAATCATCATTCTGTCATCATTGGTCCAGTTACGCATGATAGCTCCTCTCTGAAGTGCGGAATACACATACCGGCTGATCGCATCCCATGCTTCACCTCAGAATTTCCCATTCATCAGATGATAAAAATCATCCTGTTCACTTGTTCTCTTTAAAACGAAGGTATCACCTTTTTTGAAAAAAGGACACGGACCTGATTTCGGATCTGCAAGATATTGCTCCTGATACTCCGGGAATACTTTTGTCTCTAACACTGTATTTTTACATTCATACTGCATGACTGTTACCTCCCGAACGTCCTCTTATTTTACCTGCCATCAACTTCCACCAGAATGTTCCGTTCCTTCTAACCTTTTATTTTTTTCCACTGCTCTTTTGTCATATAATTTGTATGACCGATTCTTGTCTCGTTCAGCAATGGTACCGGCACCTTGTCACAAGTGTGATGGTATACAAACCCTGTTTTTTCCTGAACTCTTCTGGATTTCTCATTTCCACCATAATAGCCGCACCAGATTGTCGTCATTCCCAGATCTTCAAACCCATGCCGGATGAGCTCCTTTACCGCTTCCGGCATATATCCCCTTCCCCAGAAGGGCTTTCCAAGCCAGTAACCAAGCTCACATTCGTCATCACGCCTGGTCATATCTGTATGACCGTTCAGCTTCAGCTCAACTGCTCCGATCGCTTTTCCATTTTCTTTTTCACAGATTGCATAGCATTCGCTGCCCGAAAAAACGTTCCGGATCACATCCATACTTTCCTCAATATTTTTGTGAGGCGGCCATCCTGCCGGAGGTCCCACATCCGGATTGCTTGCATATTCAAACAGGCCTTCTGCATCTCCTTCATTCCAGGGACGAAGGATTAATCTTTCGGTTGTCAACTCCATACTCTCATCTCCTACATGCTTTTAAATCGGGGCTTATCCCCATACCGAAATTATCAAACTATTCTTTTTTATTATACCATTCCTTATTCTTTCTGTCATTTTCTTTCCACATATAGAAAAAGAAAGAGCAGTGCATCCTCTGTCTGCTCTCCCTTTCCATTTCGTTTTCATTTTTCTTTTCTACGGCGTTCGTAAAACTTTTCCAAACGTCTCACTATCCCCAAAGCTACTTTATAATCTCAACCTCTTCTTCCTCAGTCCCAGGATTTTTTTGTATGACTGTATAAAATAAAGTTTTATGTTCCACTATGTCGTCACCATATATTTTTTCATAGCTAAATCTGGGAATCTGATGAAATTGTGTCACTCCAATATAATCTGACACCTGAAAAAATCCGAATAATGCAATGGCACACCCGATCACAGTTCCTATCCGCAGACTCCTTTTTATCAGTGCAGACTTCATTTTTAAATATATTCCAATGATTAATAAGATTCCGCCGATGGTTGCATAGACGCATCCCCAGCTGCTTTCATTTGGGAATACAGCTAAAGCTGAAAGGAGAATAAACGTTCCAAAAATGATAAAGAAAAGACTGAGTATTTTTCTTGTCTCTATCTTAAACTCGTTTTTGCTGTATTCTGCCATTTTGATTGCAGTATTCTTTGTCTCCTGATTCATTTTCTCACTTTTCCTTTCTCCGTCAATAATTTCGGCAATACTAACCTGATAGAATTCAGACAGTTCCACCAGCAGACTGATATCGGGCATATTGCTTCCGGTTTCCCAACGGGAAACAGTTCTGCTTGATACCCCTAGCACTTCCGCTAATTCTTCCTGCGTTATATCTTTTTCTTTACGAAGTACTTTTAAAAACCGGCCTGTCTTTTTCTGATCCATCTGTTTCACCTCCTGTACCAACAGTTTATAAGAAAAATTCATTCTCTTACACGACATAAAGTGAGAAAATGCCGTTTTTTTGACCAGACACGAGTGTCGCCTAATAAAAATCAACCAAACAGCTTTCTTATACTGTCATTTCTTCCAACAGAATGGTATCGCATCCATCCGCATACCATCTCAAAATCCCCTGCTCATCCTGCATAGTCTTTCCACTCCACAGCTCTTTCCAGACAGTGCCGGGAGACAGTTGTGCCCTAGAAAGATCTACCTCCTCCACTGCTTTTGTATCCTCCCAATGGAAAACTGCCAGGTAATGTTTCCCGTTAATCACTGCCGTATAGGCATTAGCTGCAAATCCACCGGCGCTGGATACAGGACAAAATGCCACGCCGGATCTTGCGACCCGATTCACTTCCTGATTCGTTGCCAACTGTGCAGCACGCTCCCGTGCTTCCGGCCGTTCGTAATCATCGCTGAGCATCATGACTGTTCCTGAAATCACGGATGCTGTATAACGGGCTCTTGCTTCTCCTAATGAGCTGTCCCGCTCCATTTCAAAACTCCTGAGAAGACAGATGTGATCCGGATCATTAAACGAATAAAGTCTACCATTCTGCCACCAGCTATATGTTTCTGCATTCAGTGTATATTCTACATCCTCATTTCTTCCAAACGCATCGCAGGCAAAACGTCTTGCGTGACCATATCCGTGAGGAAATAATGGTGCAATGGAGAGACTGATGAAAAAGTCCTTTCCAATCCGTGCTTTCGACAGATGCTCTGCGATCCATTGATATCCAACCGCAATCGCCTGCCGTCCTGTCCGGATAGCCTTGTCATAATGGCACCCCTCAACACCTCCATGGCTCAGAAAATCCATCTTCAGATAATCAAATCCCCACTCCACAAACCGGTCCAATTTCCATTTCATCTGCTGTTTCCATACCGGATGTGTTACATCGAGCGGATAAGATCCATCCAATTTAGGAAGAACCTGTCCCTGCCTGTCCCTGAGCATGATCTCTTCGTATCGATGTCCCGGTGCACCAGGGATTTCCCTGCCTCTATCTTCTTCCGAACAGATAAACGGAGCATCATAGATTCCTGCTTTTTGTCCATGTTGATGAAGCTCCTCCACCAGATCTTTGAATCTGCTGCTGTCCAGATTCTGCCATCCGTTATCCATATTTACATAATTGCAGCCTTGATTCTCGTAACCTGCAGGGCGCAATACATCACCAAGAAATATTCCTGTATTCCGAAAATTGTCTTCATTCAGCCGAAATTCCAGTCCTGCCCAGCTGTTAAACCCAAATGGCACTCCCTGATTCCATGTAAGTTTCCGGTCTTTTGCCACCAGTGTATATTACGCGTGAATAGATCATTGTTCACGGATAAATAGATCACTTGTCACGGAGATTTAGGTCACCGATCTCGTCTCCGAGATCAGTGATCTAAA
>CAJFMZ010000175.1 GCA_904393575.1 uncultured Sellimonas sp. | reverse complement strand
GTTTTATATCAGGGGAAGCTTTTAGAGTATCCGTCCGGACAGTATGCGCTTTTGGACCGGTATCCAAAAGACGCAAAAGACCGTCTGACGTTTACACTGCATTTTCCAGATGAGATGGATAATGCTTATCGACTTTTGAATGCCGGGCTTACCTGGACCTTCCGGGCGGTATCTGAGGAAAAAGAAGCAGAATTTCTGCAGGAAGTGCAAAGAGAAACAGTCAAAACAGGGGACGAAAGTCATCTGATTCTGTTCATGTTCCTGATGGGAGCAGCCATGACAGCTGGGATTCTTGTGATACGGCGGAGAAGACATGGATAGGTGGATCCGAAGGATCGATACGGTACTGATCCTTTGTATGATCTGCTATGTAGTTCTCTTTGCCTGCCCCGGATTCGCAGGAGTCCGGCCGGTCCGGGTCCTGTCCGGATCCATGGCGCCAAAGATTCAGGAAGGCGATATGGCCTATATCAAATCCTGCACTGCAAGTGATGCCCGTCCAGGTGATGTCATTGCGTTCCGGTTGGAAAACGGACAGATGGTGCTGCATCGCCTGATAGAAAAGACGGGAGAGGGACTGATTACCAAAGGGGATGCTAACGAACGGGAAGATTTTTGCCCGGCAGATCCTGAACAGGTTGTGGGACGGCTGGTGTTCTCTCTGCCTCAGGGAGCACTCTGGTATGAAAGAGCTACCTCGGAACAGGTGATAAAGGCTCTTTTCCTGTACGGAATGATTCGGGGCTGTAGAACACTGATCCGAAGATTTCATAGAAGGTTTTCACGTTAGAGCTGTTGTTCTTCCGCAAACTGCGGTATACTGAGAAAAGGAAAAATGGAGTACGGACACAGGGAGGAAGAATCATATGAAAGATTATATACTGGAAATCTGTGTGGACTCGGTGGAGTCAGCAGTTGCGGCAAAACGGGGAGGCGCTGTCAGACTGGAGCTTTGCCAGGACCTGATAGTAGGCGGTACGACACCGGGCGTGAAGCTTTTTGAAGCAGTGAAGAGGGAGACCCGGCTTCCGGTTCATGTGCTGATTCGTCCAAGGTTTGGGGATTTCTGCTATTCGAATTTTGAAAAAAGTCAGATGAAAGAGGAGGTTCAGATGTTTCGGGAACTGGGGGCGGACGGGATTGTCATTGGAATGCTCTCCCCGGATGGGAGTCTGGACCGGACAGGAATGGAACAGCTTTTGGAGGAGCGGGGCAGTATGACTGTGACCCTTCACCGGGCCTTTGATGTCTGCAGGGATCCGATGGAGACTCTCGCGACTGCAAAGGAGCTTGGAATCGACACGATTCTTACGTCCGGGCAGAAGGATGCCTGTCTGGAAGGGGCGGATCTGCTTGCCGGTCTGCAGAAGGAAAGCGGCGGGCAGATCTGCATCCAGGCAGGAGGCGGCATCACGTTAGAACATCTAAAGCTGCTATATCAGAAAACCGGGATCCGGGCATACCATATGTCAGCCAAGCAGGCAGTAAACAGCCGGATGGAGTATCGGAATTCCAAGGTACATATGGGACTGAAAGAGTTCAGTGAATATACGTTGTTCCGTACATCGGAGGAAACGGTACGACAGGCAGCCGAAATTCTGAAAAGACTGTAAATCCGGATCAGTAGAAGAGAACACAAAAAGGAGAAGGACAAGATGTTTTTAGAGAAAAGCCGAACAAACATTGAGGAGGCCTATCAGAAGATCTGCAGCGATCTTAGCTTATACATGGAACCGATCGATCAGAAAATCCGGACACTTCCGGAAACGGAGGCTGTTGCCATGCGGTATCTCTATGCCTGCATGCCTTACAGTGATATTGGAAATTATCCGATAGAAACATTCCTGGATTTTGCCCGACATGGAGTCTGGCTGTATGAACACAAGGAACGGGTGAGGGAACTGCCGGAGGAGATTTTTGCCCGGTATGTGCTCTGCCACCGGGTCAACGAGGAGGAAATCCGGCCCTGCCGGAAGCTCTTTTATGAGCATCTAGAGGAAACGCTCACAGGAGAAGATCCGCAGCGGACTGCACTGGAGGTCAATGAATGGTGTGCCGGGGAAGTTACCTATGAAGCGGGAGATGACCGGACCTTATCGGCTCTTGCAGTCTATGAACGGGGATATGGCCGCTGCGGGGAGGAATCCGTCTTTGCGGTCAATGCCCTGCGGAGCGCAGGAATTCCGGCACGGCAGGTTTATGCGCCGTACTGGTCCCACTGCGATGATAATCATGCCTGGGTGGAAGTCTGGATCCAGGGAGCATGGCACTTTCTGGGGGCCTGCGAGCCAGAGCCTTTGTTGGACCTGGGCTGGTTTGAGTATGCCGCTTCCCGTGCCATGTTGATTCACACCAGACGTTTTGACGGCAGACTTATCCCTCCGGGAGAGCAGGAGTGGCAGGAGGATCTGGCTGTTATAGAACCGGTGACGAATCGATATGCGGATCAGATCCGCAAGGTGGAAGTGACCGTGCAGGATGCCCAGGGACGTGCTCTGCCGGCTCTTCCGGTATCTTTTGAAGTTCTGAACTATGCGGCCTTTTTACCGATTGCACGACGTTGCACGGATGCGGAAGGAAAGGTATCCCTTGTTACAGGAGCGGGAAGTCTGCATGTAACTGCGACAACAAAAGAATTGGATGGAGAGATTTTGCTGGATACGAGAAAAGAGCAGACGGGCCTTTTGAGACTGTCGGAGAAGAGAAAGAAGGGATCCGAAAAGGAAATATGGAAGGATCTGGATTTCATACCTCCCAGGGATCGTCCGCCGGTCAGCAGACGTCCGGATCCGGAGCAAAAAGCAGAGGAAAACAGAAAGCTTCGAAAGCTGAAAGCAAAGCAGGAAAAGAAACGGGCAGACTGGGAGAATCCAGAGAAGCAGCACTTTTCCATCTGGCTTTCCAGCCGGTCAGAAGCAGAACAACAACTGGGAAAAGCGCTGTGTACAACGCTGACACGAAAAGATCAGACCGATATCCGGGCGGATGTTCTGCGTGATCATGTAGAAGGAGCACTGTTGTACAGGGACAGCCTGCCGGAAGCGCTTTTTATCGATGCTGTACTGAATCCAAGAGTAGAGGATGAAATCCTCACTCCATATCGTCTCTGGTTTCAGGGAGAAATCTGTGGACAAGATCAGGAAGCCTGTCGAAAGGATCCTCTCAGCCTGTGGAAGTGGATTCAGAAAAAGATCCGGGAGTGCCCGGAACAGGAACGAAGTACAGTACTGACAACGCCGGTCGCCTGCTACAGGATGAGATGCGGAAGCAGACGCTCCAAACGGGTATTATTTGTCGCTATGGCAAGGAGCTTTGGTATCCCGGCAAGAATCAGTCCAGAAGATGGATCCGTCGAGTTCTGGAAGGAAGGGGACTGGATTTCTCCGGAAAAACAGAAACAGGCACTTCTTGTGCTGCACACAGAAGACGGTGAGGACTGGAAATCCGGGCAGAACTGGAGTATCACCAAATTTACAAAAGAGTATGATCCGCCACTTGCACTTGACGATGCAGGGTGGAAAGAGGGATCTTGTCAGTTTTGGCTGGAAGAGGGAACTTACCGGATTTTGACTGCCCTACGGCTTCCAAATGGAGCGGTATCCGCAAAAGAATGCAGGATTTTCCTTACTGCGGGCGACAGAAGGGATGTAACGCTTTCACTCAGAGAGGAGTGCTTTGCCGATCTTCTGACCTCTCTGGCCCTGCCGGAATTTTCTGTGCTGGATCTAAAAGGGAAGGCGGTCTCTTCCAAAATGCTGACAGAAGAGGGAAAACATGTACTGATCTGGGCAGGGGCAGGTGAAGAACCTACTGAACATATCTTTCACGAGCTTCTGGAAGGCCGGGAACGATTTGCAGAACTGGCATCCAGGATCTGCCTGTTTGTCCGGTCAAAGGAGGCATGGAATCATCCGCTTTTTTGTAGTGTATTGCAGGTATTTCCGGAGATGCAGGTGTATTTTGACGATTTTGATGGTCATGTCCCGTCAGTAGGCAGAAGACTGTATGTGGATCATGAAAAGCTTCCTATGATTGCGGTGACCAAAGGCGCCCAAAATGTCATATATGCGGTCAGCGGTTACCAGGTGGGAACCGTATCATTGCTGCTCCGGATTATGAGAGAAGGATAGAAAGGCTGGATTGCTCTTTTTTACTGAATGCGATATACTAAAAATTATATTGAACTAACGAATGTCTGCGGATATGCGAGAAGGAGAAAGGAGAAACATCATATGACAGACCGAATCAAGCAGCGGCTTTCCTCAG
>CAJFMZ010000174.1 GCA_904393575.1 uncultured Sellimonas sp. | reverse complement strand
GGAAAAAGCAGTGATCGGGAAGCAGGACTGCGTAAAAAAAGTGATGGCGGCCATTCTGGCGGGCGGGCATGTCCTGATCGAGGACATACCGGGAGTCGGAAAGACAACCATGGCGGTTGCGTTCTCAAAGAGTATGGGACTGGAGCGGCACAGAGTCCAGTTTACCCCGGATGTGCTGCCGGCGGATATTGTCGGCTTTTCTCTTTATGACAAACAAACACAGCGGTTTGTCTATCAGCCGGGAGCTGTCATGTGTAATCTGCTGTTGGCAGATGAGATCAACCGGACTTCGCCGAAGACCCAGTCGGCACTTCTGGAAGTGATGGAGGAAGGGCATGTGACAGTGGATCAGAAGACCTATCCGGTACCGGATCCATTTATTGTGATCGCAACGGAAAATCCGTTTGGACAGGCCGGAACCCAGATGCTGCCGGAATCCCAGCTGGACCGGTTTATGATCTGCATTTCCATGGGATATCCGGATATCCACTCTGAGATTGAGATTGTAAAAGGCAGTCAGAAAGGAAATCCGGCAGATGCAGTCCAGCCGGCGGCAGGAAGAGAGATGCTTCTGGGAATGCGGTCGGAGGTTGAGCAGATCTATGTGCATGATGCAGTTTATGAATATATGGGAAGGCTGGTAGAGGCGACGAGAACGCATCCGATGGTTCGGCTTGGAATCAGTCCCAGGGGAACGATCGCCCTTGCCAAGGCAGCCAAAGCATATGCGTATCTGGAGGAGAGAACTTTTTGCATCCCGCAGGATGTGGCGGAAGTATTTCCGAACGTGGCAGTGCACCGGCTGTTTTTGAGCCCCAAGGCCAGGGCGGCACGGATGGAGCCGTCACAGGTGATTGAAGAGATCCTTGCGTCCACGCCGCAGCCAAAAGCAGGAAAAGGGAAACGAGAATGAAGAAAATCATTTATCTGGCGGCTGTGCTTGCCACAGCGTATCTGAATCTGGTCTATGCGTGGCCGGAGGGCAGATATCTGCTGGTGGTGGAACTGGTGCTTCCGGTTCTGCTTGTTTTACAGGCAATAGGGATGCCGGCAAAAATCCGGATTTTCCCACAAGGGGATTTCCAGGTGGCAGAAGAGGGGGAAACACTGAAGCTTCCCTTTGCGGTGGAAAACTGTGGGGCATTTTCGATTCCTTTTCTCAAAATCCGGATCGGGAGAGAATGGCAGGTGATCCGAAATCTGAAGAAAGGGAAGAGGCACACGGTGCTGATCCATTATGAGGCAGTGAACTGTGGGAAGCATGAAGTGAAAGTGAAAAAGGTGGTCACTACGGATGCATCGGGGATGTTTCGGATCAGGGTATGGAAATTCCAGGCGGTGCCGGCCGAGATTCATGTTGTGCCGAGGGCATATCCGATGTATGCCGAAATCAGCAGGGCGGTCCGCCTGTTTGTGACAGAAGGGGACGAGTACGCAAAGGACCGGGGCGGAGACGATACAACTGAGGTATTTGATGTCCATGAATATCAGCCTGGAGACCGGATCGCCCAGATCCACTGGAAACTGAGCGCCCGGACAGAGGAATTGTATATGAAAGAATACAGTTTTCCTCTCGGAGCGGCCGTGGTACTTCTTCTTGACAAAGGGAAGGCAAAGCTGGACGGAAAAGGAAGCAATCTGTTTTTGAATCTTGCGGCATCGGCGGGACATGCGGTCATGGAGGAGTCCTGCCGGTACTATGCGGTCTGGAAAGAAAAAGAGAGCCAGTGTTTCAAGCGGTATCTGGTAAAGGATGAGGAGACATACTATGACTGGCTTCTGGCACTTTCCTCCACGGACGTTTCCGATATGGATCAGCTGGACGAAGAGCTGTACAGATACGAATTTTATGAACCGTATAAGAAAGCGGTCCGAATCTGCGGGGATCTGACGATTCAGTGCGGGGAAGATGCACCGTTGATCTTTCACGAAGAGACATTTGCAGAAGAGCTAAGGGAGACAGTATTGGAACTATAGGTGGTCAGAGAACATGAAAACAAAGAGGATAGAAAAGAGCACAG
Source organism: uncultured Sellimonas sp. (assembly GCA_904393575.1). Lineage (GTDB taxonomy): Bacteria > Bacillota > Clostridia > Lachnospirales > Lachnospiraceae > Sellimonas. The sequence goes on along the minus strand of CAJFMZ010000174.1, from coordinate 2,247 downwards.
GAGAAAAGATCTGGATTCTTTTGTCGGCGGCAGCAGCAGCCCTGGAAGTCTTTTGTGCCATTGACACGGTTTTTAAACCGGAGGTGAACCTGCGGATCGTTGTGGAAGGCATGCTCATCTTTTTTGTCTGCTGGGTTCCGTATGTGTTCTTGAAGGCAAAGTACAGTCTGGCAGGATGGGCCGCAGGGATCTTTCCGTTTGTATATTTTCTGGTGGCGGAGAAACAGAATATACGGAAAGGGCTGATCGAAGAGATTATCGGAAAATCCGTGCTTCGGGTTACGGGGTATTTCCAGCAGGCGCAGCCTGATGACAGGATGGCACTGGATCCGGAGACGGCAGTCTATGGCATTTTGGCACTCGGAGGCATGATCCTGGCAGTATGTATTCTGGTTGGATCGATCCGCAGTCTGCGCGGAATTTTGCTGCTCCTTTACGGGGCACTCTTTTCGTTCCCGTTTTTTACAGGGACAGAAATGAAGGCGCAGGGGATCGCAGCACTGGGATGTGCGGTCCTTTTTCTGGTGATGGCCAGTCCGTCCAGCACAAAAGGACCGCTTCTGGCGGTAGTGTGCGCCGCTTTGGCGGCAGGCATACTCATTCCCAGACAGCCCGTGGATCAGTTCTTTTCCGATCCGGCTGCCTGGCAGGAGAAGATCGAAGGGCTCCTGGATCGCAGTGCAAAGGGAGGGGTCACAGACGGCAGAATGGGGACGGCTGACGAGCTGGTAGACACAGGAGAGCTTCAGTTGGAGATCACCCTTTCGGAACGGCCGGAACATACGGTTTACCTGCAAGGTTACATTGGAACAGACTATCGGAATAACAGATGGGAACAATCCGGCAAGACAGGCGAACTTTCCGGGGACGAGATCCGCAAGGAGCGGAGCCGGGAATATGAAACGGTGAGCGGACAAAAAGACAGGCTGGACGGCCAGCTTGTGACGGCAGAGATTTCCAGAAAGGGCGCCAGCAGAAAATACATGTATCTTCCATATAAGAATAATTATACGAAGGATCTGTTCGGAGATACCTATACAAAAGGCAGAGGAAGAAACTATCAGGTAGAGGCGGTCCTGATCGGGGAACTGGGAGAAATGGAACAGAATCCGGGAAATGTGGGCGAAGACCGGACGAAATCGGCGGAAGCATACACCGGATTTGTCAATGAGACCTATCTGCAGGTCCCGGAAGCGTTCGCAGATGCATGGGAAAAGACGGCAGAGAGTCTGAATGGCCGGACGATGCGAAACACAATCAGAAATGTGGCTGACTATCTGGACAGAAGAGCGGATTATACGAAACGTCCTGGCAGAACTCCTCGTGGGGAGGACTTTGTGACATATTTTCTGGGAGAAAGCAGGCAGGGATATTGTGTGCACTTTGCTTCCGCAGGTGTAATGCTCCTTCGGATGAATCATATTCCGGCGCGGTTTGTATCTGGATATATCGCACAGCCTTCTGATTTTAAAGAGACAGCAGATGGCAGATACCGGGCGGAAATCGATGACGGCAGTGCACATGCATGGGCGGAAGTTTATGTAGAAGGATGCGGATGGCTGCCAGCCGAGATGACTCCTGCATACCGTCAGGCTGCTCCGGAGCAGGCGGAAACAAAGACAGAGATAAAAACAGATTCCGAAGAGACAGAGGGCCCGACGGATACGGAGACTTTGCAGGAAGAACCGGAAGTTCAGACGCAGGAAGAGCCCGGACAGAATCCGTCTGAGGATCCAACGGATACAGAGACGACGCCGGGAGAATCTGTCCAGGGCCCGGACCAGACGGAAGAAAAAGGGAACGTGGCCTGGAAAATTCTCTGGATTGGGGGAGTGGCAGCAACGGTGGCAGCGGTGACCGGACTGCTTCTTCTATTGGGAAGGAAAAGGAAATGGCGGTATGCCCTCAGATCCAAAAATCGGCGGAAACGGTATTTGCGAATGTACCATGTCCTTTACCAGATGGTGGAGGATGACTTGAAAAAATCACTGCCGGAAGATGAGCATCTCTGGTCAGTTTTACAGGAAACATACCAGATTTCCGGGAAAGTGGGAAGACAGGTCATAGACTGTGTACTGGAGACTGCTTTTGGAAAACGTTGTCCTGGGAAAAAGGAACTGCGGGAACTGAAAGAGCTCTGCAGTTTTATCCGGAGAAAAATCTGGAATAAGAAGGGATATTTCCAGAAATTTCTCTTCACCTTTGTGAAAGGATTCTAAATAAATATTGAAAGATGAAAGCGGATAC
>CAJFMZ010000173.1 GCA_904393575.1 uncultured Sellimonas sp. | reverse complement strand
GCACCAGAACGACCGTGGTGGACAGTCCCATACCGATTCCGTTGATGGCGGAAGTCGTTACCGCAAGTGTCGGACACATTCCAAGCATCATGACAAAGGTCGGATTCTCTTTGATAATCCCATTATATAAACGTTCCACACATCTATTCATCTACACTGCCTCCTAACACATTCTGAAAATATCCAAGGGAAGCATTGACCGCTCCTGTCACCGCTCTGGAGGTGATCGTTGCACCGCTGATGGCATCGATCTCCTCTCCTTCTCCGCCATCTTTGGATACGTAAAAGTGATCAGTCTGCTTTCCGGAATACTGCTCATAGAATTCCGGCTCTGATGCTTTCATTCCAAGGCCTGCAGTCTCGTTGATGGAAAGGATCGCGATCCCGTTCACCGTACCGTCCGTCTCGATTCCGACAGAAACCTGGATGTCTCCGCCGTATCCGTTCGGGTCCGTGGCAGTGATCACATATCCCATGGTCTCTCCGCCCTGCTTTGCCTCCACAGCCTCATCAATCGTAGCGCCGTCGTCCACGCCGGCCGCCTTTACAGCCTCAGCCGCCTCATCGGCATCCACATCCAGCGCTTCAAATGAATCCGCATCCTCAAATACCTGCTTATATGCTTCCTGCTTTGCCTCCTCCTGTGCATTGGCAATCGGAGCCTTGGTGATCTGGTACACCGCTCCAAGAGCCACACCGGAAATCAGCGTAATGATGGTCAGGATAATTGTATTCTTAATAATCTTATTCATTATTTCTCTCCTCCTTTACCAAATGGTTTTGGAAGAGTAACCTTCTCAATCAGCGGAACAAGAATGTTGCCGATGATGATCGCATAGGAAACTCCCTCTGCGGATCCTCCGTAAAGACGGAACAGTCCTGTCAGAATTCCAAGAAGGATACCGTAAATAATCTGCCCTTTCTTTGTGATCGGACTCGTCACATAATCTGTTGCCATAAACCATGCGCCAAGCATGATACCGCCGCCGCAAAGATGAGCGGTGATGAAGCTCCAGTCAAATCCGTGTCCGCCGAAAATTGTGATGAAAATCACAAAGGTCACAAGATAGGATCCCGGAATTCTCAGGTCAATGATTCCCTTCAGAAGAAGAATAATCGCTCCAATCATAATGGCAATGACAGAGGTCTCACCGATCGTACCTGGAATCTGTCCGATAAACATCTTCATGGTATCCACATTTGCGATGGATCCGTCCGCACGCATGGTTGCAAGCGGAGTAGCGCCCGCCACGCCGTCGTATGTAAAGGATGTCATCCTTCCCGCAAATGAAATCAGGAGAAAACATCTTGCAGCCAGAGCCGGGTTCATAAAGTTCTGTCCCAGACCTCCAAACAGTTGTTTTACAATCAGAATTGCAAATACCGCTCCAAGAACTCCCATCCACCAAGGTGCTGACGGCGGCAGGTTCAGTGCCAGAAGAAGGCCTGTAACCGCGGCACTCATATCCTTGATTGTGATCTTTTTATGCATCAGCTTTTCATAGAGATACTCCGTCAATACGGCCGCCGCAACGGTCACTACTACGAGGATCCATGCATTCTGATCCCGGAAATTCCAGATTCCAAAAAGAGTTGTCGGCAGAAGCGCAATGACAACCCACAGCATGATATTCTCTGTAGTGTCTTTGGCGCGTATATGCGGAGATGCCGAAATATTAAACTGCTCGTTCACTTTGTCCACCTCTCATTTTCTACTTTTTCTTCCTGTTCGCAAGAACGGTCTTTCTCATGGAACTGATTGCCTGCTTCAGCTGCCGTTTTGCCGGGCAGACATAGCTGCAGGAACCGCACTCCATACACTCTACTCCGTATTCCTTCTCAAAAGCCGCCTCATCATGACGCTCCGCATAGTCTGCGAGTCTAGACGGAATCAGACGGCTTGGGCACGCATCGATACACCGGCCGCAGTTAATACATGCAGACGGCTCATACTCCGCCACCTCGTCTTTGGTCAGGCACAGAATCGATGAAGAAGTTTTGGTGACAGGAACGTCCAGAGTAAACATGGCAAATCCCATCATCGGGCCTCCGGAAATCACTTTCTCCGGAGTACCACGAAAACCTCCTGCCGCACGCACCAGCTCCTGCTGGTTTATACCAAGCGGAACTTTGAAGTTGCCAGGACTGGTGATTCCATCTCCGGTAACCGTTACAACACGGTCAATGCACGGTCTTCCATTTACAACCGCCTCATAAATATGGATGATGGTCTCTACATTATCTACAATACATCCCACATCCGCCGGCAGCATGGAAGAATTGATCGCCCGTTTTGTCACGGCGTAAATCAACTGACGCTCGCCTCCCTGCGGATATTTCGTCATCAGCTTCACCACTTCCATCCGCGGCTCACCGCTTGTCAGCTGCTCCAGCTTTGCGATACAGTCCGGTTTATTATCCTCCACTGCAAAAATACCCTTTGCATTGTCAAAAAGCTTCAGAATCACACGCATGCCTTCCACAAGATCTTCCGGATTCTCCAGCATTCTGCGGTAGTCCGCCGTAATATACGGCTCACACTCCGCGCAGTTTGCAATCACGTACTCGATCTTCTCAGGCTCTTTCGGAGAGAGCTTGACTCTCGTAGGGAATCCTGCACCTCCCATTCCGACAATTCCTGCCTCTGCAATGAGATTGAGGATCTCCTCTTTGGAAATCAGATCCAAAGATTTTGCAGGAAGTCTCTCCGCTTCCGTATAAGCCCCGTCATTTTCTACGATAATGGACGAAACTTTTCCTCCGGTCGGTGTAAAATACGGTGCAACCGCTTTGACCGTTCCGGAGACAGATGAATAGACCGGTGCAGAAACAAACCCTCCGGCCTCCGCAATCTTTTGGCCTTTCAGAACATGATCCCCTGCTTTTACAATCGGAGCCGCCGGGGCGCCGATATGCTGCGAAAGCGGAAAGACCAGATCTCCCTCAGGCAGGACTTCGACAATCGCCTTGTCCTTTGCCAGACTTTTTCCATCATTCGGATGTATGCCACCCTTGAAAGTTAAAAGTCCCATCTTTTTTTCCTCCTCGTTCTTTTTTTAACATATGCATAAACATGAAAAAATAGAGACTAAAGCAAGTAGCCTCTATTTTTACTCTGCAGCATTCAGATACGCATCGTAACCGGTAGGTAATACTACTCTGCTTGATCAGCTTCCTCTTTTGCTTCCTCAGCAGCCGGCTCTAACGCTTTCATGCTTAAACTGATTTTCTTTTCTTCTTCATTTAAATCAACAACTTTTGCTGTAATTTCCTGTCCGACTTTCAGTACATCTGAAGGTTTGTCAACATGTGCTCTGGAAATCTGTGATACATGAAGGAGCGCATCAACGCCCGGTACCAGCTCTACAAACGCGCCAAAATCTGTCATTCTGGCTACTTTTCCTGTTACGATATTTCCAACTGCATAATCCTCGGAAGCGTGAAGCCACGGATTGGTTTCCGGGAATTTTAATGATAACGCAATCTTGGTATCGTGAACGTCCTTTACAAGAACTTTCACCGTCTCTCCTACATGGAACAGTTTCTTCGGATTATCAACACGTCCCCATGACATCTCGGAGATGTGAAGCAGTCCGTCTACTCCTCCCAGATCGATGAATGCACCGAAATCTGTGATATTCTTTACAACACCTTCTACTGTATCGCCTACATGAAGATTTGCAAAGATCTCTTTCTGTTTCTCCGCTTTTTCAGCAACAAGAAGCTGTCTTCTGTCACCGATAATACGGTTTCTTCTCGGATTGAACTCGCTGATTACGAATTCAATTTCCTGTCCCTGATATTTGCTCAGGTCTTTCTCATATGTATCTGATACAAGACTTGCCGGGATGAATACTCTCGCCTCATCAACAACAACACTCAGTCCTCCGCCAAGGATCTGGGTAACCGGAGCCTTCAGCACTTCTTTGTTTTCATATGCTTCTCTGAGTCTTTCATTTCCTTTTTCTGCTGCGAGTCTCTTGTAGGTCAGTAATACCTGTCCTTCCCCGTCATTTACTTTTAAAACTTTCGCTGTCATGGAATCTCCAACAGATACAACTGTGGTCAGGTCTACGTTCGGCTCATTTGTATATTCGCTTCTGGAAATGATTCCGTCTGCTTTATATCCGATGTTTAAGATGATCTCATCCGGTTTCACATCGATGACCGTACCTTCTACAACCTCTCCATTGTGTATTGTTTTAAAAGATTCCTCTAACATTTGTTCAAAAGTTAAGTCTGACATTATTTTGAACCTCCTCAATTATATTATTGGGCGTGGATGCCCCTGCTGTAATACC
>CAJFMZ010000172.1 GCA_904393575.1 uncultured Sellimonas sp. | reverse complement strand
GGAAAAGAGAAAAGATACGTCATTTTTCATTCCTACATAGATGACGTCTTCCAGAGTGGTGATTTCAAGATCTTCTTCGTTCGTATAGGAAGAGTGGTTCAATGCGTTATAGAGAGATAACAGATTGCGTCTGTCCCGGAAAATCATACGAAAAAGCGTGTCTTTGTACTTCCGATTGACAGGTTTTCCCAGGGAACGGTTTCGCTTTCTGGTTTTAGATGTGATTTTTCTTTGTTTTTTCTTCATAGGCAGAAGCCTCCTTTGATTAGAAAATAGAATTGAATTAATAGATAACAAGAAATGTCTCCCGCCTTATAGGAAAAGGCGGGAAAGAATATGTTCATAGTATAGCAATAGAAGCGATATAAATCAACAGTCAGACTGTCAATCAATAAAATATACCTATGATTCATAGAAGGTTTAATCAGAAAACCAGTTTGGAAACCGTTTCTTATATTCCGACGGCGAATATCCGGTTACCGACTTGAAAAGCCGGGAGAAGGAAAATGGATTTTCGAGTCCTACCGCATTTGCAATGACCTGCAGGGAATAATCTGTATCTACAAGGTAGATTTTGGCCTTCTCAATCCGCAGTTCTGTCAGATACTGTTTCGGTGTTTTGAAGTATTTTTGCTTAAAGAGTGCAGTCACATAATGAGGATTCAGATGCAGATAATCGGCAATATCCTGAATCTGCATATGTTCATTGTAGTGCCGGTCAATATAGGCTTTGATCTGCTTTGGATATGGAGCAGAGGAGATATCCTCTTCCTCTTTGTGGTGTTCCGCAACAAGGCTGGCAAACAGTTCTTTGAGCATGCCGTTCAGTTTGAGATGGCCGGATGCGGTCTTAGCTTCAGAGAAAAAGGTAAGAGGAAAGTCCTCAGGTGTAAATGTGGCTCCATCCGGGACGCGCCGGTCGGTGAAGGAGAGGAATTTCATGATCATTTTTTCATAAAAGGTGACATCCTGGATATCGGTAACGAATCCATCTCCAAAAAGTAGGCTCGTATAGTAGCCGGCCTGAGTTCCCTGATAACCGATCCAGCAGTATTTCCATGGACGGCGGAAATCAGCCTGGTAGGAGGCATTGACGCCTGCGGGAATCAGAAATGCCTGGCCCGGCTTGACCGGATATTTTTTTTCTTCAATTTGAAGTACGCCGCAGCCGTCCAGGACGAAATGGATCAGATAGTAGCGCCGGATGCGCGGGCCGAAGATATTTCCACAGACACACTGGTCGATACCGCTGGATTGAAAGGCAAGATCCAGGGAATCCTTTTCTACCGCATTTAAAAACAAATCTGAATTCTGTAACATACGATTCTCCCATTTCATTTCGTGATTTGATTATACAATTTTGCAATGACAAAAGAAAGAAAAAAAGCAAAAAACGGAAAAAATCTGAGAAATGGCAATGTTTATGGACAAAACAGCTATGGAAGCAGAGGGAAGGAAATGATAAAATCATATCCATGAGGAGAAAGAGGGAACTATGAAAAAGTTATATTATCTTATTAAAATGACATTTCAGATCAAATTCGCATATATGAAAGCCTTCTGGTTCAATATTTTCGGAACCGCGGTCTCGATTCTGATTTACTATTTCCTATGGAAATATGTATTTCAGTCCAGGGATGAGCTGCATGGATTTACGGCGGTGGAGATCACGACTTATGTGATTCTTTCCAGGCTTCTGTCCTCGCAGTTTTCCGGCGGGATCAACCGGGAGTTTTCCGACTGGGTCCAGAAAGGCGATATTGTCGTTGAGCTTCTGAGACCGGTACCGCTTGTATTTACGCTCTTTGGAAAAAGAGTCGGGGAATTCCTTTTCTTTTTCCTTTTCAAAGGAATTCCGGTCAGTATACTCGCAACCCTTATTTTAGGCGGGACCGGTCCGGATAGCGCGGCGAATTTTGTGTTGTTTCTTATCAGTGTCTTGATTTCCATCGGTCTGATGTTCTGGATCGAAGTGATGGTAGGCCTGATTTCTTTCTTTACCCTGAATTCATATGGGATCGGCTATACGAAGACAGCGCTGATGTCGATTCTTTCCGGAGGAATTGTACCGCTCTTCCTTTTTCCGGAAGGCGTGGCAAATGTGCTGGACTATATGCCTTTTGCAGGAATGGTCTCGGTACCGGTTCACATTTATCTTGGGAAATACACAGCCCCACAGGCATTTTCCTTTATTGGCCTTCAGCTTGTCTGGGCTGTACTGCTTGGAATCGGAGTAATGGGATTTTACCGGTTTGCCATCAAAAAAGTTGTGGTACAGGGAGGGTGATGGTATGAGATGGAAATACTATGCAAAGCTCTGGCTTTGTTATATGAGAATCGGTCTTCTCTGTATGACCCAGTATCCGGCGGACACGGTAATCTGGCTGATTTCCATGATTGTCCGGGAGGCGTGCGGGTTCATCGGAATTCTGGCCGTAGCCAGTGTGACGGGAGGACTTGGCGCATGGGGCTTTTACGAGATCTGCCTGTTGTTTTCCATGTGTGCGGTCATTGAGGCTATCGGACAGGCATTTTTTGATAATGTCTGGTCCATCGATAAGATGATCCGGTGGGGCGGCATGGATGTCTTTCTGATCCGTCCGGCATCACCGTTCGTGCAGATGCTTGGACAGGTCATGCATTTTCAGGCGGTCTTAAGTATGGTGGTATACGTAGGGATTCTTGTATGGTCCATTCATGGAATCGGATTTGCAGTGGGAACACGGGAGGTCGTGCTGCTGATCGAATATGTGATTTTTGGGACGGTCATCAATTCCGGAATTTACACGATTTTTAACTGCCTGAATTTCTGGATTGTACAGGGAGACGATATCGCAGTTCTCGTACAGACCTGCCGGGAATTTGTCAAGTATCCTCTTCAGGTATTCCCGGCGGCGATACAGGGGCTGTTCACCTATATTCTGCCGCTTGGATTTGTGGCCTATTACCCGGTGCTTGGCCTTCTGGGAAGAACCGATATGCCGGTCATGATCCTTCTGCCATGTGTGGCCGCGCTGGTGGCCGGCATTGCATCCGTGATCTGGCGGATGGGCCTGAAGGGATATAACAGTACAGGAACGTAAGGGGGAAAAAGTTTCTATGCAGATCGAAGTCAGCCATTTAGTAAAAGAATATAAAAGGAAAAAAGATCCAGGCTCCATGGGAAAGGCGCTGGCATCCATGTTTCACCCGCAGTACGATGTGTTCCGGGCGGTAGATGATGTGAACTTTCAGATTCAAAAGGGTGAGGCTGTGGGCTATGTCGGGCCAAACGGGAGCGGGAAATCCACAACGATTAAAATGCTTTCCGGGGTGTTGACGCCGACGGCCGGGAAGGTACTTGTCAATGGGCTGGAGCCGTCCAGACACCGGATGAAAGTCAATAAACATGTCGGAGTTGTATTTGGAAACCGCTCCGTACTCTGGTGGGACGTGCCGGTCATCGAATCTTATAAGGTGCTACAGCAGCTCTACGAGATCCCGGAACGTCGTTTCCGTCAGAATCTGGAAGAGTTCTCTGAGCTGATGGAGATGGAACAGCTTCTTGGAACACCAGAGCGTCAGCTCTCCCTTGGCCAGAAGATGAAGTGTAATATTGCGGCGGCCTTTCTTCATGACCCGGAGATTGTCTACCTGGACGAGCCAACCATTGGACTTGACAGTGAGTCGAAATATAAAATCCGGAAATTTATCCAGCGGATGAATGAGGAGCGCAGGACAACCTTTCTTGTGACGTCCCATGATTTTCAGGATATCGAGTCGTTGTGCCGCAGAATGATTCTCATCAATCATGGAAAACTGGTCTTGGATGATAAAATTGAACATGTCCGGAAAAATTTTGACCGGAGAAAACAGATCCGTCTGGAGCTGGAACATAATCCATGGAATCAGAAAACCGTATTTGAGATTCCTGGAGTTGGGATTCTCCATTCGCAGGAATCTGAGCTGATACTGGAATTTGATATGGAAGAAAATGACAGCATCTCAATCATCAACTTTATTTCAGAGAGAGCCAGGATTCTTGATGTGTCCATCAATGGACAGGATATCGAATCCATCATCCGGGATATTGTCAAGAGGGATAACGGGAAATAGTGGATGCCTGAAAAAGGATACCAGGGCAGGATTAGGCTGTAAAATCCGGCACTGCAACCCCTGGTTGACAATGTTCCGCCTTCGGTTGCTGGAAAAACTGGCGGGTTTCGGTTAACCTGTAGACAGACAAAATCAGAAAGGCAGGACATGCAGGTATGGAATTATCAGAAAAAATTCAGATGCTCCGGAAGAAAGAGGGGTTATCACAGGAAGCGTTTGCGGAGAAGATGGGAGTCAGTTGTATATTACAGATAAACTGACCATCCCTCACGGTCAATCTGACCACCTTCCACGGAGATTTAGATCACTGATCTCGAAGAGGGATAGTCGGCGATC
>CAJFMZ010000171.1 GCA_904393575.1 uncultured Sellimonas sp. | reverse complement strand
AGGAGAGTGTAAAATGGGAACACGATGTATTTCAAATGAATGTCTCAGTACGACTGGTTTCAGCTATACGTTATCTTTGATTAACGGAAAATATAAGATGACCATCCTTTATACATTGATGGAATTCGGTGTGGTCCGGTTTAATGAAATGAAAAAATATATTGGAGGAATCTCCTATAAGACACTCAGCTCCACACTGAAGGAACTGGAAGCGGATCAGCTTGTCCACAGGGAGGAGTACCCGCAGATTCCGCCGAAGGTGGAGTATAGTCTGACAGAGCGGGGCAAATCGCTGATTCCGATTCTGGATGGAATGTGTGAATGGGGAGATAAAAATCGGTTATAAGAAAATGGTCGAGGACCGGTCAGAGTCATTCTTGGATTCTGGCCGTTTTTTTTTGGAGTACACTGGGGCATGAATCCGATTATGCTGGCAGACCTGGGAATTAATGGCAATTATACTATGGGCATATATGTTGCGGCAGCTGTTGCATCGCAGATGGGCGCCGTATTTGGAGTAGCATGGAAATCTAAAAACAAACAGATGAAAAATATGGCAGCTTCCGCAGGGATCACCGCTATCTTTGGAATTACAGAACCAACGGTTTACGGTGTGACTCTCCGGCTGAAAAAACCATTTATTTGTGCCTACTATGCATACGCAGGGCTTCCTGGGCCGATAACCTTTGTCAATGCCCTTGGAAACGGAGATATGGGTTCTATGACAGGGGCGGTACTTGCCACAGTAATTGCAGTTGCAGGGGCATTTATTCTTGTCCAGGCTGTCGGATTTGAAGACCCAGAAGAGACAGAAAAGCAGAGTGAAGTTTCCAGAACGGTCACGGCCCAAACATCAGAGGAAACCGGTCTGGTGACCATTGGTAGTCCATTAAAAGGGGATATTCTTCCTTTGAACGAGATTCATGATGGTGTGTTTGCAAGCGGCGCCATGGGGCCGGGAGCAGCAGTCGTTCCAAAGGAAGGAAAGGTATATGCGCCTGAGGATGGAACGGTTTCGATGCTGTTTGACACGCTGCATGCAATCGGCTTTACAACAGAACAGGGAGCAGAAATATTGATTCATGTTGGGATGGATACCGTGAAACTTGACGGAAAGTACTTTACACCGCATACTGAAAGCGGAGCAAATGTAAAAAAAGGTGAGCTTTTACTGGAATTTGACATGGAAAAGATCAAGCATGCAGGGTATGAACTGGTAACGCCTGTGATTATAACCAATGCAGAGGACATGGGAGAAGTACAGGCTGTAACATCCGGCAGCGTGATGCCGGGGGATACCATTCTTCAGATAAAGCCGGAAAAATAGCAGAAGTTGATATTGAAATCTTAAGAATAGAAAGGAGAAAACAGATGAGTGGATTAAGAAAAGATTTCCTCTGGGGAGGGGCTGTTGCGGCCAATCAGTTTGAGGGAGGATGGAACGAAGGAGGCAAAGGGCCAAGTGTCATGGATGTAATGACAGGAGGATCTCATGGAGTTCTCAGGAAGATTACAGACGGAGTAGTGGAAGGAGAATATTATCCGAACCACGAAGCCATAGATTTTTATCATCATTATAAAGAAGATATCGCACTTTTTGCAGAGATGGGATTTAAATGCTTCCGGACGAGTATTGCATGGACCAGAATTTTCCCAAATGGAGATGAAGCAGAACCAAATGAGGAAGGGCTGACTTTCTACGACCGGGTATTTGATGAACTCTTGAAATATGGCATCGAACCGGTAATCACGTTGAGCCATTTTGAAATGCCGCTTCACCTGGCAAAAGAATACGGCGGCTGGCTGAACCGGAAAGTGGTTGACTGCTTTGTAAGGTTTGCAAAAGTGTGCTTTGAACGGTACAAAGACAAAGTGACATACTGGATGACATTTAACGAAATCAATAATCAGATGAATTACAAAAATGATACTTTTGGATGGACCAATTCCGGTGTCCGGTTTTCCCTTTGCGACAATCCGGAAGAAGCAATGTATCAGGCAGCGCATCACGAACTGGTGGCCAGTGCCCTGGCGGTCAAGGCAGGGCATGAAATCAATCCTGAATTCCAGATCGGATGCATGATCTCCATGGTACCGATTTATCCGTATTCCTGCAGACCGGAAGACATGGTGCTGCATGTGCAGGAGATGCATGCAAGGTATTTCTTTACGGATATTCAATGCCGGGGACATTACCCTGCTTACGCCAAGAAAATGTTTGAACGGAAAGGATTTCAGATCAAGATGGAGGCAGGAGACGAGGAGATACTGGCCCAGGGAACGGTAGACTATATTGGTTTCTCCTACTATATGTCCAATGTTGTAAATTCCCAGTCCTACAGGGATGTATCGGGGGAAGTCAATGCAACCAGTCCGTACAGTGTGGAAAATCCATATCTTTCTGAGACAGAGTGGGGATGGGCGATTGATCCGGCAGGGCTCCGCTATGCACTGGATGTTTTATACGAACGATATGAGAAACCATTATTTATTGTAGAAAATGGATTTGGCGCGGTCGATGTAAAGAAGGAAGACGGTACGTGCGATGATTCAGCCCGGATTGAGTATCTGAAAGCACATATCCAGGAGATGAAAAAGGCAGTAGAAGAAGATGGAGTAGATCTGATGGGATACACCCCTTGGGGATGCATCGATCTTGTCTCATTTACGACCGGCGAGATGAAAAAACGGTACGGATTCATCTATGTGGATAAAAACGATGATGGAACAGGAACCAATGAGCGAAGCAGAAAGAAATCGTTCTACTGGTATCAAAAGGTAATTTCTTCAAACGGAGAAGAACTTTAAATGGGAGGCGGCTTTAGAGCCGCCTCCTGCATTTTGTCGGCGTGATGTTTGGAAGAATTCGCTTGGACCGATACGTAGAAAATCAGCAGGAACACTTTCAAGGAAATCCTCACCATAGTAAAATGAGGCGTGAGGAGGGATAAAGTGAAACGTGTATATTTAAAAACGCCGGAAGCAGGAAATGAGAAATAATCTCTATAAAGATTTTTAACAGGAAAATCACAGATCGTCTCTTGACTTTGAGAAACATACTTGTTATATTATAAATAGAACAGATGATACGATGCCCCGGATAGTTCCGGGGTATTTTCAAAGTGATAAATGAGAAGCATGTTTAGAAGTGGAGAGGGTGAGATGCATGGCAGCAAAAAGAGATTATTATGATGTACTTGGCGTCAGCAGAGATGCGGATGCATCAACGATTAAAAAGGCATACAGAAAACTTGCGAAGAAATATCATCCGGATACAAACCAGGGGAATGCCCAGGCAGAGCAGATGTTTAAAGAGGTAAATGAGGCATACGATGTACTGGGAGATCCGGAAAAGAAGAAGATGTATGATCAGTTCGGTCATGCGGCATTTGATCAGAATGCTCAGGGAGCCGGACAGGGATTCAGTGGATTTGGCGGTTTCGGCGGCCAGAACGGCGGCTATCGGGAGTTCCATTTCGAAGGCGGAAATATGGATGATATCTTCGGAGATCTTTTTGGGGATATGTTCCATGGCGGCGGAAGCAAAAATAAAGGTGGTTTTGGCGGTTTCCACAGCCAGGGATTTGGAAACGGCGGATTTGGAGGTCGTTCCTACCAGAGCAAGGGACAGGATATCCACACGGAGATCTCGGTCAGCTTCGATGAGGCGGCATTTGGATGCGACAAGATGATCCGGCTTCAGAAAGAGGACGGTTCCATCCAGACGCTGCAGGTACACATTCCGGAAGGAATGGAGGACGGAAAGAGCATCCGGCTTCGCGGAAAGGGAGCGCCGGGAATGGGCGGCGGCCAGCCGGGTGATCTGTTTATGAAGGTTCATGTAGGAACACGTCCAGGATTTGAACGGAAAGGGTCCGATATCTATACGACTGTTCAGATACCGTTTACTACAGCAGTTTTCGGTGGAGAGGTGATGGTAGAGACTTTGACAGGACGTGTACTTTGCAAGATCCGAAAAGGAACCCAGTCCGGTTCGAAGATCCGTCTGAAAGGAAAAGGTGTTGCTTCCATGAATCAGCCATCTGTACATGGAGATCAGTATGTGACAGTTCAGATTCAGGTTCCGACCGCATTGAGTCCGGAGGCGGAGCAGAAGCTTCGGGAATACGAGGCAGCCTGTAAAGGCGGGAGGAGAAGAGGAAACTCCGCAGCATAAAATCTGATGACAGACGGGAATAGAAAAGCAGATTAGAAGAAAAGGGGAAAGCGTCTCCTTCCTTCTTGCAAGGGGAGCAGGGAAGGATTATACTGAATAAATCAGAGTAAGGAGGCGGCAGACATGAAAGACTGTTTATTTGAAAACGGAATTATTTTTACATCGGACGACACAAACCTTTATGCAGAAGCCATGCTCGTCTCGGACGGAACGATCCAATGGATTGGAAAGAGGGAGAATATTCCGGCCGGGGATTATGAGCATGTAGATCTGAAAGGGGCTTGTGTCGTTCCTGGTTTTGTGGACGCGCATATGCATCCGGTGAT
>CAJFMZ010000170.1 GCA_904393575.1 uncultured Sellimonas sp. | reverse complement strand
CATGTACGTGATCTCTTCCAGAACCAGTCCGGTTTCACACATGTAACTTTCAAAAGCACTTTTTCCGAGATCTTTTTTTAATGCATCGTGAATAGCACTTTCATTTGCGGAAACAGCGGCATACAGTTTCCTGAGTGCGGCGATACGCGCACTGATAGGAAGCGTTGCGCCTGTCTGAAAGTAACTTCTCTGTTTTGTGACAATTCTTTTGATTTCCTGCTCGTTCATATGGATGACTCCTTTCCTGTAGTTTTCCGGTCTGTCTCATGAAAATCTCCTGAAGGCTCAGGCATCAGCATATAGTAAAAGGTTTCCAGCTCTGCGGCATTCATCAGTACCGGCACCGGATAAAGCGGATTTGCCTCCTTGTCAGCATAATGAGCAAGCTTTGGCACATCTGTCTCCCGAATTTCCGGAATATAATCCCCGATACCAAACCGCCTCTTCATATCCTGGATGGCAGCAATAAAACGTTCTGCCGCCTCATCGCAAGGGGTATCTTGATCGGCCAGGCCGGCGGCAATGGCCAGGCGGGCAAGCTTTTTGTGAATTTTACTTCCATAGGCTTTCAGAACCATCGGAAGAATCACTGCATTTGCAAGTCCGTGCGGGACATTGTATTCCCCTCCAAGAGAGTGGGCAATGGCATGGACATATCCCACATAGGATTTGGTAAATGCACATCCGGCATAAAATGAAGCACGCAGCATGTTGCGTCGGGCAACCACATTAGTACCGTTTTCGTAAACCTCATCTATATTTTCAAATATCAGTTTGACAGCAAGCAGGGCATCTTTTCTGGTGCCGTAAGTAGTAGAATTCCCAATGTAGGCTTCCACAGCATGAGTGAGCGCATCCATGCCGGTCGTTGCAGTAATAAATGGCGGGAGACTTAAAGTAACTTTGGGATCCAGTACCGCGTATCTTGGAATCAGAGGAAAATCATTGATGGCATATTTGTGGCGGGTCTGGGCGTCCGTAATGACCGCGGCAAGGGTTGTCTCGCTTCCGGTTCCTGCGGTAGTAGGTACTGCCATCAAAAGCGGCAGCTTTTTATGGACCTTCAGAATTCCCTTCATTTTTGCGAGAGACTGTTTTGGCTTCGCGATGCAGGCCCCGACTGCCTTGGCACAGTCCATACTGGAACCTCCGCCGAATCCGATTATACAGTCACAGCCTTCTGTTTTATAAAGCTGGATGGCCTCGGACACATTTACGGTAGTAGGATTGGCTACGGTTTTATCGTAGATACAGTAGGGAATCCCGGTGCGGTCCAGTGCCTTTTCCAGGCGGAGGGTCAGACCGAGTTTCCGGATACCCGCATCGGTAATAATCAGGGCTTTGGTGCAGTGTTTCTTTCGAATGACTTCCGGAAGAGCCGTCACACTTCCTACAACTTTTGGAGTTCGATAAGGCAGGAACGGAAGAGCAATCTTTAATCCGGTCTGAAACGTCCTACAATATATTTTCTTTAACGTATTCATGAGTATTGATCCTTTCCGTGCGGAAAACCGCACCTTGCTTTAGGCGTTTTTAACAGAAAAATCTTAGCATCTAAGGGAAGAGTTGTCAATAACAACGGGAAAACGGGTGGATGAAAGAAAAAAGATGAAGCTTCCTTCATATATAGCGCTTGACAGGAAGATCTGTCTGCGGTAATATGAAGTTAACTTCACAAGAAGCATGCTTCACATCGATGGGAGAATCTACATGAAAACAAGAGTAAAAGAATTACGAACAGCGGCCGGGATGACCCAGCAACAGCTGGCTGATTCGGTACATGTATCTTCAAGAACGATTATTTCAATCGAGAAAGAGCAGTACAGTCCATCTCTGATGCTGGCATACAGGATGTCGCAGGTGTTCGGTGTAACAGTAGAGGATTTATGTTGCTTAAAAGAGAATATGGAATTGGAGGATAAGCAGTATGAAAATATATTACAAAAGTAATTTTTTCCTTGGGTTGTTTTTTGTGATTCTGGGTATTGCCATGCTGATCGTGAGCGTTTTCAAGGGTTTTGACATGAAAGGCGGGATCATTATGATCCTATGTCTGCTATTTGGAGGCGGCATGATCCTCCGCAGTCTTTCTGCTTCCATGTCCAGAGAAGACAAAATCAGCAAACTGGATGAGAGAAATGATCTGATCAAAAAGAAATCACGCAGTGTGGCATTTATGTGGTCGGAAGGCATCTGTGCCGTCTGTCTTGTCGGATGCATGGCTGGTCATTCTGTAATTGGCGAAGTAGTGTCTGTACCGATGACTATCGCATTCGGAATGATGCTGTCAGTAATGTTTCTGCTTGAGTTGATTACGACAATCTATTATAATCGAAACATGTAGATGACAGGAAATCATCATATTTTAATAAGATTACTTATGAAGGGATACAGGAAAGATGATAAAAATACTATTCATATGCCACGGCAATATCTGCCGCAGCACAATGAGCGAATATGTAATGAAATATCTGGTGTCCGAAGCTGGACTCTCAGATCAGTTTTTTATTGACTCTGCCGGAACCAGCAGAGAGGAGATCGGCAATCCGGTGCATCCGGGTACTCAGAGGAAACTGCGCCAGGTGGGCATTCCGTGCGGAGGACACCGGGCACGCCAGATGAGATGGGAGGAATATAAGGAGTTCGATTACCTGATCGGCATGGATTCCTGGAATATCCGTAATATCAACCGGATCATTGGAAACGGCGATCCGGAAGGCAAGGTTTATTTGCTTTTGGATTTTACAGACCGGGCAGGGGAGGATATTGCAGATCCGTGGTATACAGGAGATTTCGACGCTACTTACCGGGATGTGAGAGAAGGCTGTGAAGGGCTGTTGAAGCAGATCCTTACAGAAAACGAAATTTAAAATCACTTTGTTAAAAAAATGACTAAATAACAAAAGATTTAGACTTTGTTTTCTGTGCAGAACGATAAAATACGCTTTTCTACGTTAAAATAGAAAAATTTTTGGTTGATTTCATTGACTTATCATGTATAATGATAAAAGGGAGTCGATGGATTTTTCGCCCCTAAATAATGAAAGAAAAGAGGTTTGATGTAAGATGGCAGAAATCAATTTAAGCAAATATGGCATCACAGGCACCACGGAAATTGTACACAATCCTTCTTATGAAGTATTATTCGAGGAAGAAACAAAGCCGGGCCTGGAAGGCTTTGAAAAGGGACAGGTCAGTGAACTGGGTGCTGTGAATGTCATGACTGGTGAATACACCGGACGTTCTCCAAAAGATAAGTTCATCGTAGTCGATGAGAATTCCAAAGATACAGTATGGTGGACCTCTGACGAATACAAAAACGACAATCATCCGGCATCACAGGAGGCCTGGGACGCAGTAAAGAAGATTGCGCTCGATGAGCTTTCAGGAAAGAGACTGTTCGTTGTCGATGCGTTCTGCGGAGCTAACAAGGATACACGTATGGCGATCCGTTTTATTATGGAAGTGGCATGGCAGGCACACTTTGTTACGAATATGTTTATCCAGCCTACGAAAGAAGAGCTTGAAGATTTCGAGCCGGATTTCATCGTATATAATGCTTCCAAAGCGAAAGTTGAAAACTACAAAGAGCTTGGACTGAATTCCGAGACAGCTGTTATGTTCAATATCACAAGTCGTGAGCAGGTTATTGTCAATACATGGTACGGCGGAGAAATGAAGAAGGGTATGTTCTCCATGATGAACTATTACCTTCCGCTGAAGGGGATTGCTTCCATGCACTGTTCTGCAAACACTGATATGAACGGTGAAAATACAGCAATCTTCTTCGGACTTTCCGGAACCGGAAAAACAACACTTTCTACAGATCCAAAACGTCTTCTGATTGGAGACGATGAGCATGGCTGGGATGACAACGGCATCTTCAATTTTGAAGGTGGATGCTATGCCAAGGTAATCAACCTGGATAAAGAGTCCGAGCCGGATATCTACAATGCGATCAAGAGAAATGCGCTTCTTGAAAATGTTACTCTTGATAAGGACGGAAAGATTGATTTTGCAGATAAGAGCGTAACAGAAAATACACGTGTATCTTATCCGATTGATCATATTGAAAAAATTGTACGTCCTGTTTCTGCTGCACCGGCTGCAAAGGAAGTTATCTTCCTGTCCGCCGATGCCTTTGGAGTGCTTCCTCCGGTTTCCATTCTGACACCGGAACAGACGCAGTATTACTTCCTGTCTGGATTTACTGCGAAGCTTGCCGGAACAGAGCGCGGTATTACCGAGCCGACACCGACTTTCTCAGCATGCTTTGGACAGGCTTTCCTGGAGCTTCATCCTACGAAGTACGCAGAAGAGCTTGTAAAGAGAATGGAACAGAGCGGTGCAAAGGCATACCTTGTCAATACCGGATGGAACGGTACCGGAAAACGTATCTCCATTAAAGATACACGTGGAATTATCGATGCGATCTTAAACGGAGATATCTTAAAAGCCCCTACAAAGAAGATTCCGTACTTCAACATTGAAGTTCCGACAGAACTTCCTGGTGTAGATACAAAGATTCTGGATCCTCGTGATACATATGCAGATGCAGCTGA
>CAJFMZ010000169.1 GCA_904393575.1 uncultured Sellimonas sp. | reverse complement strand
CCGTAGACAAAGGTAATGTCCCATTCCGGATGTTCGTCCGCAAAATTTTCGCACATGGTCTGCAGCCATTCTCCACTGTCCTTTGACTGGTCCTCCGACGGCGACCAGACCATCAGGCGAACCTTTTCTTTTCCGCCGCCGGATCCGCTGTCGCTGCCCTGACATCCGGTGAGCATGGATGCAGCCAGCGCCATCGTCAGCAGAACCGCCAACCCTCTTTTCTTCATCGTTTCCCTCTCCTTTCAAAAGTTTCGTTTTGTTTCGTTATGTAATACTATAACCTTGAGGATCGCTTTCGTCAACCCTGATTCGCGTTTCTCATCATGCATTTCTCTGTTTTTTACATTTTTGTATTCGACTTTTTGTATAGTTTCCACAACTCTTTCTATCCATTTCCCACAAAAATCGATTACGAAACTTTGCACATTTTGTTTCGTAAATAGAATTGCATTTTCGCACTTTTTCCGATATAATAAAAAAAGAGTATTTTCAGGTGTTCAAATGATGTTCAAGAGGTGATATTATGGCTACAATTTTAGACATTGCAGAAAGGCTCGGAATATCCAAAGGTACTGTCTCCAAAGCGCTCAACGGTGCTCCTGACATTAGCGAAACCTTACGAAAAACAGTGTTGGAGACTGCGGTAAGCTTTGCATTTTCGTGGAAAATCTTGACTACGAAGAACCTCATCAATTTGGCTATGAGATTGTGATTGGATTTCGTCAGATGGCTGAGCCTGCCGGTTTTGATGTGGATATCGTTCCGATGACGGAAAAGTTACAGCGGTCCATCTCCTACGACATGTTCATGCTAAAGCACGATTATATCGGAGCCTTTGTCCTTGGTTTCACACTCCAGGATCCCTGGATGCAGGAGTTCCAGACAAGCAGCACCCCAGCCGTTCTTTATGACAACTATATCATGTCCAACCCCCGTATTTCCTATGTGGGAGTGGATAACAACGAGGGAATGGAGCTTGCGGTCTCCCATCTGAAATCTCTGGGGCACAAAAAGATCGGATATTTAAGCGGAGCCCTTGGCTCCCACATCATGCAGGTTCGGCATAAGGCCTTTTTCTACGCCATGCGTCAGAGCGGCCTTCGGGCGGATTCCGATTATGCCGGTGCCTCCTACTATGTCAGCCAGTGCCTGGAAAAGCATCTGCCGCGGCTTCTCAAGATGGGCATGACTGCCATAATCTGCAGCCATGACCTGCTGGCCAATGCGGCCATGGTTCAGTGCCAGCAGATGGGAATCCGGATCCCGGATGACTTAAGCATCATCGGCTTTGACGATCTGCCGATCTGCGCCTACACGTATCCGCCGATGACGACCGTGCGCCAGGAACGGATCGAAATCGGAAAGTGCGGCTACTACGCACTGGACAGTCTGATGAATGACGTTTCCATCGGAACCCTGCTGCTGCACGCAAAGCTGATCGTAAGAAACTCAACGGGAGAGGCCTCAGGGAAGCAGCTCTCCCGTATATAACAGGCAAAAAGAAACAGGTGTATGATTACCTATTGCAATCATACACCCGTTTTCTTTTCTCTCTGAAACTGTTTCTATTTAATCAATCTCTGGATTCTCCTTGCCTCCGGCGTTCCGGCCTGTCCGAGGATCTCAAACAGAAGGGCCTCATACGTGGTGAGAACCGCCCCTTCCATCTTTGCACGTTCCAGGGCCATTTCCAGATCCCGCGGTTTCCTGCTGGATATACAGTCCGTCACCAGCACCGGCGTATACCCTTTTTCTTTCAGAGCAATCACCGTCTGCAGCACACAGATATGCGATTCAATCCCGCAGATAGTCACCGTCCTTCTGTCCCCCAGTTTTGGGATCAGTTCTTCCGCCGCACTGTAGCTGATCTTTTCCAGATACGCTTCTGTCCCGGCTGCTTCGGTAATCTCCGGCACCGTCATGCCAAGCCCCCTTGTGTACTGCTGCGTCAGATAAATCGGAATTCCAAGCTCCCGTAATCCTTTCAGAAGGATCACCGAGCGGGCCAGCAGTTCTTCTTTTTCATACATCACCGGCATGAGCCGCTCCTGGTAATCGATGGCTGCCGCCGCCATATCTTCCCGTTTCAATAACATCTCTGTTTTCCTTTCTTATCCATTTTTCTCTTCCGCTTCTTCCAGCGAGTGGTATCCATAAAAGGCCGTCATAAATCCTACGATCTTTTCTGTCAGATTTTCTCCATTTTTCTCCATCTCCCGGATCATCGCCGCGTACCGCTCCATGGTCCGGTCGGAATAGGTGCTGATTTCTCCTCTCAGATAAGTCTCCTGAGATGTATCCCACGGCGTATCTTCCGAGGTGTGAATCTTTCTCCCGGTTCCTCCAAGATTCGGGTAGCGGGCTGAAAACTCCTCTGCCCATGTGATGATCTGCCGGATCAGCTCCTCCTGGAGCGCGATCCTCTCCTTGCTTCGCTTTGGCAGAATCTCCCGGAACGTCTCATACTGTTCCGGGGCAGTGCTTTCCATCATGCGGGCGTACTTCTCCGTCAGAAGATTCCATCCCGCCTTCCATGCATCTTTCAGATCTTCCAGATAGCTCTCCGTCACATCTTCCTTCCAGGCAAGGAACTGACTTTTCCGCATGATCAGAAAGGTTTCCTTATCATCCTGGCAGGACGCCCGGCCCCCTTCGTTGTGAACATTCTGAAACTGTGTCCACTCCAGTTCCACCACTTCATCAATCAACTGTTCTTTCTTCATCTGATTCCTTTCCCTTTGTCTGCTGCATTTTCAGGAGATGTTTCAGGATCTCCGATTTCTGTGCTTCCAGAAAGGTCTCTGTACTCTCGGAAAGCCCCTGCTCTCTTAACTCCTGGGCCACATCGCAGCAGATCCGCTCGATCCGCTCTTCCACATCCTTGTCCGTCGGTTCCTTTTCCATCAACTCTTCCAGACAGACCCTCATCTGCGGCAGACACTGAAACTCCTCCATGCCTCTTAGTTTCCATTTGTAAAACGGCATGTACGTCTCATTCAGCAGATACGCCGTCTCCACCGCCGCATTCAAAAACTCGGAAAGGGAAAAATACATGGCTCCCATATCGTTTCTCTTTTTGGCACGTCCGAAATTATACTGACCTGCCTGAGCCATCCTGCCAAGAGAACGGTACAGCCGTTTCAGGCGGGCGCTCTCCGGCTCCTGGGCAAATCCATTCCACCGCCAGGTCATCTTTCCAAGCGGATCCTCAAAAACAGCTCCACTCACAGCAGTCCGAAGCCGTTCCTGAGGAATGGAAAGCCACTCTTCCTCTTCTTTCGGAGGCTTTTTGAACCCTGTCAGCCCCTGGAAAAATGCGCCAATCTCAAACACGCCTACACGTCTGCCCGCCTGGCTCGTCGTATTTCTGGCTTCATATCCCATAAACTCTTTTGGGAGCGCATCGTAGGCTTCCTGAAGTCTGGATCCGATTTTGCGGTAGTCCTTCTTCGTCAGCCACAGGCAGAAGCCCGGTCCGAAATCGTGATCCGTAGACAGCGCATCATCGTACCCAAGGCATTCCGATCCTTCTCCTACCAGTCCCGCCGCAATCCGGTCCCGGTACTCCGGAAACTTCTCTTCTATCATCGGTTTTCCGTAGGTTTCGTAGTAGGCCCGCGCAAGCTCCAGCCCTTTGACCCGGCTCTTCTTTGCCGCCTCCTGCCTCTTTTGCATATCCGCCACAAGCTCCAGATTCCGCTTCGTCACCTGATAATACTCATTCTCACCGTAAAACGCTTCGATCTCCTGAAGCGCCTTCTCATAGCAGGCTTTCGAGGCTTCCAGATTGCCCTCGCGAAAATACGCCTCCCCCAGACCTGAAAGTGCCGATGCATAATGAGAATCTTTTCCGTCCGGCGCCTTTTCAAACATCCGGACCGCCTCCTCCATATGGGCTTTCCCCTCGGCCGTCTGATTCATCTGGAAACAGAGATTCCCAAGATTGGTATGGGTGATTGCAATTTCACTATCCGCGTCATCCAGCTTCTGAATAATGGACATGGCCTCTTCCAGTTCCCGTTTGGCATCCTGAAGTCTCCCTGTCTCACTGTACAGCAGACTTAAATTATTGTGAAGGGACGCCATATGATAATCCGGTCCGGAAATATATCTCCGGTAAATTTCGTATGCCTGCCCGTAAAGTCTTTCCGCCTCCTGATATCTGCCCGCGGCCCGGTATCCCGTGGCCGCATTGAGAAGCATCGTACCATACTGCATGGTGCCGTCCAGTCCAAGCTCGTCCGCAAGCTCCATGGCCTGACGGGCACAAAGCAGACACTCCTCATGCCGTCCGGCAGCCCGGTAATATCCCATCAGTTCATTTAAAATCGCAAGGATGGATCCATCATCCCCACAGGCTGCCGCTTCCTTAAGCCCCCGTTTCAGATAATCTTCCGCTTCCCTTCCCTTTCCGGAGGCGTAAAGCAGATCCAGCCCTTCTAAAAAACGCTGTAAATCAAACATCACTCTTCCCTATCCTTTCATATCCAGTTCCACCGGACAGTGGTCGCTTCCCATTACATCCGTGAGAATCTTTGCATCTTCCAGGCGGTCTTTTAATGCCTCCGACACAACAAAATAGTCAATACGCCAGCCTGCGTTCTTCTTTCTTGCGCTGAACCGGTAGGACCACCAGGAATAAATGCCTTCCTGATCCGGATAGAAATACCGGAAAGTATCGATAAATCCGGCAGCTTTCAGTGTCCGGAACTTGTCCCGCTCCTCATCCGTAAATCCGGCATTTTTCCGGTTGGTCTTCGGATTTTTCAGGTCGATCTCCTCGGCCGCTACATTTAAGTCGCCGCAGAACACAACGGGCTTTGTCTCTTCCAGATGTTTCAGGTACGCCAGAAAATCCGTCTCCCACTGCATCCGGTAATCCAGTCTCGCAAGCTCATTCTGAGAGTTTGGGGTATAAACTGTCACAAAATAGAAGTCTTCAAACTCCAGAGTAATCACACGCCCCTCCTGGTCGTGCTCCTCAATTCCGATTCCATACTGTACGGAAAGCGGTTCCTGCTTTGTAAAAATGGCTGTCCCGGAATAGCCTTTCCGCACTGCATAATTCCAGTACTGATGATATCCCGGAAGATCCAGATCAAGCTGTCCTTCCTGCATCTTTGTCTCCTGAATACAGAAAATATCTGCATCCGCCTCCCTAAAGAAATCCAGAAATCCTTTCTGCACACATGCACGGATTCCGTTTACATTCCATGATATAAACTTCATGTAGTTTCCTCCTGTATCTGATTTTCATTTTCCATTCATCATTACCAGACTAGTATACCATGAATCCATGTGGTAAACTATAACTACTACTGTCAGGAAAGGAAAGTTATCATGAGAATTGAAACAATCACAGAAAACAAAAAGCAGTTCCTGGATCT
>CAJFMZ010000168.1 GCA_904393575.1 uncultured Sellimonas sp. | reverse complement strand
TCTTCATTGAGCACCTTTCCCTGTTCTACCGTAAGCTCCCCTTTCTTTACCATTTCATCCAGGAGCTCCTTGGACTTTTCTGCTGTAACCGCAACGGCTCCTACTCCTGCAAGCAGTACTTTTTTTAAATTTTCTCCTAATCCATCCATATGTAAGTCTCCTTTCTTTTGCAATCACCAAAACCAGTGTATGATATGCGGGATGAAAATCAAAAGCCCGATGATCACAGATGCGATCGCAGCAATCAACACCGCCCCGGCCGCAGTATCTTTGGCCAGTTTCGCAAGCGGTCGCTTTTCTTCTGTCACCAGATCCACAACCGCCTCCACCGCCGTATTGACAAGTTCCAGCGACATTACCATCGCACAAAGAATCAGGCAGATGCACCATTCTGTCACCGTCAGCCTGACAACAGCTCCGGCGGCCAGCACCAGAATCAACGCTGTACAGTGGATTTTCATATTCCGCTCTTTTCGGATTCCTGTCCAGATGCCCGAAAACGCATATCCAAAACTTTTCCATAACGGATTCTTGTTGCCACCCGGCATTATTATCATCCCCCATCTTTTTCCGGGATGCTCCCGCTAATTTATTATTATTTTATCAAATTTCGCTCCAATTAGCCAGTCTTTCTCAATTCTTTTTTATTATTTTCAGAATTTTTCACTTAAAATAACTTCTGACTATTTAAAACTGCATTCTGTAATATCAATTCCATACTTTTTCTTTTTTTGCTGAATCTATTGCCAAAAGTCCGGAAATAGTACAAAATGGAACCAGTAACAATCAACAAGCATACAACAGGAGAAAAAAGATGAGATTATATGTAGCTTATGGAAGTAACCTGCACAAAAAACAGATGGAAGAACGCTGTCCAGGCGCCGTTCCTTACGCAGTCGGCACTCTGGAGGGCTGGGAACTGATTTACCGGGGTCTGGATCCGGAAAAAATCTATGCAACGATTCGGAAATCAGAAGGCGCCTCTACACCGGTTGCTCTCTGGGATATTACTCCGGAAAACGAAAAGAGCCTGGATGAATACGAAGTCTATCCGACTCTCTACTACAAAGAGGATATTCCTGTGAGACTGGAAAATGGTAAAACTATCACCGCCATGGTCTATATCATGGCAGAAGATGCAAAGCCGGGCCGCCCGTCCGATGCATATATCCAGACAATCCGGGAAGGTTATGAGGACTTTGGACTGGATGTATCCATCTTTGAGGCATCTCTGGAACACGGCTGCTGTTAAGGAGCTTCCTGTCTGAAGGCAAAGAGAAAAAAAGAGAACCTGCTCATCCTGAAATCTTTATTCAGGCGAGTGGGTTCTCTCTTTATTCTTATCTGTTTTTAAAATCACAAAGGCCCCTGCCAATATCAATATAATCCCTCCGATGCGCCATGTCATTTCCATGGACCAGATTTCCGCGATCTTTCCCATCAACAGCATAGATGCATAGTTAAAAATACTGACTACCATTGAATGAAAAGACAGGACCGTGGCCCTGTTCTCATTACTGATCCCCGTGTTCAACACCGTCTCTTTGAGCGGGTAAATGACCCCAAGGAAGCATTCAAACAGTAAGATGCCCGCAAGCAGACTCCAGAAAGTATGCAGATATGCCAGGGCAAATACACTGATTCCACAAAGAGAACTGATCCATGCAAGAGCCGAAAAGGACCGTTTCCTCCATCGTTCCAGCAATGCATTTCCCAGGAGCATGGCAGCGCGCATCAAAACCCATGCCAGCCCGATCACCGTATAATTGACACGGTCAAAACTATGCAGTACCGGCGACCAGAATACAAACACCGGTGAAAATGCAAACGTCAGAACACTGTTAAACAGAATGACATTCCAGACATTCCGGTCTTTCATACAGTACTGAACACTGTCTTTGATGACTTTTCTAATGCCGGAAGCCGCTTCGGACAGCTTCCTTTGATTCCGCGTCTTTGCCACCATTTCTACCTTTGGCATAACGGTAAGACTGATTCCAATATAAAGCACCGCAGCAATCAATGCCAGTAGAAAAATTCCTTCCATGTACACATCTGCAATAAGTCCTCCCACCAGTCCCGAAAGAATCATCATGACAGAAATTCCTTTGTTTTTCAGAATAAAGACAGTCCGGCTTTCTTCTTTGGATGTATTATCGATTACCCAGGCATCCAATGTACCAGATTCAAACGCGCACGCAGTTCCCAAAGCGATCTGGGCGGTCAGAAAAGCCGGCATCGTATTGCAAAAGAGGAACAGCAGATTCGTTACAGCCATTAAAATTCCGCTGAGAACAGTTGTCCTGACATATCCAATCGAATCAGCCAATGCCCCTGCCGGAATTTCCATACAAAACGAAACAATCAGCGACATGGCAACTACAAGATTGGCCTCCATCGTATTCAGTCCTTTGCTGTACAGGAACAGGACAAAGGTCGCTCCTGTAATCCCGGCATAAAACTCAAACAGACAATTAAGCAGAAGGAATGTTCTTCTTACCTTCTTCCTTCTGCCCTGTTCCAGGTCAATACACTCCACTCTTTTCCCCTCCCCTCTTTTCCAGATCAACTGAATATATTATATCGATTATATCACTGCTATTTTCTAATCACAATCTTACTAATAATTTTCACTCCGACTTCAGTGAAGTCAGCAGAGCGACACCGAGAATTACAACACCGCCAATGAGTTCTCTGGTGCTTGGTACTTCTCCCAGAAAGGCGAAGGCATATATAATCCCGTACACGGTTTCCATGCCGGATATGATTCCGGCTGTCTGTGCTTTTACTTTTCTCTGAGCCGCCACATAGAGCGAATGTGCGAATGCAGTGCAGATAAAGCCGATTGCTGCAATGCCGACAATATTTGGCGTTGTCCATTCTGTTTTCACAAGGAACATGACAGGCAGCAAGAGGACTGCGGCGGTTCCCTGCTCATACAGACAGACTGTCCTTGCCGCATAACTGCGGGAAAGATAGCGGTTTGCCAGAGACAAGACCGCATAGGAAAGGCTGGCCGCCATTCCCCAGAGGATTCCGATGGTAACCTGGTTTTCCAGGGAGAATTCCGGCACGGTAATAAAGACGCCGACAAGCAGAACTGCCGCACTCAGCACACTTTTCATTTTCAGCTTTTCCCGGAACAACAGGGGCTCTAGAAAGGTCAGAAACAACGGGAAGGTAGAAAATGTGATCGTTCCGATTGCCACGGAAGCGCTCTGAATAGACTGAAAAAAGGTCGTCCAGTGAACTGCCAGTATGGCCCCTGCAAAGACGGCAATGCCATAATCCTTCCTGTATTTCAGACGCAAATTCGCTCTTCCTGCAAGAGAAAGCAGCAAAAGCAGGAGGGAAGAACAGATCACCCTCCCTCCTGCAACAATCACTGCCGGAGCCGTCACAAACTGTCCAAGAACAGCAGACAGTCCAAACAGCATGACTGCAATATGCAGCGAAATCAGACTCTTTTTGTACTCCTTTGGACTGACTGTATGTTCCTCGTTTTGCATTGCACTTCACGCTCCTCTGTTATGTCCGTTCGATTCGTTTCTTTCGTTTTCGGCTCTCTGTCCCTGCAAACCCAGAGATGATCAGTGTCCCAATCCACGCGCACGCCGCCCAGCTTCCGTATACTTCCAGTTCTTTCAGATAACATGCACGGATCGTTTGATATAACGCCTGTCCGCTCCATTTGTTGTCTACAAAAAAGTCCCGGATTCCATTGACATAAAATCGGAGATCCAAAATCTGTTCCGGCGGCAGGAATTCTCTTGGGATTTGAAGCCGTCCTGTAATATAATAGACCAGTACCAGCCAGAATGCAATCATCAGGATTCCTTCCAGTCCCTGTCCCCACTGCTTCTCCTGAAGCCTGCCAAGTTTTCGGATGCTCACAATCAACAAAATCACGCTTGCCAGACCGATCGCAGCAAGCCACGCAAGCACTCCCGCCTGCCCGGTCATTCTGCGATGTGAAGACAGGTTCAGACTTTCCCCGTCAAAAGGCCTTCCAAATAAGTTCTCTGTAAAATCAGATACCTGATTGAGCAGCACCGGTTTTTCATTTTTGCTCGTCACATGATAGAGCTGTCCGCCGTTTTCTGACGCTCCCAGACTCTTCACCTGATACCCTTTCGTTCCTGCCTGTTCCAGATCCGATGATTCCAGCGGCTCCTCCAGTTTCAGAAGTACTCCCTCCGGAATCCGGTCCATCTGTCCTTCCATCCCGCGTCCGATCAGAATGTAAACCGCCGCCATCCCTGCAATCATCAGAACCGCTGCAAGAAACACAATGCGTCCTTCTTTTCCCCTTCTCTCTAATGTCTTTTTCATCGTTCTTCCCCCGCAATCACGACCGCATCTCCATCCTCCAGCGGCCACGCAGAATAATTTACAATTTTTCTCATTTTACCCTGATCGTTTCTCACCCACTGAGAAAGGATATACGCTTTATTTCCCTCTTCCCACATCGGATATGCTTCTACTTTTTCAACATAAAGTTCCTTCCCAAAAAGTCCCTCCCGCTCTTCCACACTGAAAAAAGCGGTTGTAAAATCTTCTTCCCGGAAGCAGGAAACCGGAAGCGTATACATCTCTTCCATTCCTTCCTCAGAGCACTGAATGGCGCCAACGGTTTGCACCTCAATCCGCATCATTTTCTCTATCCTGAGGGACAGGACTGTGCAGATTAAAAGAAGCAGAAATACTGCACATCCCGCAGTCCAGACTTTTTTCTTTTTCATACTCATCAACTCCATAGAATATCTCTTAATCCGTCCGTCAGTTCCTTATGATAATACAGGAAGA
>CAJFMZ010000167.1 GCA_904393575.1 uncultured Sellimonas sp. | reverse complement strand
ATAAAATCCTGATGGAAATTTCCGTACGCATATGCGGTACAGTCTGCAGCGACCAGCAGGTTGGCGTTCTCATAATACGGCGCCTGCTCCGGTACCAGTTTGATCTGGACAGGCCACTGGGAGAGCTGTCCAGGACAGGAAGAGGCCGGCGCCTCTTCTGGTGCCGCAACACGGTGGGGAATGCTCTTTGCCATGCTTCCCGGACATCCGCATGCCAGCACGGAGTGCTCTTTCTTTTTGGCTTCCTGGGCAGCTTTGACAGCCGTGGCGTCATAGGCAGGGGCCTCCCGTTCTTCGAAGGAAATGGCGTCTGCCGGACAGGCTGGCAGACAGTCTCCCAGGCCATCGCAGTAATGCTCGTGGACCAGTTTCGCTTTTCCATCTATCATTTCGATTGCACCCTCGTGACAGGCCTCGGCACAGAGACCACAGCCGGTGCAGCGTTCTTCATCAATCTTAATAATTTTTCTAAGCATAAAGAATCCTCCTTCTTTGTTCTGCCGAAAACGGCTTGACTTCCTGACTGTAGAATAGTACACTCAGAAAAAAGAGTCGGTTGTAATTACAACAAAGGAGAGATATGGAGCGAATAAAAGTGATCAAAGGCTGTCCCTTGTTCTCCGGGATGAGCGAAGCGCAAATCAGCACTGTCCTGGAGGAGATCCGGGTGAGAAAGAAGAACTACCAGAAAGGGGAAATCCTGCTGCATGCAGGGGAGGTGCCGGAAGAATTCGGAATTGTGCTCAATGGATGTATTCTGATTCTGAAGGAGGAGTTCAGCGGCAGCACCACCCTTCTCGCCCAGGGAATGCCGGGAGAGATTTTTGCCGAAGCCTTTGTGGCGGCGGGGGAGCCATCCCTTGTGACTGTAGCCGCGGCAAAGGACACGGAGATTCTCTGGATTCATTACGGACGGATGATGAAGGGGCAGGGGCCGACAGGAGCCCAGGTGCTTCTTATGGAAAATATGATGCAGATTCTGGCGAAGAAGAATCTCTTTCTGGCGGGAAGAGTTTCTCATCTGTCCAGAAGGACGCTTCGGGAGAAGGTCCTGTCCTATCTGGGGGAGCAGGCGGCAAGGCAGGGGAAGGAAAGCTTTGAGATTCCCTTTGACAGGCAGGGGCTTGCCGACTATCTGGCCGCAGACCGGAGCGCCCTTTCAGCGGTGCTTGGAAAGCTGAAAAAGGAAGGCCTGCTGTCCTTCCGGAAAAATCAGTTCACCCTGTACGGGGAACATGCAGAGGATAGGGATAAAGGAGGATGGGCGTGATATGACGATCAAAGAAATCGCGCAGCTTGCGCAGGTGTCAAGCGCGGCAGTCTCTCGATATTTGAACGGGGGCTATGTCAGCGAAGAAAAAAAGGAGCGGATCCGGAAAGTGATCGAAAAGACCGGGTATCACCCATCGGCCCAGGCCCGGAACCTCAGGACGAAAAAGGCCCGGCTGATTGGAGTGGTGGCTCCAAAGCTCAGTTCCGAATCCATTGCCAGGGTGACGGACGGGATCGGGGAGGTCCTGGCGGAAAAGCAGTTTCAGATGCTGCTTGCCGTGACCAATAACCGCTCGGAAAAGGAGCTGGACTATATGCGGCTTTTTGAAAATTACCCGGTGGACGGGATCATTTTGATCGGAACGATGATCTCAAAACAGCATGAGAAGTTTTTTGAAAACAGCAAGGTGCCGATTGTGGTGATCGGTCAGTTTACGGAGAAGGCAAACTGTGTGTACCACGATGATTACGGCGCGGCCAAAGCGCTGGCGGAGCGGATCGCCGGCCAGGGAAAGCGGATCGCCTACATTGGAGTGTCCAGAGAGGACGGCGCGGCAGGAAAGTCCAGGGAAGATGGATTTCGGGACGGCCTTCTGGAAGCGGGGATCACAGTGCCGGAATCCAGGTACAGGATTTCGGAATTTTCCGTGGAGTCCGGATGTCTTCAGGCTAGACAACTGCTGAAGGGAAAAGATGATATCGATATCATATCCTGCGCCACAGATACGATTGCGGCGGGAGCCCTGGAAGAGAACACATCCAGGTGACAGGATTTGGGGACAATCAGTTCCTGAAAGCCGTGTCCGATGGCATCACAACCGTCCACTTTTTCTATAAAACGAGCGGAATGAAGGCTGCGGAGATGCTCATCGACGTCATCAGGGAGGGGCGGCAGGTGCCGATGCAGATGAAGCTGGGATACCAGATCATAGATCAGAAGCGTCCGCAGTAATTGAAATTTCACAAAAACAGAAGAAAAAAATCAGTAAAAGTGCCATATTTACAAATGGCACTTTTTTCGTTATTATTAGTGCAGGATGTGAAATCGATTTCACAAAAGAGAGAAGGAGGAGAACCATGGATTACAGAAAAACAGCAGAAGAGATTCTGGAACACGTGGGCGGAAGCAAAAACATTGTTTCGGCCGCGCACTGTGCGACAAGGCTTCGCCTTGTTATTGCAGATAATTCCAAGGCAGATAAGACGGCCCTGGAAAATGTAGACGGAGTGAAAGGCGTTTTTGAGGCGTCCGGACAGCTCCAGATTATCCTTGGAACAGGGACCGTCAACAAAGTCTTTGACGAATTCATCGCAGTTTCCGGAGTGACGGCAAGCACCAAGGCCGAGGCCAAGGAGGCGGCGGTACAGAAGCAGAACCTCTTTATGAGAGCCATCAAGCTTCTGGGAGATATTTTCGTACCGATTATTCCGGCCATCGTTGCCAGTGGATTTCTCATGGGAATCATGAATTCCCTGGACTTTATGAATTCCAACGGCTTTATCCATATTGACACCAGCGGATCATTCTATGTATTTGCCAGCATTTTCAGTAATACGGCATATACATTCCTGCAGATTCTGATCGCGTTTTCCGCGGCAAAGGCATTTGGAGCCAACCCGTATCTGGGGGCGGTCATCGGTATGATCATGATCAACCCGTCCCTTCAGAATGCCTACACAGTAGCGACAGACGGGGTACAGGCAACCCAGTCCGTATTCTTCGGACTCTATGACATCGACATGGTAGGCTATCAGGGACATGTGATCCCGGTAGTAATTGCGGTCTGGCTGTTGTCGGTACTGGAAAAGAAGCTTCACAAAGTGGTTCCGGAAGTGCTGGATCTGTTTGTGACTCCTCTTGTCAGCGTATTTGTGACCGGATATCTGACACTTGCGGTGATCGGTCCGGTGTTTGTCTGGGCGGAAAATGCCATCCTTGGCGCCATCCAGTGGCTCCTTACACTGCCGCTTGGAATCGGAAGCCTGATCATGGGAAGCCTTTACGCGCCGACCGTTGTGACCGGGATCCATCAGATGTACACGGCCATCGATTTAGGACAGATCGCCAAATACGGAGTGACATACTGGCTGCCGCTTGCCAGTGCGGCCAATATCGCTCAGGGTGCGGCGGCACTGGCAGTCGCACTGAAATCCAGAGATAAAAAGATCAAATCCCTGGCACTGCCGTCTTCTTTAAGTGCCTTTATGGGAATCACGGAGCCGGCGATTTTCGGTGTCAACCTCCGGTTTTTCAAACCATTTATCGCAGGATGTATCGGAGGAGGCTGTGGAGCACTCTATGCATCTATCGTCCATCTGGGAGCAAAGGGAACCGGAGTGACCGGTATCTTCGGTATTCTGCTCTGTCTGGATGAACCGGTACAGTACATCATCGAAATGGCCATTGCCGTAGGTGTTGCCTTTGTCATCTCATTCCTTCTTTATAAGGATCAGAAGCCGGAGGAATCAAAAGAGGCTAAACCGGCAGAAGCACTTCCGGAGACAGCCGTTTTGGAAGAAACAAAAGGGACAAAGGAATCGGTCGAAAGCGAAGAACTTCTCACTCCGGTGAACGGAAAGCTGATCCCGGTATCGGAGGTCAGTGATCCGACTTTTGCGGCAGAAGTACTCGGCAAGACCGCAGCAGTTGTCCCGGCGGACGGTCAGATCGTAGCGCCTTGTGACGGTCAGATCGTGAGCATCTATGAGACAGGCCACGCAGTCTGCATTGCCAGCCGACTGGGAGGAGAGCTTTTGATCCACGTAGGTATCGATACGGTCAAGATGGAAGGAAAAGGATTTACGACGAAAGTCTCGGACGGAGATCAGGTCCACGCAGGAGATGTCCTGATTGAAGCAGATCTGGATCAGATCCGGGAAGCAGGATATGACACGACTACCATGATGATCCTGACAAATGCGGACAGTTTTGCAAAGGTAGAAACAAAAGAGCCGCAGGAGGTTCATCAGGGAACGACTGTCATGACGATCAGAACAGGAGAGTAGAAGCCATGAATGCATTAACAAAAGATCTTGCAAAGCTGGTGCGTATGGTGGAGGAGCAGAACAGTTTCCAGGGCCGCTTCCGGCCAAGACTTCACCTGACACCGCCTGTAGGATGGCTCAATGATCCAAACGGGCTCTGCCAGTATCAGGGACTGTACCATGCCTTTTTCCAGTATGCTCCTTTTGATGCGGAGGGCGGCCTGAAAATGTGGGGACACTCCACGAGCCGCGATCTGCTCCACTGGGAGTATCAGGGGACCGTGCTTTATCCGGACCAGCCGTTTGACTGTCACGGCGTATACTCCGGAAGCGCCCTGGTGGAAGGGGACCGGATTTCCTTTTACTATACGGGGAATATCAAACTGGACGGAGACTTTGATTATGTGACAGAAGGCCGGGAGGCCAACACCGTTCTCGTGGAGAGCCGGGACGGATTTCAGTTAGGAAGAAAAGAGCTTCTTATGAAAAATGAAGATTATCCGGAAGATGTGACCAGGCATGTCCGGGACCCGAAGGTGTGGAAAGAAGGCGATCGGTATTACATGATTCAGGGGGCAAGAAGAAAGGGAGATCGAGGAGAAGTCCTGCTCTTTGCCTCCGATGACGGCCGTATCTGGAAGCTCCAGAACCGGATCACGACAGAGGAGCCTTTTGGATATATGTGGGAATGTCCGGACTATTTCCAGATAGGAGAAAAGCAGCTGCTCTGCGCGTCTGTACAGGGACTTGCCGGAAAGGAATGGGAAGACAGAAACGTCTACCAGTCCGGATACTTTGAGGTGGAAGGACCGGTCACGGGGCCGTGCAGACTTCTGGACTACCGGCTTTTGGACTACGGCTTTGACTATTATGCACCTCAGAGCTTTGAAGCGGAGGACGGACGGAGAATCCAGATCGGATGGATGGGAATGCCGGACTGTCCGGCTCATACGAACCGGACTATCGGGGAAGGCTGGCAGCACTGCTTTACCATTCCAAGAGAACTCTATGTCAAAGACGGAATCCTCCTTCAAAGGCCGGTCAGAGAGCTGGAAGAAAAAAGAAAGCTGAGAGAAGAAAGACAGGATACTCTCGTATCAGATGATCTGCCGGTCTATGAGGTGCTGGCGGAGAACATCAAAGAGAACCGTTTCCGGGCGGTTCTTGGAGGAGAGCTGATTCTGGAATACCGGGAGGGAAGATTTGAAATGCGGTTTACGGATGCGTCAAAAGAAAGCGCATCCGGCGGAAGAACCATCCGGTATCAGGAAATGAGTCAATTGAAAAATGTCACGATTCTCACAGATGTATCGACCTGTGAAGTCTTTGTAAATGACGGAGCGTATGTCTTCTCCACCCGGTTCTACCCGGAAAAAGACAGCATAGGAATCGAAGCTTTGGGCGCAGAGATCACACTCTGGGAGCTGGAATAAGAAAATATAGAAACAGGAAGCGGATCACCGAAAGGTGGTCCGCTTCTTTTGTGTTAATGTGATTGTGCCGGCGGACAAATATGAAATACAATAAACCACAAACCCAGAATGGGAAGAAGGAGTCTTTCTCAATACGTTCCCAACGTTACAGCAGAAAAATAAAAAATTGCAGCGGAAATGTGCACCTTTTTTCAACTGGAACCCATCTTTATTTAATAGAAGAAAAAAGAAATGGACAAAGTAAGTGCAAGGAGGAATGACTATGATGGAAAAAGTTTGTTTTTATATTTGGAAAACCGCAGGACGGGAGTTTGAAATGTTTCTATATGAAAGAGAACATGCGGAGGCTACGATCCGGAAATATATGACGGATTTGAACTGCTTTTTTGCGTTTCTTGGACAGAGATGGAAAGTGGACAAGCCAAAGCTGCTGGCCTACAAGGAATGGCTTTTGGAACATTATGCGGTAAACAGCGTGAATTCCATGCTGGCGGCATTGAATCAGTTTTTGACTTTCTGCGGCCACAGTGAACTGAAAGTCCGGCGGATCAAAATGCAGAAAAATCTGTTTTTGCAGGAAGAAAAGGAGCTGACCCAACAGGAGTATAAACGGCTCGTACAGACGGCAAAGACAGAAGGAAAGCAACAGCTGGCGCTATGTATGGAAGCGATTGCTGTCACCGGAATCCGTGTCAGCGAGCTGAAATATTTTACCGTGGAACAGGTGAAGAAAGGAAGAATCGAGGTACACAACAAAGGAAAGTACCGGAGAATCTTCCTGACAGGAAACATCCGGAAAAAACTGCTGATATATGCGGCAGCCAGGAAGATCGGTTCGGGATGTATTTTTATCACCAGAAATGGAAAACCAAAAGACCG
The DNA here is from genome assembly GCA_904393575.1 of uncultured Sellimonas sp. Lineage (GTDB taxonomy): Bacteria > Bacillota > Clostridia > Lachnospirales > Lachnospiraceae > Sellimonas. Next base: position 291 of record CAJFMZ010000167.1, on the reverse strand, counting down.
GAGCAATCTCTGGAGTGAGATGAAAGCACTGAAAGAGCGGGCGGGAGTCAGCGGAGAGAAGATATTTCCCCACAACCTTCGTCATCTCTTTGCCAGAGTCTATTATCAGACGACCAAAGATCTGACAGGCCTGGCGGACGTCCTCGGACACAGCAGTCTGAATGTCACGCGAATCTATACCTCCAATACCGGAGAGCTCTATCAAAGACAGCTGGACCGCATGACGGCCCTGCGGATATAAGGAAAAGTGCGGGGAAAATAAAAAATACCACATAATATCAATTATGTGGT
>CAJFMZ010000166.1 GCA_904393575.1 uncultured Sellimonas sp. | reverse complement strand
GCACGGAATCCGCCAGACCGCCGTCCAGCATGGGCACGCCGTCCACGTTTACCATCTGGGAAATGACGGGAAGGCTGGAGGAAGCGCGGCAGATCTGCATCAGCCGCTGCATCTCCTTCTCCCGTCCTACTACCGGATCCAGCTTCCCTTCCTCAGCAAGCGCAGTCAGATCGGTGCAGTACTGTTCCAGAACCGCTCCTTTGGCCGTTCCGTCGTTCTTTTCCATGAAAGCCTTTGGATTCTCACCGATTGCGGTAAGGCAGTCCTGCATCACTTTCTGCAGATTCAGATTTAGGGTAATCAAAATTCTGGCAGCCACACAGTCCACATCCTGTATGATGGCCAGAAGCATATGCTCCGTTCCGATTTCTTCCATGCGGAACCGCTCGGCGATCCTTCCGCTTTCTTCCAGTATAAATTTCAGCCTGGGACTTTGTACAGGCGTCCCGGAGAAGGAAGCTTCTCCCACCGTAGAGACCAACTCCCCTACTACCTTTACTACTTCCTCTTCTTTCAGGCCGTTCATATCCAGCACCTGGGCCGCAACACCGGAATATACAGATTTCAGCCCCAAAAGCAGATGTTCTGTCCCGATATACGGATGCTTGAAATCCTTCGCATAGTTTCTGGCTGCATCCAGTGCCTCCTGGGCCTGCCTTGTATATCTATTTTCCATGTCTGTCCTCCTGATCTTTACTCTGTTTCGTATTCACGGAAAATTTCATCCACCAGATCGTGGACCTCCTCCCGTGTAATATTCTTACAGTATCCCCTTGCAAGGACCATACGAAGCTGACGCTTCATATCCTCCAGCGCGTGAAGCTTATCCTCACTGACTGCGATCACAGCGCCCTTTCTCCTGTCAAGCTGGATAAACCCTTCCTGTTTCAGTACCGTGTATGCCTTGTTGACCGTGTGCATATTGACACCGATCTGTTCGGAAAGCTTTCTGACGGATGGGAGGGTATCCCCGTCCTGGATAGAGGAAAGCGCAATCCCCATAATGATCTGGTTGCGCAGCTGCATGTAGATTGCCTCATCACTGTTAAAATCAATCTCAATCATGATTTCTTTCATCATCGCTCCACCCTTTTCTTTCGTTTGTTACACATATAGTATAACAGATGACATGAAAATGCAAGAGCCCTTCTTAATTCTGTTCTTCAAAAAGAGGTGTGGAGAAATACCGTTCTGCTGTATCCGGAAGAATCGTGACGACCGTTTTTCCCTTTCCAAGCTTTGCTGCCATCCGCCTTGCCGCGGCCACATTGGTTCCACTGGAAATTCCGCACATCAGCCCTTCCTTGGCAGCAAGCTCTCTTGCGGTCCGGATGGCTTCCTCGTCTGTTACAATCGTAATATCATCATAAATCTCCTGATCCAGGATCTTCGGAATCAGTCCGTCGCCAATTCCCATCTGCACATGGGTTCCAATCTCCTTTCCGGACAAAATGGCCGCATGCTCCGGCTCCACCGCCCAGATCAGGGTATCCGGATTAGCTTCCTTTAATGCTTTTCCCACGCCTGTGATGGTACCTCCGGTTCCGATTCCGGAGCAGAATCCATCGATCCGGCAGTCTGCCTGATCCAGAATTTCCCGTCCTGTCCATTCATAATGTACACGGACGTTATTTTTATTTTCAAACTGCTGCGGGACAAAGACATGGGGATTTTCCCTGGCCATACGAAGTGCGGTCTCCAGGCATTCCTGAATGCAGTCTCCAATATTTCCGGTGTCATGAATCAGACGCACTTCCGCCCCGTACTGTTTCACAAGTTTTCTCCGCTCCTCGCTGACCGAATCCGGCATGATGATGATGGTACGGTATCCTTTGACTGCCCCGATCAACGCCAATCCAATCCCCTGGTTTCCGCTGGTTGGCTCTACAATCACCGTGTCCTTGTTGATCTTTCCTTCTTTTTCCGCTGCCTCGATCATGCCGAGAGCCGTACGCGTTTTGATAGACGCTCCTACATTTACTGCCTCGAATTTTACCAAAATCCGGGCATCCTCCTCTCCGGTCATATGCTGGAGTTGGATCAGCGGCGTATTTCCGGCCGCTTTCAGTATATTTTCATAAACCATCTGTTTTTACTCCTTTTCTTCCTGTTATTTTACTTATTATATGCTCTTCCTTCTTCTTTTGCAATCCACAGTCTTTTCAGACACGCCGAAAAGGAGCAGATACAGTGCGCCCTGTATCTGCTCCTTTGCATGTCTGTTCCTATCGAATTTTACGCCTCATCGATTGCTTTTCCGATGTCATGACGCATATATTTGTTGGCAAAGGAAATCCACTCTGTCGCTTTGTAGGCATTGGCTCTTGCCTCCTTGAGATCTTTTCCTTTTGCCGTAATGCCAAGAACTCTTCCTCCATTTGTCACAATGGTTCCGTCCTCTGTTTTCTTCGTTCCCGCATGGAAACAGTAATATCCATCCTTGCCTTTGAAATTTTCAAATCCGGTAATCGGAATTCCCTTTTCGTAGGCAACCGGATATCCATCAGAAGCCAGTACCACACAGACTGCCGCATTGTCCTCGAATTCCAGGTTGACCTGATCCAGCGTACCGTCAATGCAGGCTTCCATCACGTCAATGATATCGGTCTTCATTCTTGGCAGCACAACCTGCGCTTCCGGATCTCCAAATCTGGCATTGTACTCCAGAACCTTCGGGCCGTCTTCCGTGAGCATCAGGCCAAAGAAAATGATTCCTTTGAATTCTCTTCCTTCTGCCCGCATCGCATCCACCGTTGGCTGGAAGATATATTCCTCACAGTACTTTGCGATTTCCTCTGTGTAGAACGGACTTGGCGAAAAAGTTCCCATGCCGCCTGTATTCAGCCCTTCATCTCCGTCCTTGGCACGCTTGTGATCCTGTGCGGAGGTCATGGTCTTGACTGTCTTTCCATCCACAAAGGAAAGCACGGAAACCTCCCGTCCCGTCATAAACTCTTCTACCACCATGGTGTTTCCGGAGGCGCCGAATTTTTTATCCAGCATGATCTCTTTTACGCCTTCCTTTGCCTCCTCAAAGCTGTTGCAGATCAGAACTCCTTTTCCAAGAGCAAGTCCGTCCGCCTTCAGAACGATCGGATAGTTTGCCGTTTCCAGATAGGCCAGGGCCTCGTCTGCATTGTCAAAGTTTTCATAAGCCGCAGTCGGAATATGATATTTTTTCATCAGGTCTTTTGAGAAAGCCTTGCTTCCTTCCAGGATTGCCGCATTCTTCCTCGGTCCGAACGTCCGGATGCCTGCCTCTTCCAGCACATCTGTCAGGCCGCCTACCAGTGGATCATCCATCCCAATCACTGCAAGGTCAATTCCCTTTTCCTTTGCGAAATCCCGGATCTTTTCAAACTCCATCGGGCCGATCGGTGCGCACTCGGCCACTTCCTCGATCCCTGCATTTCCAGGCAGGCAGTAAATTTTCTCCACCTTGCTGCTTTTTGCGATACTCATGGCGATGGCATGTTCTCTTCCGCCTCCGCCGACAATCATTACTTTCATTTGACATCCTCCTTACTGTATCAACCAGAAAAAGGGTATTGCCGTTCTCCCACAATACCCTTCGCCTTCTATTTCTGAATCACGACATGTCCATCCTTTACCGACACTTTCCCGTTGGCAATCATGTCGACCGCTTCCGGCATGATCTTCCACTCTGCCTGTTCCATTACACGTCTTTGAAGCACTTCCGGCGTGTCGTCCGGGAGCACTTCCACCGCTTTTTGAAGAATAATCGGTCCCGTATCGGTTCCCTCATCTACAAAATGAACAGTTGCCCCGGTGATTTTGACGCCGCGGGCAAGCGCCGCTTCATGTACCTTCAGTCCATAATACCCTGTTCCGCAAAATGACGGAATCAGAGACGGATGGATATTGATAATCCGGTTCTCATATTTTTGGATCAGCTCTGCCGGAATCACAACAAGAAATCCTGCAAGCACGATCAGATCCGGCTGAAACGAATCAATGGCCTCCATCAGAGCGCAGTTAAACGCTCCCCGGTCTTCAAAGTCCTTTGGCGACACACACCGGGCCGGGATTCCTGCCTGCTCCGCCCTTGTAAGAGCATAGGCCTTTTTATTATTGCTGATCACTCCGGCTACCCTGGCATTGGTAATCCTGCCATCCTGCACTGCATCCAGAATCGCCTGCAGGTTCGTACCTCCGCCAGATACCAGAACTACCACGTTTAGCATAATGTGACTCCTTTTTCTCCTGCTTCAATGTGGCCGATGACATATGCCCGGTCTCCGGTTTTTTCCGCTGCCGCAAGCACATCCTCCACATCTTCTTTTTCTACCGCAATGACCATTCCAATTCCCATATTGAAGGTATTGTACATCATCTGTTCCTCGATGTCACCTTCCTTGGCCAGCATATGGAAGATGGCCGGAACTTCGTAGCTGTCTTTGCGGATCACTGCATGTGTCCCCTCCTTGAGCATACGCGGTACATTCTCATAGAAACCGCCTCCTGTGATATGGCTGCATGCCTTTACAGTTACGCCCGCCTCACGGATACTCTTGAGTGCCTTGACATAGATTCTGGTCGGCGCAAGAAGCGCTTCTCCAAGTGTACATCCAAGCTCTTCATAGTAGGTCTCCAGAGATTCCCGGCTCATATCAAATACCTTTCTGACAAGAGAAAAGCCATTGCTGTGCACGCCTGTGGAAGCAAGTCCGATCAGGACATCGCCCTCCTTGAGCGTCTCTCCGGTGATCATGTCCTTCCGGTCGCAGACTCCAACAGCAAATCCGGCCAGATCGTACTCATCCTCCGCCATCAGTCCCGGATGCTCTGCGGTCTCTCCGCCGATGAGCGCCGCGCCGGACTGAAGACATCCCTCGGCAA
>CAJFMZ010000165.1 GCA_904393575.1 uncultured Sellimonas sp. | reverse complement strand
ATCCTCCTGTCACCGCATCCAGGTCCAGAACCTCTCCCGCAAAATAGACATTTTTTACAAGTTTAGATTCCATCGTTGCAGGATTGACTTCCTTGACGTTGACTCCTCCCTGGGTAATGATAGCTTCATTAAATCCACGAAGACCGGTCAGCGTCATTTCCATGCCCTTCAGAAGAGATGCCAGAACATGGCGTTCTTCCTTTGTAATCTCATGAATCTTCTTCTCCGGCACAATTTTGCTCAGTGCTACAATGACCGGAATCATCTTTGCCGGAAGAAGTTTGCCCAGCGCATTTTTAAACTGCCTGTTTTTATTTTCCTCAAAATCTCTCAGGATTCTGGCATCCAGCTGTTCCAGTGAAAGGGCCGGCTTTAAGTCAATCCGAAGCTTCAGCGGCCTCTCTTCCAGAATTTTCCCAACAAAAGAGCTGGCACTTAAAATCACAGGCCCGCTCACTCCATAATGGGTAAAAAGCATTTCACCGAACTCTTCGTAAAGTACCTTGCGTCCATCCAGAATCGTGACAGTCACATTTCGAAGCGAGAGCCCCTGCAGCTCTTTTACATACCCCTCTCCTGTCTCCATCGGCACCAATGCCGGACGGATTTTGGTCACCTGATGTCCAAGTGCCTGGGCGAACCGATATCCATCTCCGGTGGATCCTGTCGTCTGGTAAGAGTTTCCTCCAGTGGCAATAATGCAGGCATCCGCCTCCACTTCTGTCCCGTCAGACAGATGCAGACAGGAAAACGCTCCGTCTCTTGTGCCGATTCTCTGAACCTTGGTATTGAGATGCACCTGGACATGCTGCCGCTTCAACTCGTCGCTCAGCACCCGAATCACATCCGAAGAGTGGTCCGACTGCGGGAACACACGATTTCCCCGCTCTGTTTTCATCTTCAGCCCGATTTCGCCGAAAAACTCCATCGTCTCTTCGTTGGTAAATCCATAAAAGCTGCTGTATAAAAACTTTCTGTTCGTCACAACAGAGTCCAGAAGCTCCTCCATATCGCAGGAATTGGTCAGATTGCATCTGCCCTTCCCGGTGATATAAATCTTTTTACCTAATTTTTCATTTTTTTCAAATAAATCTACCTGATTTCCATTTCTCGCGGCGAAGACAGCAGCCATCATACCGGCCGCGCCTCCTCCGATTACCGCAATTTTCCCCATACTGTTCTCCTCTAGTCATCCGCCTTTTCCCCGTCCGAAAACGGAAGCGTCACTTTCCCGCTGACCGGGCTGAGCTCATCGCTGGAATACACCTGATACTCATCCCAGATCTGCTCCAGCGTGGCAAGGGTATCCACCACCTCATCCTGCTTCTTCATACATAAAGCAACCACCAGCGCATTGATCACGCTCAAAGGCGCCACCAGCGAATCTACAATAGAAGCCATGTCGCTTCGGGCAATCAGACTACAGGATGAATACAGATTCATGGGAGAATGAATACTATCTGTCAACGTGATAATCCTGGCTTTCCGGTTCTTTGCAAATTCCAGTGCCTTTAACGTCCGCATGGAGTATCTCGGAAAACTGATTCCAATGAGCACATCTTCCTCCGTAATCCGGATAATCTGCTCAAACACCTCACTGGAACTGTTGGTATCCACACTGACCACATTGTCCCGGATCAGATTCAGATAGAACCCCAGGAAATTCGCAAGTGTGGCACTGCTGCGGATTCCGACGATATAGATCTTCCGCGCATTCAGGATCGTATCGACCGCCGTCTCAAAGGCATTCTGATCAATATGTTCCATCGTCATCTTAATCTTCTCAATATCTGACTGGAGCACACTCATCAGAATCTCAGACTGACTGATCCGCCCATAGGTGACCTCCATCCGCTGAATCGAATTCAGACGGTTACTCACAAGCTCCTCCAGCGCCTTCTGGAACTGCGGATACCCCTTATAACCAAGGCCTACCGCAAAACGAACCGCTGTAGACTCACTGACTCCAACCACCTCTCCCAACCTGGCCGCAGTCATAAAAACCGCCTTCTCATAGGACGAACGAATATAATCCGCAAGCTTCTTCTGGCTCTTACTCATCCTGTCATACTGTCTCTCAATTCTCTCCAGTAATTCATTTTTACCGGTCACGACTGTCGCCTCCAAAAGTCCATAATAGCTAATTCAGTATACTCCATTTTTACTTTAATTACAAGCATTTCAAAATTGTTGACAAAAAAGAGGACAAGAAAAATTGGGGTGATGAAATGATCGGGGACGTGTACCGATGCATCGGTACACGTCCCCAATGAAAAATTTGTATTGTTTTTCGAAAAAGTTGTTTTGTCTATACTGGATAACTTCCGTTTTTGGTGTCCGCGACATTTTCGTCCATTTTTGTCTGCTGTGCCTGGCGGTATTTGAAGAATTCGACAGCGACCTGCGGGAAGAGTGCGTAGGTGAGTACATCTTCATCCTGCTGTTTCCACTGTTTCATCTCGTTTTCGAGGGTTTCCAGCTCATCCGGGATGAGATCGGCCGGGCGGCAGGTGATGCAGTCGTCTATTTCATCGCCGAGGCATTTTTTCTTAACGTCTTCGTTGAACGGACATACTGTCGCACCATATTTCCCTTTTAGGAGATCTTTTGTTTCTTTGGTGGCGATCTTGTACCGTTCTCCCATCAGTACATTAAAGACAGCCTGTGTTCCCACAATCTGGGATGATGGTGTGACAAGCGGCGGTTCTCCCAGGTCTTTTCTGACTCTTGGTACTTCTTCGAGTACTTCGTAGTATTTGTCTTCTGCGCCTTGTTCTTTTAACTGGGATGTCAGGTTGGAGAGCATGCCTCCTGGTACCTGGTACAGGAGTGTCTTGATGTTGACTCCCAGGTTCTTTGGATTGAGCAGGCCGCTTTCCAGTGCATCGTCCCGGATCGGACGGAAGTAATCTGCGATTTCAGCCAGGAGTTTCTGGTCAAATCCGGTATCGTATGGTGTGCCTTTAAATGTTTCCACCATCACTTCGGTTGCCGGCTGGGATGTGCCAAGGGCAAACGGTGACATTGCCGTATCGATCACGTCTACTCCTGCTTCCACTGCCTTTAAGTATGTCATGGAAGCGACTCCGGATGTGTAATGGGTGTGGAGCTGGATCGGGAGACTGGTTGCTTCTTTTAATGCTGTCACCAGTTCGGTTGCCTTATATGGAAGCAGCAGTCCTGCCATATCTTTGATGCAGATGGAATCTGCTCCCATTTCTTCGATTTCTTTTGCTTTCTTTACCCAGTAGTCCAGTGTGTAGGCGTCTCCGATGGTGTAGGAGAGTGCTACCTGTGCGTGAGCTTTTTCTTTGTTTGCCGCTTTGACTGCTGTCTGAAGATTGCGCAGGTCATTCAGGCAGTCAAAGATACGGATAATATCGATTCCATTGGCAACGGATTTCTGTACAAAATACTCTACCACATCGTCTCCGTACGGGCGGTATCCGAGGATATTCTGCCCGCGGAACAGCATCTGCAGTTTTGTGTTTTTGAATCCGTCACGGAATTTACGGAGTCTGTCCCATGGATCTTCCTTCAGGAAACGAAGGGATGCGTCGAAGGTTGCTCCGCCCCAGCATTCTACCGAATGATATCCGACTTTGTCCAGTTTTTCTACGATCGGCATCATCTGCTCGGTCGTCATTCTTGTTGCGATCAGGGACTGATGTGCGTCACGCAGAATCGTCTCTGTTATTTTAATTGGTTTTTTCTCTGCCATTTCAATCTCCTCCTCGAACTTATTTCACACCGAATATCGCCATAAAGGTTCCTGCCACAACGGCTGTTCCGATGACTCCTGCTACGTTTGGTCCCATCGCATGCATCAGCAGGAAGTTCGTCGGGTCCGCTTCTGATCCGACCTTCTGTGAAACTCTGGCCGCCATTGGCACGGCAGATACACCTGCGGAACCAATCAACGGATTGACCTTGCCGCCGGTCGCGTAGCACATGACTTTTCCAAGCAGTACGCCTGCCGCAGTACCAAAGGCAAATGCGATCAGTCCCAGAATCACGATTTTGATGGTATCCATGTTCAAAAATGCTTCCGCGCTTGTCGTAGCACCTACGGATGTTCCGAGCAGAATAACGACGATATACATCAGCGCATTGGATGCAGTCTCTGTCAGCTGTCTAACTACTCCGGATTCACGGAAGAGATTTCCAAGCATCAGCATACCTACAAGCGGTGCTGTTGTTGGAAGAATCAGGCAAACAACCACGGTAACAATGATCGGGAAGAGAATCGCTTCCAGCTTGGATACCGGACGAAGCTGTTCCATTTTGATTTTCCGTTCTTTTTCCGTTGTCAAAAGTTTCATGATCGGCGGCTGGATAATCGGAACCAGCGCCATGTAGGAATAGGCTGCCACCGCAATCGGTCCCAGCAGCGCTGTCTGCTGCAGTTTTCCGCACAGGAAGATCGATGTCGGTCCGTCAGCTCCTCCGATGATGGCAATCGCCGCAGCTGCCTTGTCGGAAAATCCCATTGCCATGGCTCCCAGATAAGCCGCGAAAATACCGAACTGCGCAGCCGCCCCCATCAGGAAGCTCTTCGGGTTTGCAATCAGCGGGCGGAAGTCTGTCATCGCTCCTACGCCCATGAAAATCAGGGACGGAAGGATGGACCACTCGTCCAGTTTATAGAAATAATATAAAAGTCCGCCGGTGCCATTCTCCGCATCTTCGAAGGAAAGCATAATGTCCGGATAGATATTTACAAGGAGCATCCCAAAAGCAATCGGAACGAGAAGAAGCGGTTCAAACCCTCTGTTGATCGCAAGATACAGGAAAACACATGCAACTGCAATCATGATCAGGTTGCCAACCGTCAGGTTCAGAAATGCCGTCTGCTCTACAAGACGCCCTAACGTCTCAACTATATAGCTCATGTTC
>CAJFMZ010000164.1 GCA_904393575.1 uncultured Sellimonas sp. | reverse complement strand
GAAGGAATATATCGAGGAGAGGGCGGTAGAGATCGCGCATTACATCATTGATCATAATGCAACAGTGAGGCAGACGGCAAAAGAGTTCGGAGTGAGTAAGAGTACCATACATAAAGATGTCACCGAGCGCCTCCGGCAGATCAACCCCCAGCTTGCCGGTGAAGCGAGAAAGGTACTGGATCTGAATAAATCCGAGCGTCATATCCGGGGCGGTATGGCGACCCGTGAAAAATATAAAGGGAAACATCTGTACTAGAAAAGAGCTGATGTTTTTGACTGGATGTCCGGTCAAAGGCATTGGCTTTTTATTTATTAATGATACATTTCGGTGTATAATCAATACCAAAAGGACCGAACGATAGCTTGGCAGGCCGGTGCGGCGTGCGATGCAAACCGTCCAAGAAGGAGAGATGCAACGTGTATGATATTACCGTGATTGGAGCGGCAATTATAGATGTTCTGGCTGCCCATGCGGGCAGACAGGTTTTTGAAACAGGGTCCCAGCCGATGGATACGATTCAGATGTCGTTTGGAGGTGACGCCCTCAATGAAGCGGTGATTCTTTCAAGACTTGGTGCCAGGGTTCAGCTGATTACAAAGATCGGAAGCGATGAGGCCGGGAAACGGGTATTCAATTATATGGAAGAAAATCATCTTTCGACAGAAAGCGTGACGATCGAGGAACGTCTGCAGACGGGCATCAATATTGTTCTGGTGGATCATGACGGCGAACGCCATTTTCTGACGAATCCTCACAGCAGTTTGAGAAAGCTTGCTCTGGAAGATGTGGAACCTTATCTGGATAGAGCGGCGAAAATCGTCAGCTTTGCCAGTATGTTTGTATCGCCGCTTTTTACGATAGAAAGTATGGAGCGGTTGTTTGCCAGGATTAAAAAGGAAGATCGGATTCTGGCGGTCGATATGACGAAGGCAAAGCAGGGAGAAACACTGGAGGATATCCGGGAGATTCTTCCGTTTATAGACTACCTGTTTCCGAATGAAGAAGAGATTGCAATGCTGACAGGAGTGCAGGATCCTTGCGAGAATGCCAGGAGGCTGGTGGAAAAAGGGGTGAAGACGGCAGTTGTGAAATGCGGTGCGAAGGGCTGTATTGTTGCGGACCGCATGGGATTGCAGAAGGTTCCTGCCGTTCCGGTGCAGACATGTGTGGACACGACCGGTGCGGGCGATTCTTTTGCCGCCGGCTTTCTCTATGGCGTGTCCAGAGGATGGGATGCGGTGACCTGTGCAGGATTCGGAAGTGCGACCGCCTCCTGTGTGGTGGAACAGTACGGATCGGTATCCGGCATCCGTTCCTTCAAGGATGTGGAAGCGAGAATCCGGACCGGAAAATAGATACTGTAAGACTAGCAGAAGATACATAGAAAGAGGAAATGCCATATGACACAACAGGAAAGAGAGAAGATCGTCCATATCATTTCATCAGAAATTCAGAAGCATGGATCCGTTATACTCAGTACTTTAATGTATACATTAAAGAAGCATGGATTGAAAAAAGAGGATCTGTTTGGAAAACAGGGATTAAAACGGTGGATGCAGGCAGAGTTCCCGGAGTTTACGATTGAGGGGACCAATGGGAAGGAGCGGATTCTGTTTTCGGATCAGGATGAAAGTCCACAGGAAGAGGAAAAGCAGCCGGAAAACAAAGAAACGGATTTTTCGGAGCTTGATGGTCTTTTTGAGGAGAAGAAGTATGCAGAGTTTCTTTCTTCGGATCTGATGAAGAGAACAAGGCCTGACAGTCTGCCGGTTTCCTACATGGAGCAGGCCCTTTGCTGCGCGGAGCGCCTTCTGTATCCGGGACAAAACCGTCAGGTGACTTTAAATTTGTTTCAGAGGGAACTGATAGAGAGTGTGACGCCTCGTGACTTTATTGCCAAATGGAAAAGAACGGATGGTTATGATCCGCTGATGCTTGAGGGATGCGCCCAGACTGCGCTGGCAAGTCTTCATCCCTCTTTGGATCTGGGGTTGACGGCGATCCTTTTAAATCAGATTGGGCAGTCCACAAGGAAAAATGAGGGATATTCCGGAATGACAGCAAGATTTGGAATGTGTGAAAATATGTTGACTCCGGATTTTTTTGTCATCCGTATATTTATTCATCCTGAGGAGCGGGAAGTACAAAAGTGCATCGATGAGTATACTAAGATCGTGAAAGAGCTGCGCCTGTCTCTGTGGGAGTCAAGGATTGATCAGTCTTTGATCTTATATGGATTTCCGGAATTTCTGGAGGTCTTGGATCAGTATATCTATCCTCTCAGCAGACTGAATCAGTCTGCCAGAAGAAAAATCATCTCGGTTTTTATCGAGCATAACTGTATGGATGAACTGAAGAAGGTCATGAAGAAGATGGATCCTTTATGCGAGTCTGTAGATGGGAAGATGCTTACTCTGTATGAGGAGCCGGAAGCATGGACGGAGGAAAAGTTTCAGGAGTTTCTGAAGGCATCTCCAAATAAAATGCTGCTGGAAAAGACGATGGAACTGTTATGGGAGAAGGAGAGGGACAAGGAATTCCCGGAGGAAGTATTCCGGATTTTGTCCTGGTTGATCGTATATGACAGCTACCTTTCAGCGGACGAGATCCTCTGTTACCATTCCAAAGAAAAATTTGGGCGGGGAAAGAAGTACGAAAAACTTGTGAATTGTTTTGAAAAGATTCAGGAGAAGGCGGAGAAAGAGCCTTCTATGTACGCCCTTGCTTCTTATGTCATGAACAAGCCGTGGACGGAGAAGGAGGCTGACACGTTCCGGTTACAGAAGGAAGGAGAGTGGGAGAAGAATTCCGACCGGATATTTCAGAAGGCCGTTATGCCTTATGAACATCTGACAGATGAGAACAAAGCTGATTTTGCGAAACTGTTCCGGATTTACCGACTGGATCCGTTTCATGAAAGACAGCTTCAGAACCAGTATGCGGATTGGCAGGAAAAACGGTTCTGTGAGACAGAGATGGATGGGGAGGAAGTCGCTGCGTACCTTAAAGAACTATGGGAAGAGATGGCGTATGAGGCTTATGTGAGACTGTTCCGGAAGATCGGGTATGACCAGATGGACAGCCGAATGCCCAGGGAGTTGATAAAACAGTACATTGACTCTCTGGTTCAGATGCAGCAGTATTCTGAGGCGCTGTTTTATCTTCAGAGGAATCAGCAGATTGAAAAAAGGGAGAGACTGACGCTTCTGATCAGAATACTGACTGAAAACTTCCGGGTGAACGGACTGGAGGAAAAGGCATATTCCATTTTCAGTGATTCATTTACGGAACAGGATGCGATTGAGCTGCTTTTGGAATCCTTGAAGACTGTGGGACATTTTGGAGCGGTACCGCTGATAGCACTCTACTGCCACCGCTGTGACTACACACAGGCCATCTATCTGTACGTGCTCTGTCACCAGAGTATAGAAACCGGGATGGCGAGATTATACATGCAGTTCCGGAGACTGGTTGAGAGGTATATTGGAAAAATCAATACCTATTATGATGTGATCGAACTGTCCTTAAAGACGCTGTGTCAGGATTCGTTGATTGATTTTCTGAAATGGACCGGGAAGGTGCCGGTTCCAAAGACGCCGGGAAAACGGGCGATTCATCCATTTTCCAGATTTTATGATGCCATCATGAACCGACCGCTGGACAAGGATGTATGGCTGAAGTTTTTGGGACAGCTTTTGAAGTTTCCATCGGACAATTCCTGGCTGATCTGTGTCTGTGATATGGTACTGCGCAGAAAGATTGGTTATATCGGGCAGGAACAGTTTGGAACGGCAGTACGCAATGTAATCCGGAACAGTGGATTTTCGGAGCTGCCTATGAATTTTCTTCCGTACTGCTATCTCTATATCATGGAAGGAACAGACCAGGCATTTGTCCAGGAACTGCTGGAATACCTGAAAATTCCAGATGTCCGAAGAAGAGTGCTGGAACAGAATTTATGGTATCAGACGTACGGCAGTACTGCGGAGAAATTCAAAGAATACTGTTTAAATACAGGCAGCCGGACAGGAGAAAAAGTGTATTATTCTCTCCTGGAACTTCTGAAGATGGATCTGAATATGGCGGACATTGGGAAAATGAGTCAGAGCAGTGCGGACAAAAAGTATGTATTCCGGCAGCTGTTCCAGAATTATCTTGCAGGCAGCAGTCTTGAGGAAACGATGAGACTGATTGGCGGGATGGAGGAGAAGAATCTGCCATACGGTGACAGAGAAGTTCTGTCTGTATTGAAAATGATTTTTGCAGATGAGGAAGACCTGATCGCGAAGAAGGGAGAGCTGCTGCCGGAGGAAGAGACAGTCTCCAGGCTGAAATGGGATTGCAGCCGGATTTTGTCAGTATATCCGGAGCGGCAGGTATTGCTGGAATTTGACCAGACTTGCGGAAACAATGCATATAAATGGACGGTTTATTCCTGTGTGATGGGAGCAGTGTACGACCGGGACCTGTATGACAAATATAACGTAACCTATGCCGAATTTGAGAACAGGCTGGAGTACCGGGCTTTTCTGGCATTTTCCCGGAAATCGTATCAGGCTCAGCTGGACTGGAATTCTACTTATGATTTTTCTTACAAAAGGACCAGGTATCTGAAAATGTTGCTGGCGGAAGTACTGCAGAATGAGAATGATCCGGATGACGGGGATATTCTGGAGACGATGAAAGGTCATGGACATTTCGAACTGCTCTATCAGGACACCTATCAGCCTTTCAAAGAAAGGATTCTGGCTTTTCGGAAGTTTGAAAACATGAGCGCAAAGGCAAAGGAATGCTTCTTGTATTCTCTGATGCAGGGATCCATCTATGATTTCCTGAACAGTTATGCAGAGGAACTGGCCGGCCTGGAAGAGAAGCAGAAGGAAACGGTGAGAGAAATCGTAGGGGTGATGG
>CAJFMZ010000163.1 GCA_904393575.1 uncultured Sellimonas sp. | reverse complement strand
TTCTTCAATCGCTACTTCATAATCATTGGTCATACCCATAGAAAGTACGCCCATATGGATATTATCAATGTTTTTGTCTGCAATGTCAACAGATAATTTTCGAAGTGCTGAAAAAAATTGTCGATTCGTTTCCGGGTCATCCGTGTTAGGTGCAATGGTCATCAAGCCTTCTACAGAGACGTGTTTGAACTCCGGTACTTTATCGATAAACCCCATGACTTCTTCCGGCATCAACCCAAACTTCGTATCTTCTTTTGCCATATTCACTTCCAGAAGCACTTTTGCCGTCATCTGCTTTTTCGCCGCTTCCTTATCAATCGTCTCCAACAGTCGAATCGAGTCCACCGAGTGAATCAGTGCAGCTTTGTCAATGATATATTTGACCTTGTTTCTTTGCAGATGACCGATCATATGCCACTGAATATCAGACGGAAGTTCCCCGTACTTTTCCGTCAGCTCCTGTACTTTATTTTCTCCAAACACCCGGATTCCTGCATCGTATGCCTCCTGGATCATGGAAACCGGCTTCGTCTTGCTGACAGCAATCAATGTAACATCCTCCCGGTTCCGCCCGCTTCTCCTGCAGGCGTTCTCGATCCGCTCTTCCACAATCTTAAGATTTTCCGTAACGATTCCTGGCTCATAACATGTTTCCATTACTCTTACTTCCTTTCTGATTTTGTTATACAAGAATCTCGTCATCCTTTACTGAATCTGCATTCAGGACAATTCTATCGTAATTGGACAGCTGATTACTGCTTCCGCTGCCCGTGATATAATACTCTTCATTTTCCGCTTCGATATCGATCGAAGTAAAGACGGCATATCCGCTGCCTGCCTCATAGACGCCAGCCTGGCTGACTGTCTCCGAAAGTGTTCTGGTATTATTGGAGTCCTGCATCTGAATGACCGTACCGGCCGGTATTCCTTCCGCCTCAATGCATGTCATGTTTTTCTCCGTATCCGTATAGTAGACATCCGCCGCCTGAAAGCTGGTTTTGCCATTCTGATAGATCAGCACACCCTGTTCGCCTGTCTCTCCATTCTTGACAATATATTCTGTCGGAACCTCGTAACAGTCCTTTTTCACCACTGCGGATTTTGGAATCTTGAGTCCCCGTGCGTTTTCAATCAGAATTTCAATATCCAGATAGCGGTCCGATGCATACCGGATCATTGCGCTGTCCAAGGTCAGATACGCATAATACACATCGTCACTTTTCTTTTCCATCTGAAGTCCTGCCGTCATCTCCTCATCGTCTTTCAGAAAACGGATCGTCACGCTGCTGCGTTTCAGGAGCTGCTCTGCGGTATCCGCATCCATCCTGACTACCAGATACCATTCTTCTCCTGTGACAAGCTTGTACATGCTGTCACCTTTGCTGACTTTGCGGTTGTCCCCTGCTTCTGTCTGTGCGTAGCTGCTTTTATCAAAATTCTTGTCTGTGACCTGGTCGGTTGTCACTCCCTCATAACCGTCTACCTCATAGACAAGAATTCCATCCGTCTGACTGGTACAGTCCTGATAGCTTCCTTCCTCCTGCTCTCCCAGCGCCGTATCCATTCTGGATATCCTGTTCTGATCGGTTTTTCGGTCAAATACGTTTTGGATTGTACTTTTTAAAGAATAGGTCTCAGAAAAAGAAGACTCCTGATAATTATTTACAAAGGTCCGGACCGAAGACAGCAGCTGGTTCTGCTCCTCCTCTGTGAGCTGGCTTTCTCCGCCGTCTTCCTCCCCTGTGCTTAAATCCAGTTTTTCATCCGAAACCGCGCAGACATTCTGCCCTGCGGCAATCTTGGATTCCTCCGGCTGGTAAAAATTCAGATAACCGCTTTTCGGCGCATCCACTGTCTGCTCCGTGCGCACCGCAAATCCGGTATACGATGCATTTTTGATGATCGACCCTTCCCCCACTTCATAATAAGCGGTGGGTTTATTTGTGATCGATACCAGTACTTCGACGATAACATAAATCAGAATTACAGCAAACAGAATCACGCCGATGTTTATATTCCATTTTCTGCGGTATGACCTGATATCCGTGGTCTTCTTTCTGGCTGCCAAATCAACTTCCTCCTAATTCCATTTCCTGAGTCGTGAGCCGTCTCTGTAGCAATACAAATCTCCCTGCCGTACTCCACGCCGTTTCATTTCATCTAACAGCATATCCTTTAATTTCCACCAGCTTGTATTCCAGTTGCAGAATACCGCATCCTGCTCCGGAATTCTGCTGAAAAAGCGTTCAATTACCATCCCAGGATCCAGCAGACGTACAAACAAAATCACTCTTTCCAGATACTCCTCCAGGCTGCAGATCTGAAATTCTCCCTTTTCGTACTGCCGGGCAAGTTCCGTTCCCTTTGCAAGATAAAGTGAATGGATCTTGACGATATCATTGTCCAGAACAGAAAGTACCTTCGCTGTCTCTGCAACGTCCTCCCGATCATCCCACGGAAGATTTAAAATCACATGGGTGCACAAAGCAAACGGATACGCTTTGATTCTCTGCACTGCATCGATATATTCTGCAAGTCCGTGCCCTCTTCTTACCTTTTGCAGGGAATGGTAATTGGCGGTCTGAAGCCCCAGTTCTATCGTAATGTCAATCCCCGTTCTCTGCATCCACTCATGCAAAAAAGCCAGGTAACGGCTGCTGATACAGTCCGGCCTGGTAGAAATTGATACTTCAACGATATCTTCCACTTTTTCCGTCTCCTTCAGGAATGAGGCAAAGGTCTCAAGCGGAAAATATGTGTTCGTATAATTTTGAAAATATGCGATAAACTTCTCCGCATGATATCGTTTTTTAATATATGCTTTTGTTTTTTCCAGCTGCTCTGCAACCGGGACTGCTTGTTTCATGGCTTCAAATCCGGTTCCCTTCTCCGAGCAGAAGGTACAGCCGCTTCCGTTCTCTCTGTTTGGGCATGTTCCCGGCAGATTGACCGGAAGCTTATACACTTTTGTGTGGTATTTTTCTTTCAGATACTGACTGTATGATCGGTATAACTGTTCTTCCATCTGTACTGTCCTTTTCTTCTCCTGCATAATCTTCCTTTTTCGGGAAATACTAAAGAAAGAATTCATAAAGGAGGATTATCATATATGAAATGGTTTGATAACACTGCACTGACACTGGTCATCATAGGCGCCCTGAACTGGCTGCTGATCGGCATATTCCGCTTCGATCTTGTAGCCTATCTCTTTGGGAATCTGTCGATGCTGTCCCGTATCATTTACACGCTGGTCGGCCTGTGCGGCCTCTATCTGATCAGCCTGTTTGGAAGAATACGCGGATTTTCCGAAAATTAACGGCCCTGCGTGCCTTCCAGAAGTGCATTCATATCCTCATAGAGGATGTCTCTCGATCCGGCACCCATCACAATGGAGATGTATGGATCATCTGCCGCATTCCGGTCCAGAAGGATCAGGCAGTATCCTGCTTCTCCTGTCGTGCCGGTCTTACCGCCGACCACCGTCACTCCTTCCGGCGCATCCACAATACCTCTCGCATAATAATTGGTCGGACTCCACTCTTCTGTGCGCACGCTTCCATCCGCTTCTGTGATGGACGCCGTATAGCCGTCTGATTCAATAATCTTCAAAAACTCCTCATTCTGAATACAAGTATTAAATATCAAATACAGATCATACGCTGTCGTATAGTGATTGTCGTCATGCAGCCCATGTGGATTCACAAAGTGGGTATTTACCGCCATCAGTTCCCGTGCGCGCGCATTCATCTCCTCTACAAAAGCCTCTTCCGATCCGGAAATATATTCAGCAATCGCGGTTGCCGCATCATTTCCGGAAGACAGCAGAAGTCCATGGAGCAATGTCTCCAGCGTCATCTGATCTCCTTCCTTCAGGCCGCACAAAGATGCATCTGCCGGAAAACTGGAGGCTGCCGCATTCTTTCCGACTGTAACGATGTCGGAAAGATTCCCCTGCTCCAGCGCAAGGAGCGCCGTCATGATTTTTGTCGTACTGGCCGGATAAAGGCGCTCATGAATCTGATTGGAATACAGCACATCTTTCCCGCTGAGGTCAAACAGTCCGGCAGCATGTACGTCTGTCGTGCCGCTGTACTGAATGGCATCCCGGTCTTCCGATGCCACACACAAATCCGAAGCGGCCAGTCCGTCTGTCCGGAATACGGAGCCGCCGTAATGTGCCTTTTCATAGGAAGCGGTCTCTGCCTTCTTCTCCGCCTGCTGCAGGGATACTGTATAAACGCCTCCTCCTGCTGCGGCAGCAAGGACCAGACAGATCCCAGCCACGATCTGCTTCTTGTGGCTCTTTTTCTGTCTCTGTCTGTGATCCCGCTTCTGTCGGTGTTTTTCTATCCGTTCTCTTCTTTTCTGTGTTTCATCTTCCCTGATATTACTCATACATGAACCCCTTCATAACCTGTATTGCCGTATATTACCTATACATTTCTCTCCAGTCCAGATCGCCTCTGTCGATTGCGAGAATGATCAGTTCTGCCGTAGCAAGATTGGTTGCAACTGGAATATTGTACGTGTCGCACAGCCGGATCACATCATTTACATCCGGCTCATGCGGCTTCGGATTCGACGGATCCCGCAGAAAAATCAGTGCGTCAATTCCATTCTGGGCAATCTGGGACCCCAGCTGCTGCTTTCCGCCAAGTGGTCCTGCCAGATATTTGTGTACGTTCAGATTTGTCACCTCTTCGATCAGGCGTCCTGTCGTTCCGGTGGCGTACAGTTCGTTTCTGCTGAGAATCCCCCGGTATGCGATGCAGAAATTCTGCATCAGAGTCTTCTTTGAGTCATGTGCAATGAGCCCAATATTCATCTTTATATCCATTCCTTTCGCTTCGCTCAGGCACAAAACGTTATGAAAATGTTTCCCTGAGCTTATTTTTTCTTTATAATTCTTCTTGTAGGGA
>CAJFMZ010000162.1 GCA_904393575.1 uncultured Sellimonas sp. | reverse complement strand
TTTTCCTGCTGTGTCAGAGGTACTTTATCTTCAATCTCCACTCCTTCGATTCCAAGGTCAGAAAGAATGCTGCTGACAACATCCTCCGCCTGAGTGGTAGTCTGTAATCTGAATTTATTCCATTTCATGTTGTCTGGTCTCCTTCTTTGATGTTTCGTATTCCATCCTGCGTCTCAGTCTGAGATAGGCTGTAAGAAGAATGGCTGCATGGTCAGCCGCTACACCGCCGCGCTCCCTGACCACTGCGCTTTCGTTTCGAATCAGTGTTCCTTTTGTCCGGAAACAGACCTGCGGTCTGAGGAGAATGCCTCTCTCCCGGTTTTCCAGCTCCATCCGATACAGCGTTCCTTCTTCATCCCTTTCTTCGGAGATACGGATTGTAAACCATGCCGCGTCTTTTGCGTCATCTCCGGCTTTTGCCTTTACATCTTCCAGCCGGACAAGTGCCATAAACGCAGTGGTAATCACTCTCGCCCTTGGATCTCTTTGAACCTCTCCAAAGGCTCCGATCTGCTCTGTCTCGACTCCTTGAACATGCGTCTCTTCATAGAGTTCTCTCCTGGCAGACTCTTCCAGATTCTCGTACAGATTGACAAATCCGCCCGGCATGGCCCAGTCCCCTATACTTGGATGATTTCTTCTCCTGATCAAAAGTACCTGAAGATTCTCAGAACTGTCCGGGCTCTCTCCCGGATACCCAAACACTGCCATATCTACTGTACAGCATGGATTTTTATACCGATACGGGTCATAATGTTCCAGAAACTCTTCCAGAGTTTCTCCTTTTTCGTTCCGGCTCCCATCTCCGCGGAATGCCTCAATATCTTCAAAAAAGGCCGGCATCTGCTCACCTGCTTTCGTCTATTTACATCCTTCACCGACCATAATGTCAATGATTTCCTCATTCGTCTCTCTCATGCCTTCTTTTCCGAGACGTCCGATATTTCTGATGGTCTCGTCTACACCTTTTGTCACAATTCCGTCCCCTGCATAGAACTGCTGTCCGCATTTATACATGTTGTATCCAAGGATTCCTGCTTCCACTGAAGAGGCAATCTTTGCTGCGCAGGATGCCTTTGCTCCGTCACATACGATCCCGGATACAATCGCAAGCGCATTGACAACCGTATGAGAGATCTCCTCATATCCGCCTCCCTGCAGATAAGCGATTCCGGCTCCTGCTGCCGCACCCGCGCAGACAGCGCCACAGTAGGCGGACAGACGGCCGATTCCTGTCTTCTGATGAATTGCCACCAGGTTGGACAGGGTCAGCGCTCTGTACAGTTTCTCTTCTCCGGAATTCAGCTCCTTGGCATATTCGATCACCGGAAGGGAACAGGTCATCCCCTGGTTTCCGCTTCCGGAATTGATGATAACCGGGAGTTCACACCCGTTCATCCGGGCATCAGAGCCGGCCGCAGCCATCGCTTTGGCACGGATACGGATATTATCCCCTTCCATTTTCAGCAGCACGCTTCCGATATTGGCACCGTAATCTCCTCTCAGCCCCTCCTGCGCAATGGCGGTATTATACCGGATCTGACGGCCGATGACTTCTTTGACGTCCTCGATATCGACAGTATTCGCAAAATCCAGGATATCCCTCATATTCAGAAGAGACCGGTCTGTCAGTCCTTCTTCTTTTTCTCCTTCTACTTTCTCTTCATAGAGTACCTTTCCATCCTTTTCAATCAGAACGATATTCGTATGATAATTTGCGATTCTTACGGTCGCACTTGCTTCCCCTTTTGTCTCTGTCACAATGATATCAAAGGTAATGCCGTTATCCACGTATTCTACGGAGATGTCCGCATTCTGAAGGAACGCTTTCATTTCTTCAATCTGGTCTTTTGAAACCTCCGCAATCACTTCCAGCTCTTTTTCCGGCTTCCCCGCAATGATTCCTGCCGCCGCTGCCGCAGGAATTCCTTTGAGATGATCCGTATTCGGCACGATGACGGACTTGACGTTTTTAATGATACTTCCGCTGGCGCCGATCCGCACTTTATCCGGCATTTCTCCCAGGACTTCCCTTGCCTTTGCCGCCGCATAAGCCAGTGCGATCGGCTCCGTACATCCCATTGCCGGCACCAGTTCTTCCTTTAGAATCTGCACATAAGCCCCATATTTTACATCCTCTTTTTTCATTGTGTGTTCCTCTCTTTCTTTTTTCTTATGCTTTTCCTAAAAGATAATCGATAAACTGCTGTGCTGTCCTTCCCGATCTTCCGCCATGGGTCATCTCCCACTGATTGGCCAGTAGCAGAAGCTCGTTGTCCTCCATCTGAATCTTGTTTCTCTTCGCCAGTTCCAGCACAATATTCTGAAATTCTTTTTTGTCCGGTCCGCCAAAATAAATCGACACTCCAAACCTCGCAACTAAAGACAGCTTCTCCTGTACGGTATCTGATGTGTGGAGATCATCATCTCTTCTGTCGCTTTTATCACTCCACTGTTCTCTTACGAGGTGTCTGCGGTTCGATGTGGCATAAATCAGGACGTTATCCGGTTTCCGTTCCAGTCCGCCCTCAATCACAGCTTTCAGATACTTATACTCAATTTCAAACTCTTCAAACGAAAGATCATCCATATAAATGATAAACTTGTAATTCCGGTTTTTAATCTGTGCGATGATATCATTCAGATCCTGAAACTGATGCTTGTACACCTCGATCATGCGCAGGCCTTCTTCATAATATTGATTTAATATGGCCTTGATGGAGGTCGATTTTCCGGTTCCCGCATCTCCAAACAGGAGACAGTTGTTTGCCTTCCTGCCGCGCACAAACGCCTCCGTATTTTCAATCAGCTTCTTCTTCGGGATCTCATATCCCACCAGATCATCCAGTCTGACATGGGCAATCTTCGTGATAGGTACGATTCTGGCTCCATTCTCCGTATGCTCTACACGGAACGCTTTGTGAAGTCCGAATTTTCCCACTCCAAATTCCTTATAAAACTGGGTCATCACCGTCTTGAATTCTTCCGGCGAGGAAGTATCTGCCAGATGAACGGCAAGATTACAGATTCTGTCCCTTACCCTCCTGTTATAGACATGCCCTTCCTGCTTCGTTCCCTGATAGTCAAACAAAATCCGATGGGCCTGTGTTCCAAAGGATTCTCCCAGACTTTTAATATCATAGTCAAAAAGTTCTTTCATAATGGCAAAATCATGGAGTGCCGCATCATTGATGCTGCCTTCCACTTCCCCGCGGATCTCACATGCCGTGCTATAGGCATTTTCATCATTGACAAGCAGAAAAGTCAGGTACGTATGCCAGAGATTTCCCTCCAGTCCGTGCTGTTCAGAGAGCTCCAGAATCTTATTGACACATTCGAAGAACAGGCTTTTCAGATCCTCCTGATTGTAGTATCCGCTTCCTTCATGTTCTATCAGAAATGTCATGTCCTGGAGAATGTTTCCATATTCCATGTTTCTGTAAATCATCAGTTCGTTTGTGTGCATCTTCTCTTCCTTCTCTTAGTTAATAATTTCCAAGTATTTTCATGCTTTTTGTCTCTTCCCGCAGTCCACGGATCGCATTTTTCACGCCTCCGTCAGCGAGATTTCCCTCAAAATCGACAAAAAATCGGTATTCCCATGGTCTGTCCTCAATCGGGCGCGACTCAATTTTTGTCATATTCAGATCGTTGTAGATGAAGTGAGACAGCATCTGGTACAACGACCCGCTCTCGTGAGGAAGTTCAAAACAAATGCTGATCTTCCGCGCATTTTCCAGAAAAATCTTCTGATTTGTAACAATGATAAAGCGGGTAGAATTGTGTCGGTTGTCATTGACCTGTTCCCGCAGAATTTCCAGTCCGTACAGAGAAGCCGCATAGGCGCTGCAAATCGCCGCATGATGCAGATCCTGCTCTTCCACTACTTTCTGTGCCGCCACAGCAGTATTGGGAACACTGATCTTTTCGATTGACGGATGATCGTACAGATACTTCTCGCACTGCATCAGCCCCTGAGGGTGCGAGTACACTCTCGTGATTTCCGACTCTTTACTTCCCTTCGGTCCTGCAAGCACATGGCAGACGGGAAGTACCGTCTCGCCGACAATGTAATTTTCATATTCCACAAGCAGATCATACACCTCATTGACTGCTCCTGCGGAGGAATTCTCAATCGGCAGGACCGCAAAATCCGCGGCTCCGTCCTCAATCGCATCCATCGCGTCTTTCCAGGTACGGACATGGTAAGATCCCGCTTCCTTTCCGAAATACTGCTTCAACGCCGCCTCGCTATAAGCTCCTTCCACACCCTGAAACACGATCCTGGCGTTTCTGACGTCCAGCTCCTTTACTTTGATAAATGGGAGCCGTCCTGTCGTCCCGCAGGCGGACAGTTTCTGATACTGAAGTTTTCTGCTCAGAGACATCAGAAGGGTAAAGAGCTCCTGTATACCTTTCGCATTTTCTTTGCTGTGTGCAAGTGCCGCTGACTTCTGGAGCTTATCCTGTTCCCTTGCCCGGTCATACACCTTCCTTCCATTTGCGATCTTATAGTCTGCTACCTGCGAACAGACTTCCATCCGTTTTTCATATAAAGCGATGATCTGCTCATCCAGACAATCCAGCTCACCGCGCAGTTCCTCTAACGATGCCATCTGCTTCCTCCTTCGCTTAAACTCTTCCATATTATAATACATTTCTTCCGCAAAATCTACGTTCATATTTCATTTGGCTGTTGAAAACCAGATCATTTTATTATATTATTAAAAGAGCTAGGTAGCAAGAGGAGGATGTTATATGAGACATTTAATGAGTCCGCTGGACTTTTCTGTGGAGGAACTGGACAAGCTTTTAGACCTTGCCAATGATATCGAACGAAATCCAGCGAAATACGCACATGCCTGTGCAGGAAAAAAATTAGCCACATTGTTTTATGAGCCAAGTACCCGTACCCGTTTAAGTCATGAAGCTGCCATGTTAAACCTGGGCGGAAGTGTTCTTGGCTTTTCTTCTGCCGATTCG
>CAJFMZ010000161.1 GCA_904393575.1 uncultured Sellimonas sp. | reverse complement strand
TTCTTCGATACGATCTTCCGGATCGCACCCTGGCTGTCCATCAGCAAAAGTTTGACCGCCGACGTTCCCAGATCCACTCCTATATATAACATAGACTCTTCCTCCTTCTTGACTTTCTTTGGGGACAGGTACCGATGCAAAGGTACACGTCCCCGTTAAACAACTATGTTTAGTAAAATGGGTTTTCTGTTTTGTATCTTACGTTTTTTGGCTGGTTATAGCCGATTTCACCGGCATCTACACCGATGTATTTGAATACTTCGAACAGTTCTTTTCCGTAATGTCCGAATGCGACTGCTCCGTGGTGCGGATAATTGCCTTCGATGAGTACGTGGCGGTAGAATCTTCCCATCTCAGGAATCGCAAAGATTCCAATAGACCCAAAGGATCCGGCCGGCACCGGAAGGACTTCGCCTTGTGCGATGTAGGCGCGCAGTTTGTTGTCTGCAGTGCTCTGGAGACGATAGAATGTGATGTCTCCTGGCACAATGTTTCCTTCCAGTGTTCCCTGTGTGACTTCTTCCGGAAGTGTTCTTGCCATAATCATCTGATATTTCATCTCGCAGGAGACGAGTTTTCCGGATGCGGTATTGCCACAGTGGAATCCCATGAATGTATCTTTGAGGGTGTAATCGTATCTGCCTTTGATCTTTGCTTCGTACAGATCTTTTGGCACGGTGTTGTTAATGTCGAGAAGCGTCACGGCGTCCTGGCTTACGACAGTTCCGATATATTCGCTGAGGGCTCCGTAAATGTCGACTTCACAGGATACCGGAATGCCCTGGGCGGTCAGGCGGCTGTTGACATAGCAAGGTACAAATCCGAACTGGGTCTGAAAGGCCGGCCAGCATTTTCCTGCCACGGCCACATATTTTCTGTATCCTTTATGATCCCGGATCCAGTCCTTTAATGTCAGCTCGTACTGGGCAAGCCTGGCGAGAATTTCCGGTTTTTTGTTGCCTTCTCCGAGTTCTTCCTCCATTTCTTTTACAATGTCCAAAATCCGTTCGTCTCCCTCATGTTTGTGAAAGGCTTCAAAAAGATCCAGTTCGGAATTTTCCTCAATCTCCACGCCAAGGTTATAGAGCTGCTTAATCGGGGCATTGCATGCGAGAAAATTCAGCGGACGCGGTCCGAAGCTGATGATCTTCAGATTTCGAACAGCAATCACAGCTCTTGCAATCGGCAGAAATTCATGGATCATGTCCGCACAGTCCCCGGCATCTCCGACCGGATACTCCGGAATGTACGCCTTCACATTGCGAAGCGCCAGATTATAACTTGCGTTCAGCATTCCGCAGTATGCATCTCCTCTTCCCTGACAGAGGTCGCTTCCCGTTTCCTCTGCCGCTGCCACAAACATGGTCGGCCCGTCGAAATGTTTTGCAAGCAGGGTCTCGGAGATTTCCGGGCCAAAATTTCCAAGATATACGCAAAGAGCATTACACCCTGCCCGTTTGATATCCTCCAACGCCTGTACCATGTGGATCTCGCTTTCCACGATGCACACCGGGCACTCATAAATATCTTCCGGATCATATTTTTCCGAATAGGCTTTTACCAGGTTTGCCCGTCTTGTCACGGAAAGGCTCTCCGGAAAGCAGTCCCTGCTCACCGCAACGATTCCCAGTTTCACTTTTGGCATATTCATGTCCAGACTCATCTTTTCTTTCTCCCCTTTCAGATTTTCCTCGGTTAAACTGATTATAGCAGTTCTTTTTTATCCTTTTCCACCAATATTTTAGCTAATCTTTGGCACTTTTTTGTCTTTTTCGATATTCGCTTGGAAGCAATCCATACTTTTTCCGAAATTCCCTTGTAAATGCTTTCTGGTTCGGGAATCCATGCTTCATAGCGATTTCTCCGATCGTATGATCCGTATTGGCCAGCTCCTGAAATCCATACTCTACCCGGACGTCTTGAAGGAACGTCTTATAATTGATTCGGGCATATTTCTGAAACATGCGGGACAGATATGAAGGTGAATAACCGAAAACTTCCGCCACTGTTTCCAGCGAAAGATCTTTGGTATAATGATCCCGTATATATCCGGTTATCATAGACAGCCGGTTCATTTTCCGATACTGCCGGATTTCCTCCGGGAGAACCTCCTGTTTCCGGTATTTTGTTACAAGAAGATAAATCACCATGAAAAAATCACTCTGCACCTTCCACTCATATCCCTTTTCCTTTGCCTGAATGTCCTGGTACATATTTTCCAGCAGCTCCATGATTTTCCGGTCCTGGCTTCTCGGTCTGTGCGTAAACCAAATCATACCATCCTGTGTACAATCATTCTGAAATACATTCACAGGAATCTGTAAAACAATCGTATGATTGGGATAGGGCGATACAATCGAATGGATTTCATTGGAATTCAGAAGAATAAACTCACCCGGTCTCAGTGGGTACTTTTCTTCATTGATAAAAAAAGTCATCGTTCCTTCAAACACCGCAAAAATCTCGATGGAACGGTGCCAGTGTTTCTCCCTCACATAATGTCCGTCTTTCCCCTCGAACCGGAACAGTTTAAACGGGAACCCTTCATCTGGAATAATCAGCTCATGTTCAAATCCCATGAACTCCCTCCTTTCTGTCTTTTGTATCTCCGCCAGAATTGTAAAAGTGGATTTCATGCCCATGCATCAAACCCACTTTCTCTGTCTCTATGAACTTATGTAAAAATCAGAAAATATGCCAGTACGACTACGCCCAGAATGATTCTGTAATATCCGAAAACTGTAAAATCATGCTTTTTGATATATCCCATAAGGAACTTGATGGCAAAAACCGATACCAGGAAAGATACCACACATCCCACGAGCAGGACCGCAATCTCATGCCCCGTATAGTGAAAGCCAAACTTGATCAGCTTCAGTCCGCTTGCCGCCACCATAGTAGGGATGGCAAGAAAGAAGGTAAACTCCGCCGCCACCGGTCTGGCAACACCAATCAAAAGCGCACCCACAATCGTTGCGCCGGATCTGGATGTTCCCGGAACCATTGCAAGCACCTGGAAGCACCCGATTCCGAGCGCAGTCCAGTAAGTGAGTTCCTTTAATTTTGTCACTCTCGGATGTCTGTGCCGGTTCCATTTTTCAATGACAATAAACAAAATTCCGTAGATAATAAGCATCAGAGAAATGACCACATAATTGGAAAGCTTTTCATCCACAAAATCATCGATAAACAGTCCCACCGCAGATGGGATACAGGCAACTACAACCTTCATCCAAAGTTCAATCGTATTCCAGCGCTGCTTCGGCGTCTTCTTTGGTGAAAACGGATTCAACTTGTGGAAATACAGCACGATGACGGCGATCACCGATGCAAGCTGGATCACCACCTTAAACATATTCATAAAGTCATCGCTGACATTCATGTGGAGGAATTCATCCGCCAGGAGAAGATGGCCGGTACTGCTGATCGGAAGCCACTCTGTAATTCCCTGAATGATTCCAAGTATAACTGAAATGATAATGTCCATTCTCTTTTACCTCCCTTACCTCAGTACGAATTTCTCAATTGCTTTTGCCACACCGTCCTCTTCATTTGTGAGGGTGACATAGTCCGCGCGCTCTTTGACCTCCTCATTCCCGTTTGCCATGGCAACGCCGAAACCAACCGTCTCAAGCATGACCAGATCATTCAGCCCGTCTCCGCAGGCCATGATTTCTTCCCGTTCTATTCCAAGAAGCCCGCCAAGCTCCACAAGGCCGTTTCCCTTATTGACTCCTTTTGCATTCACTTCGATATTGTTGGTGAGCGCTCCGGTCACCGAAAGCTCCGTCGTCTCTTTCAGTCTCTTCATCGCCTCTTCCCGCTCATCCATCCGTGCAAAGACTGCCTGGATCTTATCCATTCCAAAGGAATATTCCTTCATCTTATCCCGGACATTTTCCACCCGTTTTCTCGTCTTCCAGATATAGTCCCTCATGGCAGGATCATGGTAGTACCGCTCCAGATGGTCGATCTCAGACCGGTTGGCATATCCTACCCCGTCGTAATACACATCTTTGAGCGTGTCATATTCTTCAAAGACATCCAGCACAGCAGAGGCGTCCTCGTTGGATAACAGATGGCAGAACAGCAGATGATCCCCGTCCTTTCTGTCATAAATTCTTGCTCCGTTTGCGGTCAGGATATAGCGCATTCCCGGAAACTCCCGCATAAACTCCGGTACTCCGGACAGGGGACGTCCCGTCGCCACCAGCACCGTCACCCCCTGACGGATAGCCTCCTTTAGAACCGCTTCTGAATAAGGCGTCAGCTTCTTTTCACGATTCAGCAGTGTGCCGTCCAAATCCAGTCCAATCATCTTAATCTCTCTCATATCCGGTCAGTTCCTTTCTCTCTCTGGAATATTGATACAGCCGTCTGGTCAGCCGGTGCTCACTCCGGGCCCATCCCTGCTCTCCAAACTGAATCATGGACTGTATCACCTTGTCATCTGATTTCGGAGCAAACAGCAGAAGATCTCTCGACGGTGCCATGATGACCACATCATCCTTCAGCTTTTCCGTACATACATCCCAGATATGACGCAGGCAAAGGGCGCTGGCTTCATGGATGCCGTCTGCGATCACTCCAAAACCTCCGAATAATGTATTGGAAAATACAAACTCAACGTCTCTGGCCAGATTTTCACAGGCGGTCTGGTAGAGCTCTTCCACCGTCATCCCCTCCGGCATCATGCTATCCTTCAAAACGTCAAACGATTCCTCTCCTCTTCGGATTACAAAAACGGTCATCAGACCGTCCGCAAAGGAAAGGAGGGGCGTGTCGTCCGGAGAATACCCTTCGCTTTTCCATCCGGATTCTTCGGCCGGAATCTCCCGGACCCATGGATAAATCCTGTCTTTGTACTTTTCAAATTCTTGTTCTGATCTGGTTCCCATTCTGATATCCTTTCTGCATAAACGGCTTTTGGCCTACATAATTATTTATATTCTATCAAAATTTGATTAATTCCGCAATTTATAGTATACTCTATCTGTATTTAATTTTACGAAAGGATTCGGTATG
>CAJFMZ010000160.1 GCA_904393575.1 uncultured Sellimonas sp. | reverse complement strand
AAAACTGGGTAGCAGTCATCGGAGATTCTACCTTTTTACATACCGGTGTCAATTCCCTGATGAACATGGTGTACAATCAGGCAACGGGAACAGTGTTGATTCTGGATAATTCTACTACAGGAATGACCGGACACCAGGATCATGCGGCAACGGGAAAAACTCTGCAGGGGGATCCGACCTACGCAATCAATATACCGAATCTGTGCCGTGCCATTGGTGTGCCGAATGTACAGGAAATCAATGCTTTTGATATTGAGGCGCTGGAAAAAGCGATCAAGGAAGAAGCAGCAAAAGACGAGGTTTCCGTAATTATCACCAAGACACCTTGCGTGCTGCTGGATAAAAGGCCAAAACCGCTCTACGCCGCAGATCCGGAAAAATGTAAAAAATGCGGCATGTGCATGAAACCGGGCTGCCCGGCCATGACGAGAAACGAAGACGGCACGATCCGGATTGACGATACCATGTGTACAGGATGTGGACTCTGTGAATCCCTCTGTAAGTTCGGAGCGATTGAACTGGTAAAGGCAGGTGAAAGATAATGGGAGTGAAAAATATTATGATCGTCGGCGTGGGAGGCCAGGGAACGCTTCTGACCAGCAGGATTCTGGGCGGACTTGCGCTGGATGCAGGATATGATGTCAAACTTTCCGAGGTACATGGGATGGCCCAGCGGGGCGGGAGTGTAGTTACCTTTGTACGGTACGGCGACAAGGTGGCCGAACCAATTGTAGAAGAAGGATGCGCAGATGTGATCATCGCATTTGAACGGCTGGAAGCACTGCGCTATGCACATTTTCTGAAAGAAGACGGGGCGCTGATTTTAAATGACTGGCGGATTGATCCGATGCCGGTCGTCATCGGCACCGCAACATATCCGGAACACATTATTGAGACGTTACAGGAAAAACATAAAGTCTACACGGTGAATGCGACAGAAGAAGCTAAAAAGCTTGGAAATCCAAAAGTATTCAACATGATTGTTCTTGGAATTGCCTCCCGGCATATGGATTTTACAAAAGACCAGTGGTACCGGGTGATTGAAAAGACGGTACCTCCAAAGACGATCGAGATCAACAAAAAGGCCTTTGAAACGGGAGCGGCACGATAGGAGGAAAAGATGAAACAGGTATCGGTATTTGTGGAAAACAGGCCCGGAAGCCTGATGGAGGTTACATCTAAGCTGATGGAAGCGGAGATCAACATCCGGGCGGTGGCGTCCTTTGACACTCCGGAATTCGGAATTCTCCGGATGGTGGTGGACCGTCCGGAAAAGGCGAAGGAAGCATTGACACAACTGGGGTTTGTTGTCCGGATTTACGATGTAGTCGGAGTCGAATTAAAGGATGAAAAAGGAAATCTGAACAGAATGCTGTCTATTCTGGCGGAAAACAGCATCAATCTGAATTACATTTATTCCTTTGTAATCCGTGATAACAATGCTCCGGTTATGGTTTTTTCGACAGATGATATGGAACGTGCGGAACAGATTCTTTCCAAGGCGGGAGTGAAGCTTGTCTCAGACGAGGAGTTGTAGGAGGAAAAAGGAATGATAACAGATAGAACATGGAACGAACGGATCCGTGATCCACATGCAGAATGCATGAGTGAAGATGAGCGGAAGGTGCTTCAGGGGGAAAAGCTGAAAAAACTGGTGAAAAGAGTGTACGGAGTGGTTCCTTTTTACACAGAGAAGATGAAAGAACTCGGTGTAGAGCCTGGGGATATCAAGGGGATTGAGGATATCACAAAGCTTCCGTTTACGACAAAGGAAGATCTGAGAGATCATTATCCTTTTGGATTACAGGCAGTGCCCAATGAAAAGGTGGTCAGAGTACAGGGGACATCCGGGACCACGGGAAAGCTGACGGTCATGGCCTATACACAAAAAGATGTGGATATCTGGGGCGAATGTGTGGCACGCTGCCTTACAATGGCCGGATTAACAGCGGAGGACCGGATCCATGTCTGCTATGGATATGGGCTGTTTACAGGCGGAATGGGACTGGATTTCGGAGCCCAGAAACTGGGAGCCATGGCCATTCCGATGTCGGCCGGAAATACCAAACGCCAGCTGATGTGCATGGAAGACCTTGGTGCTACTGCCTTTGCATGTACTCCATCCTATGCACTTCACCTGGCTGAAGCAATGCAGGAAGCCGGAGTGGTGGAAAAAATGAAAATCAAAGCAGCAGTATGCGGAGCGGAACCGTGGACAGTAGAGATGCGCCATAAGATTGAGGATATTCTGAAGATCAACTGCTTTGATATTTATGGCCTTTGCGAGATCAGCGGACCTGGTGTGGCGATGGACTGCATTCACCATGAAGGCCTCCATATCCATTCCGATTTCTTTTATCCGGAAGTGCTGGATCCGGCTACGCACCAGCCACTGAAGGATGGTGAGACAGGTGAGCTGGTATTCACCACACTGGACAAAGAGGCGGTACCGCTGATCCGTTATCGGACCAAAGACCTGACCAGCATCTGTCATGAAAAATGCAAATGCGGACGGACTACACCTAGAATTTCCAAGTTCAAAGGACGTACAGATGACATGAAAGTCATCCGCGGCGTCAATGTATTCCCAACTCAGGTTGAGACTGCACTCTTTGGAATCGGAGAGGTAGTTCCTCATTATCTGCTGATTATTGACAGAGAAGACAATATGGATGTTCTGACGGTTATGGTGGAAGTGGATGAAAAATTCTTCTCCGATGAGATCCGGAAACTGGATGCCCTCCGCCATAAAATCGGCAATGTCTTAAAACAGGCGCTTGGCATTTCAGTCAGAGTCAAACTGGTAGAGCCAAAAACCATTGAAAGAAGCGAAGGAAAAGCAAAACGTGTCATTGACAACCGGAATCTTGTATAGGAGGGAAAAGGATGAGTACGATTCAGCAGTTATCGGTGTTTCTGGAAAACAGAGAGGGAAGACTCGATGAAGTGCTGCATGCACTTGGGACCAATGGTGTCAATATTGTAGCCCTTAGTCTTGCGGACACAACGGAGTACGGAATGCTCAGAATGATTGTGTCAGACCCGGAAAAAGGAAAAGAAGAGCTGAACAAGATAGGAATCACGGCCATGCTGACGCCCGTGATTGCCCTGCGGGTTCCGCATGCCACAGGATCTTTAAGCAGAGCGATGCATCAGCTTGTGGAAGGCGGAATTAATGTAGAATATATGTATGCATTTGCAAATGGCCGGGATGCTTCTGCCGTCTTAAAAACAGACGAACCGGAGCGGGCTGCGGATATCCTGAACAGCAGCGGATTCGGTGTCTGGACCGCAGATGAAGCTTATAAGGCAAATTGCTGATGGTGACAAGAAACAGCAGAAAGGCTGCCCGGAAACGGACAGCCTTTCTTTAATCCAGATTCTATGGCTTTTACATATCTAAATTGAAAAACAAATTTATATAAATAAAAGGTACATACAATTTCGATTATAACTTGGTCACATTGACAGCCTGAGGGCCTTTTTCTCCTTCTGTTACTTCGAATTCAACAGCCTGACCTTCCTCCAGAGTCTTGAATCCATCCATGTTCAGTCCGGAATAGTGGACAAATACATCCTTTCCGGATTCATCACAGATAAATCCATATCCTTTCTGGTTGTTGAACCATTTTACGGTACCTTTGTTCATAGTACTACCTCCATAAAAAATAAACCAATAAGCAAAACACCGTTTGCACGATGTTCCTAGAGCATAACACTTCCGGAATGAAATGTCAATGATTTGTCAAGAAATAACGGGAGAATATATAAATTGTCCGAATTTCAATAAAATTCAGATAAATTTAAGCATTCGTCACATCTTCTCCGAATATGCATAGTTTGTTGGTATAACGTGCTAGTTGGAGGTTATTATGAAAAAGAAACTTGTATCGGTACTGCTGGCAGCCACACTTGCCGCAGGTATGCTTGCAGGCTGCGCAAAAGAGAAAGAAGACACGGCTGGAACTGACAAGAAAGAAGAGAAGCTTACAAAAGTAACCTTGAATGAAGTTGCTCATTCGATTTTCTATGCACCTATGTATGTGGCAGTAGAAGAAGATTACTTCAAAGACGAGGGAATCGATCTGGAGCTGGTTACCGGATTTGGAGAAAACATCTTAGGCAGAGACTTTCTCTGTAAGGTGCGGAAAAGCACATCCGCACCGCAAACAGAGCAATTCTAAACAAAATCAACATAGTCAATAGTATAGTCAGGATTCAGATGAATCTGCCGGATGATGTTACGCCAGAAAGTTCGCCGGTTCTCTTCAGACAGAGAATGGTAGATGGATAGGAAATCTTCTTTTAGAAGCGATTCCATGAAGGAATAATCGCTTTCTGGTTCTATGATGACCGTTTTTAAACTGTTTTTTTCAGATTCCAGAGCATCATATTCTTTGCTGTAATAGTCCCAGGTAATCCGATCTTTCTGAAAGAGAAGATTCAGTCTGGACATTTCTTTTTCGATCTGTTCTTCGGTTCGAACTTTCGGCTTTTGCTTATTTTTCTTTTGAATCTCTTCTACACGAATTTTATATTCTTCGAATTCCCTTTTCAGATTATCAAGCAGATAAGTTTCTACAAGATTCTGACTTACTTTATGTTTGTTCGTGCAGATCCGGTCAATCATGGCGTGATTGCAGCGGTAGTAGCAGTAATCCCGTTTCTCGCCGGTTTTGCGGTTGATGATCGATCGGCAGCCGGTCCCGGCCAGAATCTGTCCGCATTCCGGGCAACGGATCATCCCGCTAAAATAATAGATCCTTCCGGACGGAGTGTTTTTTATGTTTTTCTTACTGATTTTCTGCAAACGTGCCCAGCGGGCTTCCGATACATAGGAAGGGCAATAAGGAATTCCTCGGTACGTTCCTTTGTAAAACTCACTTGAGAGCATGGTGCGAAGGCTGCTGTAGGAAAAGGAAGGATCGTAATTGCTTTGTATGTAACGTAATGTAGCCTGTTTCCCCTGATGCTTTTCAAAGTAATCAAAGAAAGCATTCACCAGATCTTCCTGTTCCGGATCCTTAACCATGCATTTTTGCCCGTTTACAATA
>CAJFMZ010000159.1 GCA_904393575.1 uncultured Sellimonas sp. | reverse complement strand
AGAATCTGGACTACATTGTCTGGGTGGATCCACAGGCGTATTATGACTATCCGTATAAGAAGAAGCCGGATGTGGGGCGCGTGGTCGGAAAGATCAATCATTATCTGGAGAGGACGGAGGAAAAGGCACTTCTCCTGGCCCCCGGAAGAATCGGGACTTCTTCACCGGAACTTGGGGTCCCGGTTACCTATGCGGACATCAGCAGTTTCGGGGCAATCTGTGAAGTGGCTTATGGGAAAGCCGGATATCGCCCGGAACTTTCTTATGGAAGTCATATGTTTCAGAATCTGGTGGAGGCGGACGTTTACTACGGGGCGATCAACGAGAACAGCAAGACGAGGATCTACCGTCCGGAGATGCTGGCGGCATATCCGGATGTGACAG
Organism: uncultured Sellimonas sp.; assembly: GCA_904393575.1. Classification (GTDB taxonomy): domain Bacteria; phylum Bacillota; class Clostridia; order Lachnospirales; family Lachnospiraceae; genus Sellimonas. The sequence continues at coordinate 4,684 of CAJFMZ010000159.1, read as the reverse complement.
AGGCCCTGGCCGGAGAGACTGATGGGGAGCTGCTTCGGATCGTAAACGTCTATGATGTGAGGGGGCAGGCAGTACTATACCTGGATGCTGCGGATGGAAGAGCAGTATGCCGCCTGACACAAAGCAAAAAAGAGAAGGAAGAATCATGAAGGAAAATACATTTGCAAACATGGAATATGTCTATGAGGTCTATAAGGAAGGGAGCTTTTCCAGGGCGGCTTCCAATCTTTACATCTCCCAGCCCGCTCTGAGCGCAACAGTAAAAAAGATTGAAAAGAAGATTGGGATGCCCCTGTTTGACAGAAGCACGGTGCCGATTCAGCTGACAGAATGCGGGAAAAAATATATAAAAACAGCAGAAAAGATTATGGATCTGGAAGAAGAATTTGAATGTTATGTCGGAAACCTCAACGACATGCTTACAGGACGCCTGAGCATTGGAGGAACGTATCTGTTCATCTCCTTTGTACTGCCGGGGATTATCAAGAAATTCCGGGAAAAATTTCCGCAGATTAAACTGAATCTGGTGGAAGCGCATACCTCTCAGATTGAGAAGAAACTGTTTTCCGGCGAACTGGATCTGATGCTGGACAATTATCCAATGGATGAAGAGATTTATGATAAGCGCTTTTTTATGACGGAGAATCTTCTGCTGGCGGTGCCGGCATCTTTTGAGAGCAATAAGGCCGCCGGGGCGTGGGGAATGACCTCGGAGGAGATCAAGCAGAATGTCCACCTTCGGCCGGATGTATACGGAGTGGCGTTAAAACTGTTTGAGCAGGATCCGTTTCTGATGTTGCGAGCCCATAATGATACAAGAGAACGGGTGGAGGCCATCTGCAAACGGGCAGGCTTTGTTCCGCGGGTAGCCTTTAAGATGGACCAGATTCTGTCCATTCTGGCATATACAGAACGGGAGATGGGAATCTCCATTGTAAGTGACACGGTTGTAAAAAGCCTTCCTTACAATCGGAACATTGTTTATTACAAAATCGATGATCCGGCGGCTCAGCGAAACGTTTACTTTTATTACCGTAAAAATAAATATTTCACAAAGTGTATGGCAGAATTCATGAAAATTGCTGTAGAAGAAAAAGAATTATAAACAACCTGTTATAAACCATATAGAAAAATCGAATAAAAAGAAGAAAAACAGTACCTGAAAAGAAAGGAATTCTCCAGGTACTGTTTTTTTGTGCGGGGAAAAGGGACAATTTGTGGAGAAAGAGAAGAAATTGTCAGTCAAAACAAAAATGGATTATAAGGGAACGGTTATAGGCGCTATCCTGATTAGTTATTTGAATCTGATATTTATAAAAATTATAATGGAACCATGTGAAAAGCGCTTGAACAAAAAGGCAGGAAAATCTGTATGCAAAACAGTAGAGAGGTAAAAAAGAAAATGAAAACACAAGATAAGAAAATACAATGGTATGTCCTTGCGTTTATGGCATTTTCGACAGTCTGGGGATTTGGAAATGTGCTGAACGGATTTATCTACTTTAACGGAACCCAGGTGATGCTAAGCTGGATCCTGATGTTTGCCCTGTATTTTATTCCGTATGCGTTGATGGTCGGAGAGCTGGGCTCCGCCTTCAAAAACAGCGGAAGCGGCGTCAACTCCTGGATCTATGAGACGACAGGACCAAAGATTGCCTATTATGCCGGGTGGACTTACTGGGCGTGTCACATCACTTACATTGCCAGCAAAGGAAGCGGCGGACTGAAGGCGCTGAGCTGGGCGGTTTTCAGAAATCATGAGACGTATGATACGATTCCAACGCTTTATATTCAGATTGCCACGCTGGCAGTATTTCTGATTTGCTGTTTTATCGCCAGCAGAGGACTCAATCCTCTGAAAAAGCTGACAACAATTGCGGGAACCAGCATGTTTGTCATGTCTCTTCTGTACATCGTGATGATGTTTGCAGCGCCTGCGATCAATCCGGGAGCGGAATTTTTCAGTCTGGATTTCAGTCTGGATAATCTGATTCCGAATTTCAACATGAGTTATTTTACGAATCTTTCCATTCTGGTCTTTGCGGTGGGCGGATGTGAAAAGATTTCTCCTTATGTCAACAAAGTAAAGGATCCGAGCAAAGGATTTCCAAAGGGAATCATCTTTATGGCGGTCATGGTGGCAGGCTGCGCGATCCTTGGAACAATCGCTATGGGTATGATGTTTGATCCGGCGGTGATCAATGAAAGTCAGGAGACGTTTGATTCTTATGCGGCAAACGGTGCGTACTGGGCATTCCAGAAGCTGGGCGAATATTATCACGTAGGAGATCTGTTCCTGATCCTTTATGCGCTCTGTAATATGATCGGACAGTTTGCAATCCTGATTTTAAGTATTGACGCTCCGCTCCGTATGCTTCTTGACAATGAGAAGACAAAAGAGTTTATCCCAAGTAAACTGCTGAAAAAGAACAAATACGGTGCATTCAGCAACGGAATCTGGCTGGTTGTTATTCTTTCCGGAGCGATTATTTTGATTCAGACTGTGATGCCTGGCGCGGCTTCTGTTCTTCAGCAGCTGACAAGACTGAATTCCGTCTGCATGCCGCTGCGGTACTTGTGGGTATTCGTGGCCTATATGGCACTGCGAAAAGCAATCAACCGGATTCCTGCGGAGTATCGGTTTGTGAAGAATCAGAAGATCGCCTATTTCTTCGGAGGATGGTGTTTTGTTGTGACGGCTGCATGCTGTATTATGGGAATGTACAGCAAAGATCCGATGACCATGGCGCTGAACATCATTACCCCGATCGTTCTGACGGCCCTTGGACTGATCCTGCCAAAGATTGCAAAGCGGGAACGGGAGAAAGGACTGGTGCAGGATGGAGAGTAAATGGAAAAATATGCGGATATGCAGAGAAGAAGCGCTGAAACTGGCAGATTTTATACAGAATTCGCCAACACCGTTTCATGCAGTGGAACAGATGGCGGGGATATTGAAGCGGGAGGGATTTCTCCCGCTGGCGGAATCCCAAAGATGGGAAATCCACCGGGGCGGCCGCTCACAGTGACTCTCCGACTTTCAAAGTAAAAGAACAGGCACCGGCCGGGAGTCAGCACAGATATCCCGGATCGGGCCTGTTTCTTTGTCCGATCGAGTATCGGATCAGAGTTCGTAGGTACCTTTTTGGAGAAGCACATGATCTTCCATCATCCGTCGGCCTCCGGCAAGAACTGTGTGGAGAGATAAATCCTCTTCCAGAAGCAGAAGATCCGCATCGGATCCTGTCTGGACGCATCCTTTCTTTGGGAAGAGCTCCAGTGATCTTGCCGTATTACAGGTGGCAAAACAAAGAGCCTTTTCCAGAGGAAGCTGATATTCCCGGACAAGAGTTTTTATTTCCTGAAAAACGGTATCCACCGGTGCGTACCCGATTGCAAGGAGGCTGCCGGATTCATCGTAGGTGGACCAGCTTCCCATCCCATCGGAGCTGATGGTAATTTGTTCTGTCGGGATGCCGCGTTCTATGGCTTCCATGATACAGGCTGCCGGACGTCCGGCTCCGTCGATTCCGCAGGTCAGATCGATAAAGCCGCCCTGGCGGGCAAATGCAAATCCCTCCTCCAGGAGTTCCTGTCTTCGGTTGACATGGGTCGGATGAAAAATTTTGGCAGGAATGGCGGTTTGCGCAAGGGCCTCCCGGACAGGCGCCAGACCAGACGGAGCATCACCCATGTGAAGGACGACAATGCCGCATTTTCCGGAGAGCATACCTGCCGTGCGTGCATCGCTTCCGAGACGTATGAGTTCAGCGGTGGTGACGTTTGGTGCCCTGTGATCCGAAAGAGCAAGTTTCACACCTAAAATCTCCTCAAGGAATACGAGATCCTTTTTGACATCCCCGGTCAGCGTGATGGGCGGATAGCCGTAGGAGCCGGTGCAGGCATAGGCGCTGATCCCTTCTTCTTTCAACGCTTTGACACGGGCGATCAGGTTCTCAACGCTTCTGGTTATCCCGTCGGTTCCGAGAAGGCCGACTACCGTGGTGACGCCCCCTTGAATCAAATCAGAAAAGGTCACCGGAGGGACCTGGGTGTGGAAACTGCCTTCCCCTCCGCCTCCGGTCACATGTACATGCGGATCAATAATTCCCGGAACGAGCAGTTTCCCGGTTCCGTCAATGACATGACAGGATGGGAGCGGGAGAGAAATACGATCTTCTATGGCCTCGATCTGCCCTCCGCAGATGAGCACATCTTTGATTCCGATGCTGCGAGGGACATAAACTTCTGCATGTTTGATTAAAATCATTTTCCAATCCTCCATCAGACACATCCGAAAGCCGGATGCTTTTTCCTTTGACTGAGATTATTATATCATGGATTGCAGGATGTAAGATACAGGGAATGTGCTTTGTGGTACCGCCCTGCTTCCAGGGAGGACCGTTCTGATGAAAAATAAAAGAAAAACAGAAAAAAATATTGACAATGAGAAATACATATGGTATTGTTACGAAGTAACTGCCGAAGACAGTAGGTGCCGGATGGCATAAGGATCAAAACGCCTACCGAGGAAGACACAATTCATTACTTGAATGTTGACCTCTCTGTCTTTTTGCGGAGAGGTTTTTTTCTGGCAGCTCACAAATACTACAAGGAGGTGCGTTAATCGTGGCAAAAGTGGAATTAAAACAGCCAATCGTGCAGGCGATCGCTGATGACATCA
>CAJFMZ010000158.1 GCA_904393575.1 uncultured Sellimonas sp. | reverse complement strand
CATGGAGCTGACTGTTACTAATAGGTCGAGGGCATAACCAAGGAATGGTGGATAGGAAAAAGCAGGATGACAGAAACGTGGACTTATATGTGGTTTTGAGGGTACATAGATGAAATAGACAGCTGAGGCTGTCTTTTTTTTGAATATCGTAAGTAGATCATGGAACGCCCAGACAGGTGTTCTTTTTCTAATTGTTATCTTAATGAGGCTATATAAATCCTGATTCTTGAGGTAATGATGATAGTATTTACAAGAATTCAGGTTGATGAAGCATAAATTTCAATTTACCACTTGAAAGTGAGAAACAGGAGGACTATAATTAGTTACGATCAGATATTTGAATAGCGTGACACAGGGAGCTGACCGGAGTCGGCTGAGAGGAGGCTGTATCGCCTCGACCTGAGACCTGATTTGGATAATGCCAACGTAGGGATGATTTTGAAGTAGAAGTTTAGGATGATACTAAATTTGGAGATGCCCTCGGCATCTCCTTTTTCATTTCCCGGAAGGTTTTGCAGGAGAATATCTGAGAACATATGGAAAGGAGCTGTGTGTTGATGAAACAAAATGCAGCAACAAAGAAACTGGTACTGGCAGGAGTACTGACTGCGCTGGCAGTCGTTGGAAGCCTGATCAGCTTTCCGGTGGCAGGAAGTAAATGTACACCGGTACAGCATATGGTTAATATTCTGGCGGCTGTGACTCTTGGACCGGGATGGGGAGTCGGCATCGCTTTCTGTGCAAGCCTGCTTCGGAACATGATGAGCCTCGGAAGTCTTCTGGCTTTTCCGGGAAGTATGGTAGGAGCATTGTGCTGTGGACTTGTCTATATGGGTTGCAGAAAACTCGCTCCAACCTGTGTGGCAGAAGCCTTTGGAACCGGAATTCTGGGAGGCTTGTGCGCATATCCGGTGGCAAAACTGCTGATGGGAATGGAGCCGGTAGGGCTGTTTGTCTATGTTGTTCCATTTCTGATTTCGACTGTGGCAGGAAGTATCCTGGCATTTGTCTTGATCACAGTACTGGAAAAGGGCGGAGCACTCAATCAGCTTCGCATGGCGAATTAGGTTATCAGAAGTAATACGCTTCTGATAAAGCGGCAGACCGGGGACACCACTTTCTGCCGCTATAGAAAAATCAGGTTGTAGTTAAAGGAGGAAAACAAACTTGATGATCACCAGACAAAGAAACGGTGAAGGCGTCGGCATCCAGATGAGAGCAGGAAGTACTTATTCTGCCTGTCTATCTATAAAAGCCGGCGTCTTGACAAAGGAAGAAAAAAGGAGGTAAAGAACATGGAAACCTACACAACTCAGATGGATGCAGCCCGTAAGGGCATTGTCACTCCTCAGATCAGAACAGTAGCAGAAAAAGAAAAAATGCCGGTCGAAAATCTGATGAAACTGGTAGCCGAAGGAAAGGTGGCGATCTGCGCAAACAAACGTCATACCTGTCTGGATCCGGAAGGAATCGGCAGCATGCTTCGGACCAAAATTAATGTAAATCTTGGCGTATCAAGGGACTGCAAAGATTACGATATTGAGATGCAGAAAGTAATGAGTGCTGTCAATATGGGAGCAGAGGCAATCATGGACCTTTCCAGCCATGGAAATACACAGCCATTCCGTCAGAAACTGACGAGGGAATGTCCGGTGATGATCGGGACTGTTCCTGTTTATGACAGTGTGATTCATTATCAGAGAGATCTGGCCACACTTTCAGCAAAAGACTTTATTGACGTCATCCGGATGCATGCGGAAGACGGTGTGGATTTTGTGACACTGCACTGTGGAATTACAAGAAAGACGATCGAACAGATCAAAAAGCATAAAAGAAAGACAAACATTGTAAGCCGTGGCGGAAGCCTGGTGTTTGCATGGATGAGCATGACCGGGGAAGAAAATCCATTTTACGAATATTTTGACGAGATTCTTGACATCTGTGAGGAATACGATGTAACCATTTCCCTTGGGGATGCCTGCAGGCCTGGGTGTCTGGCGGACGCAACAGACGTGTGTCAGATTGAGGAACTTGTCCGCCTTGGCGAGCTGACAAAACGTGCATGGGAACATAACGTACAGGTTATGGTGGAAGGACCAGGCCATGTACCGCTGGATCAGGTAGAAGCAAACATGAAAGTGCAGAACAGCATCTGTATGGGGGCTCCGTTTTACGTACTCGGCCCGATTGTGACGGACATTGCGCCAGGCTATGATCATATTACAGCAGCAATTGGAGGTGCTGTGGCAGCGATGAATGGCGCGGCTTTCCTTTGTTATGTAACGCCTGCAGAACATCTGGCGCTGCCAAATGTAGATGACGTCAAACAGGGAATCATTGCGTCGAAAATCGCGGCACACGCAGCGGATATCGCAAAGGGAATTCCTGGAGCAAGAGAGATTGATGATCGTATGGCAGAGGCCAGAAGAAAACTGGACTGGGAAGAACAGTTTGCGTGTGCGCTAGATCCGGAAACAGCGAAAGCAATCCGGGATAGCAGAAAACCGGAAGATGATCACAGTGACACATGCAGTATGTGCGGAAAATTCTGTGCGGTCCGGAGTATGAACAAGGCTTTGGCCGGAGAATACATTGACATTTTATAAGAAATGAAATGGTAAAATAAAACGGGCACTGCCAATAGAAGATCATTGGCAGTGCCCGTTGAATTTCATAGAAATAAGGACATTCGCATGGCTTAGAGGTGATTTCTGATTAGAAAATACATTATACTTGACAGGGGAACCAGAAATGTGATATGAGTAAAAACAGTTGGTAGAAAACCAAAAGAAGGGGATTGGTCAAATGGTATGACAGGAGTCTCCAAAACTCTTAGCGGGAGTTCGATTCTCTCATCCCCTGTCTGGGAAGCCGCCGAAATTCGGCGGTTTTTTCATACCCTAAATCAAGATAGAACACAATCCAGAACACAAAAGAGGCGTTTCACATGCTGTATGATCCGCAGCAGGTGAAACGCCTCTTTTCCTCCATACCGTATAATTAGCATTGGTAATTTTACATAGGTGTATAAAGAATTATACCTAAAAATTGTTGAAGTCGTGGGACTTCAGCGATCTTTTTTTCAAGAGACTTTTTAAACAGCCCTTTGATCTCACAGAATAAAGACAAACTGTGGTTTAGTCTAATATATCTAACAAATCATACAGATTTTTTATACTTCCTGCAGCCCGTGCTGTGCGTTGGATCTGAATAAACTTGCAGTTGGCATTCAGCGCAGTTTTTTTATCTTTTTCTTCATCTCCGATAAAAATCAATTTGTTCATTGGAATAGCAAACTTTTCAGAGATCATTTGCAATCCTTTGCAGTTTGGTTTCCTGTATCCTGAAATTGCGGATGACATATAAAAATCAAAATGGCTAAGTAATTCAGAAATGTCGTCTTTGAAAAATTCATCTGGCATTGCGCTCGGTAAATCAGTAAGTGTTGCTATAATATATCCTTTTTCCTTAAGTTTTTTCAGAACACCAACAGCATCCGGGTATAATTCCGCTTTTAGATTCAGCCCTTTCCAGAAAGTTTTAATGCATTTTTGAGTGGAAAGATTAAGATGCCATTGTTCAAATATTTTTGTGAAAATAAATTCTGGAGGATATTCTATTTCTCTATAGTTTATCCTTGGATTAAAATCCGATAACATTTGAATGGATTTATTAATATTTTCTGGGGAAATATTATAGTTGAATGTATTCATAATTGCTTCAAACCCCTGACGATAGTAATCTACCCACGAATAGGGCATTCCTGTATATTGCATTAATGTACCGCCCAAATCGAAAACCAGCACTTTCAAAGTAATGTTCCCTCCAAAACATTAAGGTTCATCTATAAAATGATTATACAATGACTATCTTGTACTGTCCATATTATGTTATGATGATAGCAAAGTGAAAGTTTTAGAACCAGGGAGGGAGAAATGAAGATGGAAAATACACCGAAACTGAAAACGGAACGTCTTGTTTTGAGAAAGTTTACGATGGAAGATCTGGAAGCGCTGTATGAGATTTTAAGTGATGAGGAAGTCAATCGGTTTCTGCCCTGGTTTCCGATGACATCTTTAAAGGAGACAGAACAGTTTATGCAAGAACGGTACCTGAATAGTTATGAGAAGGACCGGGGCTATCACTATGCAGTCTGTCTGAAGGAAGAGGACCGGCCGGTGGGATATATCGGTATTTCAATGGAAGAGGGTCATGATCTGGGATATGGCCTGAGAAGAGACTGCTGGAATCAGGGAATCATAACGGAGGCTGGAAAGGTACTGATTGAGAGAGTGAAAGAAGATGGGATTCCTTATGTGACGGCAACTCATGATGTGAAAAACGCATCCAGCGGTGCGGTGATGAAAAAGCTTGGAATGCATTATCAGTATTCCTACGAGGAACTGTGGCAGCCTAAGAACATTCCGGTTCTGTTCCGAATGTATCAGCTGAATCTGGACGGACAGCAGGAGAGGGTGTATCGAAAGTACTGGGAACAGTCCGAGGTACATTTTGTAGAAAAACTGCAGAGATAAAAGGACTGTGCCGTATTCCCGCACGTAGTGTCAGAATTTGCGAAAAGTTCTTTGGATGTTCACAGAAAATGCCGGAAAAAACATGGAAGAGCCTATGGAAGTATGGTATAATTTTTGATGCTGGACAGACAGAGAATCGGAATTAAGGGGACACTATGGAGTTTAAAGATTTGAATAAAGATATCGTCGTCTTTCGTTATCATGTCAGCCCGAATTTCGGAATGGAGGGCGATGACGGCGGTTTTTCTTTGGAATTGCGGGGAAATGGAAATTTAAAATTTGCGGCGTATCAGCTTTTTGACGAGATCAAGACGATGCAGATTTTTAAATTGAACCGGGAAGAGACAAAAGCAGTTTTCGATCTGTTAAAGGAGACGGAAGCTGTCTGGAGAGAGATTCCGGAACATCTTGATAATCATCTCATTGACGGGCCTGGCAACATTAATGAATTTTCATTTCTGGATAAAAAGATTCAGGCGCATAATATTCGAAAGACCTGGATTCCTGGAGAGGCAATTCGGGGAGGAAGATATTATAAACGGTTTCGGAAAACGATGAAATATGAAAAT
>CAJFMZ010000157.1 GCA_904393575.1 uncultured Sellimonas sp. | reverse complement strand
TGCTGCTCCGGCCTCGGACTGCATCTCCGTAACCTGAACTTCCTGTCCAAAAATGTTCTTTCTTCCCTGGGTAGCCCACTCATCTGTAGCTTCTGCCATGACAGATGACGGGGTGATCGGATAGATTGCAGCTACATCACTGTATGCATATGAAGCATGAGCAGCAGCATGGTTTCCATCCATGGTTTTCATTGATCTTCCCATTTCTTTATTCCTCCTTAAGTTTTAAAAAAATGTTTCTAAATTCATAGATATTCATATTATATCGCCATTACTTCTAAAAGTCCAGTATACTTGTCCCAGATTTTTGTACCTTTTTCTGAACAAAGGAGCCGCGCGGCCATCATTTCCCGACAACCGCGCGGCTCCTGTACTTTTTCTGAATTTGTTATACGTTAAACCGGAACAGTACTACATCCCCGTCTTTGACCACATATTCTTTTCCTTCAGAGCGGACAAGTCCCTTCTCTTTTGCAGCCGTCATGCTGCCGCAGGCGATCAGGTCGTCATAGGCAACTACCTCTGCACGGATAAATCCTCTCTCGAAATCCGAATGAATCTTGCCGGCAGCCTGAGGAGCCTTTGTCCCTTTCTTAATGGTCCATGCCCGTACCTCCGGCTCTCCGGCCGTCAGGTAGCTGATCAGTCCCAGAAGGCTGTAGCTTGCCTTGATCAGCTTTTCCAGTCCGGATTCTTTCAGACCCAGATCTTCCAGGAACATCTGCTTCTCATCATCCTCCAGCTCTGCGATCTCCTGCTCAATCTCGGCGCAGACAACAAAGACTTCATATCCCGCTTCTTTCGCGAAATTTCGAACTTCCTGTACTCCTTCGTTGGACGCCCCGTCATCAGCCAGATCGTCTTCTGAAACATTGGCAGCAAAGATCACCGGCTTTGCCGTGAGGAGATTGTAGCTGTTCATCCACTCTTCTTCCTCTTCATCCCGGATATCCGTAAAGCTTCCCGCCATCTTTCCGTCTTCCAGGTGGGCCTTGATTCTCTGCATCAGATCCACTTCCTTGGCAGCGGCCTTGTCGTTTCTTGCCGCCCGGATCTGTTTACTGATACGGCGTTCCAGCACTTCCAGATCGGAGAAGATCAGCTCCAGATTGATCGTCTCGATGTCACGAAGCGGATTGATGCTTCCATCTACGTGAACGATATTGCTGTTTTCAAAACATCTCACCACATGGACAATGGCGTCCACTTCCCGGATGTTGGCCAGGAACTGGTTTCCAAGTCCCTCTCCCTTGGACGCGCCCTTGACAAGCCCCGCAATATCCACAAACTCAATCACCGCCGGGACAATCTTTTTCGTGTGGTACATCTCCGCCAGCACATTCAGTCTTTCATCCGGTACGGTTACGACTCCCACATTCGGATCGATCGTACAGAACGGGTAGTTGGCTGATTCCGCCCCTGCCTTTGTCAAGGAATTAAACAGCGTACTCTTCCCTACATTTGGTAATCCGACAATTCCAAGTTTCATCTCTATCTTTACCTGTCCGGAAAGCCTTGATGTTACGAGCCTTCCGCCTTTCTTTATATTTTGCCTCTGTTTTTCTTACCAAAAAATCAGTTCAATGCGACTATAGAGTATAGCACAAAGGCTTCTTTTTTTCAATCGCAACTGCCAATTCTCCATCATTTCGGGCATCATTTCCCTTTTCCGGTCCGCAGGAAAGACCGGATCTCATGTTCTTCACGAAACCCGGTCTCTCCTTACATCAAATATTTGATCTCAACTGTCATGTCTTTTATGCAAGCTCAATCCTGCATCCGTCCTGGAAGACTGCTTCCACGTTCTTTAAGGCGGAGATATCGTCCAGCGGATTCCCGTCAAGGGCAACCAGATCCGCCGCCAGGCCTTTGGTGATGGATCCGGTAGACTGATCTACGCCGCACAAGCGTGCTGCATTGACTGTAATGCCTGCAAGTACGTTTTTGTTGGACGCTCCAAGTTCAGAGATATACTTCGCCTCCTGTAGGTGAGCATTCCCGTCTCTTGGTCCCACACAAAATCATATTCACTTGATTTTCCTGCCGCAACTACTTCCAGTCCAAGAAGCTTCGCCCAGGAATACAGGTCCAGAAGATTTCTCGGCTGATCGCCGTTCACCAGGGAATATACAGCATGATGTTCTGCTGCAGTCTGGTTCAGGATCGGTCCGCACACGCTGTCCGTCTCCTTGGATACCATATAGACATTGATGCCTCTTTTCAGGGCAGAAAGCGCTGCATCCGAACTTACCGCCGTATTGCCCGTGCACTCTACAAGAGCTGTAATTCCGCATTCCATCACGAGCCGGTAGTCTTTCACGATCAGAACTTTTTCCTGATCTGTGTTTTCGATCTCCTCTTTGCTCTCACAGACTACAACCTGCGATTCCTCGTATCCGATCTCCTTTAACACGTCCATGCATTCTTCCGGATGCCTGGAACAGATCACTCTCAGCTCCATATGTTTCACTTTCGGGATCTGCGCAAGCAGGGTGTAGCCATATCCTCTTGTCGCACCAATAATACCAACCTTTGACGTCTTACCAGAACTGTCATTCAGCAAATTTGTGTAATCCATATACCGTTTCTCCTTTATTCTGCTATTTTCCGCGCAGCTTCACCGGCCGGCGTCTCTCTGCTGCGGCTGTTTCTGTCTATCATGTTTAGCAATATCCGTGCCAACTTTACAGCACCGCCCTTCAAAATAAATTCTGCCGGATACAGCTCTGATTGAAACAGTCTGCGGGCATCTCTTCTTTCTCATTTGTTGCAGCCAGAATGATGCAGCAATAAAAACTGTTTCAACGCAACATCTGCATCATGTTTCTTATGCTCCATCACAGGCCGGGTGCGTAAAAAAAAGATGCGCTGTTCTCTATGAGACAGCACATCTTTTTGGTCGTATACGCCTGGAAGGCTGATTATTCATCTCTTGTTTCCATCAGGATAACAGTACCGAAGGAGAAGGTAATCACAAGTTCCTCCTCTTCAATCTCATTGCTGACACAAAGACTGTCATTCGGGAGCAGATGATGGTGGGTCAGCGGGTATTTCGCGCCCCGAATCGTCAGATTCTCTACTTCGCCCCCAAAGGGAAACAGGGAAAAATAGGTTCCAAAAGCATCTTTTTTTCGCAGACGGATCTCTTCGCTGCACAGCCGGATCCGGTTGCAGGAATCCAGGATTTCCGCCTCCACCCCGGCCTTTTTGGCGATTTCCAGAGACTGGACATTCGCCCAGATATGGTCAATCCGGCATCCGGTTCCCCCCAGAATGATCATCCGGTCACATCCAAGGGTGATGGCAAGTCGGATCGCGATCTCCGTGTCCGATGCATCTTTGACCGGATTGTATTCCCGGATCGGGACATTGGTTTCCTCCCGGTAGTAGCGGATCACTTCCTCGGAAATACTGTCAAAATCCCCCACAATATATTCCGGCTGAATCTGATGCCGGTACAGGAATTCCACTCCTTTATCCACTCCGATAATCCGTTTTGATTCGTATTGGTCCAGCACGGAAAGCGCAAACTCATCCTGAATCGCTCCACCGCTGATAATGATTGTAATTTTACTCATACTTTCTTAATCTCTCCATCATGGCCTTTGTATTTTGCCCCGGATCTCCTCCAAATACCGCTGACCCGGCAACAATCACATTTGCCCCCGCTTTGAGCACTTCCTCCACATTGTCCTGATAAATGCCTCCGTCCACTTCCAGATCAATGTCCCGGCCGCTGTCCGAGATCATCCGGCGCACCTTCTGAATTTTCGGAATCGATTCCGGAATAAATTTCTGTCCGCCAAATCCCGGCTGCACACTCATGACAAGAATCATGTCTGTCAGTTCCAGATACGGAAGGAGCTCCCCGGCCTCCGTCTGCGGGCAGATGGAAAGCCCAGCCTTTTTTCCGCATTCTCTGATTTTTCGAAGCGTCTTCTCCACATCGCTGCATGCTTCCAGGTGGACCGTAATGATATCAGCCCCTGCATCCGCAAATGCTTCGATATAGCGGATCGGCTCCTGTACCATCAGATGCACGTCCATGGTCTGTCCGGTAGCGCCCTGAATGGACTTTAACACCGGCATTCCAAAGGAAATGCTTGGCACAAACATGCCATCCATCACATCAAAGTGAAGATACTCTGCTCCATTTTCCTCCGTCATCTTCATCTGCTGCGCAAGGCATTTAAAATCTGCCGACAGAAGAGACGGCGCCAAAATATACTTCATCCTGTTCCTCCTCAATATCGCTTTTTCTGTTCCAGTTCCCGGTACATTTCCAGATAATTCTCATATCTGCTCTTTGGGAGTTTTCCCTCCTCCAGAGCTTCTTTGACAGCGCATCCCGGTTCATGAATATGGCTGCATCCCTGAAACCGGCAGCACCCTTCATACGGCTGAAATTCCCGGAAATAGTATTTCAGATCCTCTTTTTCAAATTCATTCACATAGAGCGAACCAAATCCGGGTGTGTCCATGATATAGGTCCTGCCTCCAATGGAAAACAGCTCGGAGTGCCGCGTGGTGTGGCGTCCCCGCTCTATCTTTCTGCTGATCTCTCCGGTTTCCATGTGGGCGTCCGGATTCAGCAGGTTGATCAGGGAAGACTTCCCGACTCCGGACGGCCCTGCAAGCGCTGTCGTCTTTCCTTCCAGAAGCTCCCGTACCTGATCGATATTTTCCTCTCTGGCTGCGCTGGTAAAAACAACCGGATAGCCGCAGCTCTCATAGATCTCTTTCAGTGCCTCCCACTCCGCTTCTCCGGCCAGATCTCTCTTATTAAAACAGAGTGTCACCGGAATGGATCTGCTCTCCATCATAACAAGAAACCGGTCCAGAAGGTTTAAGTGCGGCTTTGGCTTTGTCACGGCAAAAACGATCAGCGCCTGATCAATGTTTGCCACGGCCGGACGGATCAGTTCATTTTTTCTTGGAAGAATTTTCGTAATATTACCCGTCTTTTCCTTTTCGTCGATTACATCGATCTCCACATTATCCCCTACAAGGGGTTTGATCTTCTCCTTCCGGAAGATCCCTTTTGCCTTACATTCATAAACACCGGATTCTACTACGTGAACGTAGTAGAATCCGGCAATTCCTTTCACAATCTTACCCTTCATGAAA
>CAJFMZ010000156.1 GCA_904393575.1 uncultured Sellimonas sp. | reverse complement strand
CATCCGCACCATAGGCGGAAGTAAAATTGTTCAGGATCGTCATGCCGGTCACATTGAGCAGGTTCTGGATGGAAGCCGGGATACCTACGCCGCAGACTTCCTTGATGATCTGACGCTTGATCCGGAATTTCTTCGGATTGATGCAGACAAAGGTATTTCCACGTTTGATATAGAGAAGAACGAAGAAATACAGGCAGGCTACACAGTTGGAAATACAGGTGGCAAGACCTGCGCCTGCTGCGCCCATGTGAAAGCCCCACGGAAGAATGAAGATCGGGTCCAGAATCATATTCAGGATACATCCGCTCATGGTTCCGATACTGGCATGAAGGGCGGCACCCTCCGAGCGGACCAGGTAGGCCATGACCACATTCAAAATGGAAGGGGCAGCTCCAAGATACACGGTCCAGAGCATGTATCCCTGGGTCGCTGCGCGGGTTGTCTCATCAGCTCCGATCAGAGAAAGCAGGGGACCGTGAAACAGTCCGCACAGCAGACCGAACAGCACCCCACAGATCAGGGAGCAGTAAAAACCAAAAGCCGAGCTCTCCGACACCACCTCATACTCTTTTCGTCCCAGCGCCCGGCTCATCATACTGGACGTCCCCACGCCAAACAGGTTGTTGATGGCATTGAAGGCAAGAAGCACCGGAGCGGCCAGGGAAACCGCCGCATTCTGCACCGGATTGTTGAGCATTCCCACGAAATAGGTATCCGCCATGTTGTAAAGCACCATGACAAGAGAACTGAAAATCATGGGAATCGACAGCTTGGCAACCGCTGAGGGGATCGCTGCCTTTTCAAACAGCACAATCTTTTCATTTTCTTCCATTTCCAAAACCTCCTCCTTATCTTTCGTACCCTACCAAAGCAAGGGATTTCATTCCATAAAAAAGAATCCTGTCTGAAGGATTCTCCACGTACAGCCGCTTCCACTTCACCGGGAAACGGGTGACATATAGTCAGTATATCATACTGAGGGGAAAAGAAAAAGGAGTCGGAGGCGAAAAAGCGGGAAAAGCGGCGGGAAGGAGAAAGACGGAAGATGCAGTTGTGAAATTGTGGGAAATCGTCTATACTTTTTAGTAAGTAAAAGAGGTCCTTTTTTGTAGAGAACGGACATTGAGAAAAGGCAGGGATGATGTGATATGGCAAGGACGGCGGCGATCGGGCATCAGGATTATGAGACGATTCGTGTGAACGATTATTTTTATGTGGATAAAACAGAGTTTATAAAAGAGTGGTGGGATTCCGGAGATATTGTTACGTTGATTGCCAGGCCAAGGCGTTTTGGGAAAACGCTGAATATGGACATGACGGAGAAGTTTTTCTCGGTCCAGTACGCCGGCCGCAGCGACCTGTTTGAAGGAATGAAGATCTGGAATGACGGGAGATTCCGGGACATTCAGGGAACATATCCGGTGATCTCCCTGACGTTTGCGGGAATTAAGGATCAGCAGTATTTTTCGGCCAGAGAGAATATCTGCAGGATGATTGAAGAAAGTTACAACAAATTTGATTTTCTGACAAAAGGAGATCTGCTGAATGCGAAGGAAAAGGAGTATTACAGCAAGGTGACTGCATCGATGGATGACAGCGCCGCTGCCGTTTCACTTCGCAATCTTTCGGACTATCTCTACCGATACTATGGGCAGAAAGTCATCATTCTTCTGGACGAATACGACACTCCGATGCAGGAATCGTATGTGAACGGGTACTGGGAACAGCTTGCGGCATTTACAAGAAGTCTGTTCAACTATACCTTTAAGACAAATCCGTATCTGGAACGAGCTCTTATGACCGGAATTACAAGGGTAAGCAAGGAATCCATTTTTTCGGATTTGAATAATATCAAAGTGGTGACAACGACAACGGATATGTACGAAACCTCATTTGGTTTTACGGAAGACGAAGTCTTTCAGGCACTTGATGAATTTCAGCTCACCGAACAAAAAGAAGAAGTGAAGGCATGGTATGATGGATTTAAATTTGGAAACCAGAGTGATATCTATAATCCCTGGTCTGTGCTGAATTTCTTAAATGAGAGAAAAACAGCCCCGTATTGGGCGAATACGAGCAGCAACAGCCTGGTAGGAAAACTGATCCGGGAAGGTTCTGCAGGAATCAAAGAGGATTTTCAAAGTCTTCTGGATGGGGGAAGTGTGGTGACGGAGATCGATGAACAGATCGTCTATCATCAATTGGATCTGGACGAGAGAGCAATCTGGAGCCTTCTGCTGGCAGCAGGCTATCTGAAGGTAAAAACAATGGAAATCTGCCAGTCCGGATATGAGGAATGGAAACAGCTTTATACACTGGAACTGACCAATTTTGAAGTGAAGGTGATGTTCCAGCATATAGTCAGGGGCTGGTTCGCTTCCGCGGCATCCAGTTATCATGGATTTTTACAGGCGCTTCTGACCGGTGATCTGGAGGCGATGAATGCCTATATGAACCGCGTGGCAAGAGGCATTTTCAGTTATTTTGATACGGCAGGAGATTCGGAACATGCAGAGCCAGAACGGTTTTACCATGGATTTGTTCTGGGACTGATGGTAGATCTTTCTGACAGGTACAGGGTGACTTCGAACCGGGAAAGCGGATTTGGGCGGTATGATATTATGCTGACGCCGCGCAGATCGGACCTGGATGCAATGATTATCGAGTTTAAGGTTTTCAGCCCGCGGCGTGAAAAATGCCTGGAAGAAACGGCTCAAAATGCCTTGAAGCAGATTGAAGAGAAAGATTATGCAAGAGAACTGAAAGAAAACGGGATCCATGACAGCAGGATCCGCTGCTATGGATTTGCCTTTCGGGGAAAAGAAGTTCTAATAGAAGGCAGATAGCCGGATCAAATCGGGAGACGCGGCCAAATGCGTGTAGATTTTCCTTTATAGATTCCCCCTTTCTGTGTTATGATAGTAGTTGTACTATCGAACAGAAAGGGGTATTTTCATATGGAAGATACGTCTGGAAATAAAGGCAAACAGATTTGCCTCGGCCTGGTCGCCCATGTGGATTCAGGGAAGACCACGCTGGCCGAGAGTATTTTATATCAGAGCGGGCAGATCCGGACACTTGGACGGGTGGATCATAAAGATGCGTTTCTGGATACTTACGAGCTGGAAAAGGACCGGGGCATTACGATCTTCTCCAAACAGGCACAGACCGTGATCGGGGACAGGCAGGTGACGCTTTTGGACACGCCGGGGCATGCGGACTTTTCCGCAGAGATGGAACGGACCCTTCAGGTGCTGGATTACGCAGTGCTGGTAATCAGCGGGGCAGATGGCGTCCAGGGGCAGGTACGCACGCTTTGGACGTTGCTGGACCGGTATGAGATTCCGGTGTTTCTTTTTGTAAACAAGATGGACCAGCCTGGGACGGACCGGGCGGCCCTCCTGCAGGAATTAAAGGAGGAGCTGGACGAGCGGTGTGTAGACTTTGGCAAAGACCAGGACCGGGAGGAACTGCTGGAAAACATTGCCGTGTGCGAGGAATCCCTTCTGGAACATTACCTGGAGACCGGCGAGATCGAAGATGAGGCGGTAAGGACATTGATCCGGGAGAGAAAGCTGTTTCCATGCTGCTTTGGATCCGCATTGAAAATGCAGGGGGTGGAGGAATTTCTCCAGGTCTTTGACACATATACAACCGCACCGTCCTATCCGGATGACTTCGGGGCAAAGGTCTACAAGATTGCAAGAGATCCGTCCGGAACCCGTCTGACCTATCTGAAAATTACCGGCGGGACATTGAAAGTCAAGGACGTTTTAAAGGGGAGAAACAAGCAGAACCCGGAAGAAACCTGGGAGGAAAAGGTCCATCAGATCCGGATTTATTCCGGTGCTTCCTATCAGGCGGTGGAAGAGGCTTCCCCAGGGATGGTCTGTGCTGTAGCGGGGCTGGATTCCAGCTGGTCCGGAGAAGGACTGGGAATGGAGGAGGACGCCCAGGTGCCAATGCTGGAGCCGGTGCTCTCCTATCAGATTCTTTTTCCGGACGGGGAGGACGTCCACCTGATGCTTCTGAAACTCCGGCAGCTGGAGGAGGAAGTACCGGAACTGCACATCATCTGGAACGAACAGGCGGAAGAGATCCATGTCCAGGTCATGGGCGAGGTCCAGATCGAAATTTTAAAAAGCATGATTGCAGAGCGGTTCGGCGTCCACGCCGAATTTGGCTCCGGAAGTATTGTATATAAGGAAACCATTACGAAAAAAGTAGAAGGGGTGGGACACTTTGAGCCTCTCCGCCACTATGCGGAGGTTCATCTGATCTTGGAGCCGGGGGAGCGGGGCAGCGGCCTTGTTCTCGACAACCAGTGCAGCGACGATGTGCTGGATAAAAACTGGCAGCGTCTGATACTGACCCATCTGGCAGAGAGAAAGCACCCTGGTGTTCTGACCGGATCGGAAATCACCGATCTGAAAATCACCCTGGCATCCGGAAGGGCCCACCAGAAACATACAGAAGGCGGAGACTTCCGGCAGGCAACCTATCGTGCGGTCCGTCAGGGACTGATGAAGGCGGAAAGCATCCTGCTGGAGCCGGTCTACGATTTTGTCCTGGAAGTCCCCCAGGAATCCGTCGGGCGTGCCATGACAGACATCCAGAAGATGGGCGGCTCTTTCGCACCACCGGAGCAGGAGTTGGACCGGGCCATTCTGCGGGGCAGCGTTCCCGTATCAGAGCTGCAGGGATATCAAATGGAAGTCATTGCCTATACGAAAGGACTTGGACGGATGTCCTGCACCTTGAAAGGATACGAGCCTTGCCATAATGCGGAAGAAATCATTGCGGCGTCAGGCTACCAGCCTCAGCTGGATGCGGAGAACCCGGCAGGTTCCGTATTCTGCTCCCACGGCGCCGGATTTTATGTAGAATGGGATCAGGTAGAAGACTACATGCATCTGGAAAGCTGCCTGAAAGAAGAAAAACCCCAGGAAGAAGCGGCCGCACCCTGCAGGCGCAGCGGCCCCACAAAACCATGCATAGCATAAAAAACACGGCCCGCAGCGCAGCCCCCAGGGAGCCCGCCGCGAACCGTGGCCGAATTGCCGGTTGAGTATGCAGCCGTATGGCTTTTTATATGGAAATCTGCGCCTTACGCCTCTATGCAGGAAGCGCCGGGCAAACCCTCTGCAAGAAGCTTCTGCATATCCTCGTTTTTCCCCGTCGGCTTCCACAAAAAGCCCGAAACGGGGCGCTCCCGCCGGAGAAATTCCAGCATCTTGTTTTCGATATACCTGCCCAGAGCCCGGC
>CAJFMZ010000155.1 GCA_904393575.1 uncultured Sellimonas sp. | reverse complement strand
TCCCTATGAATCCAACATTGATGATATCACCCATTACTCTGCCTCCTCCACTTCAATATGGTCAGCAATCCGCTTTCCGAGGGCAAATCTTGTCCCACGGAACCGAACGGTCATAGCTCCCTTTTTATCATTGTTTAAAACGGTAATCGGAGCACCCTCGGTAAGACCGAGGGCTTCCAGCCTGCGTTCAAGCGAAAGCTCCAGTTGAATGGATCTGACAATATAGGTGTGTTGATTTTTCCCCATTTTTAATGTCATACTCATTCTCCTTTGTTAGACAAATTTTACACGCATTATATATTATATAATAAATTCTGCAGGACGTAAATACAGCAGAACGCCAAAAAACAGATTGCACTCTGATTTTTCTTGCGCACAGGTATGGATCTATGATAGAATATGAGGAAAGGTGTAAGCCAGAAAAAGAGGAGGCGCAAAAAGACATGGGAATGACAATGACGCAGAAGATCCTTGCGGCCCACGCAGGATTGGATACGGTGGCGGCAGGCCAGCTGATCGAGGCAAAGCTTGACGTCGTTATGGCAAATGATATTACCGGTCCGAT
This sequence comes from uncultured Sellimonas sp., assembly GCA_904393575.1. Lineage (GTDB taxonomy): Bacteria > Bacillota > Clostridia > Lachnospirales > Lachnospiraceae > Sellimonas. The sequence goes on along the minus strand of CAJFMZ010000155.1, from coordinate 4,839 downwards.
GGCAGTGCCGGTATTCCGGCAGATGGCGGACAAGGTATTTGATAAGGACAAAGTAGTACTGGTTCCGGATCATTTTACTCCAAATAAGGATATCAAATCAGCGGAGAATTCCAAGTCGATCCGGGAATTTGCAAAAGAGCAGGGACTGACTCATTATTATGAGATCGGACAGATGGGAATTGAGCACGCACTCCTTCCGGAAAAAGGAATTACAGTGGCAGGGGAATGCATTATCGGAGCAGATTCTCATACTTGCACATACGGTGCGCTTGGCGCATTTTCCACAGGTGTCGGTACGACAGATATTGCCACAGGTATGGCGACCGGGGAACTCTGGTTCAAGGTTCCGTCCGCCATTCAGTTTGTGCTGAAAGGAAAGCCTGGAGCATATGTCAGCGGAAAAGACATCATTCTCCATATTATCGGGAAGATCGGTGTAGACGGAGCCTTATATAAATCGATGGAATTTGTCGGAGACGGACTTTCCGAACTGTCCATGGATGACCGGTTTACAATGGCAAATATGGCTATTGAGGCGGGAGCGAAGAACGGTATTTTCCTTGTAGACGACAAGGCGGAAGCATATATGAAAGCGCATTCTGACAAGGAATATCAAATTTATACTCCGGACGAGGATGCTGAATACGAGGAAGTTATTGAGATTGATCTCTCCGAAGTGCGGCCGACCGTTGCATTTCCGCATCTGCCGGGCAATGCCCATACGATCGATGAGATCGAGGCGATGGAACCGATCAAGATTGATCAGGTTGTCATTGGATCCTGTACGAACGGACGGATGGAGGATATGAGAAGGGCCGCTGCCATTCTGAAAGGTCATAAGGTACATCCGGATGTGAGAGTCATCGTGATTCCGGGGACACAGGCTATCTATAAGGAGTGTCTGAAAGAGGGAATCGCGGAAATTTTTGTAGATGCAGGCTGTGCATTCTCCACTCCGAGCTGTGGACCTTGCATGGGCGGACATATGGGTGTTCTTGCGGCAGGAGAGAAATGCGTGTCTACGACGAACAGAAATTTCGTGGGCCGTATGGGACATGTGGACTCGTTGGTTTACCTTGCTTCTCCGGAAACGGCGGCAGCAAGTGCCATCAAAGGTTATATCGCAAATCCAGAGAAAGCAGGTGAGTAGAGCATGGAAGCAAAGGGACATGTATTTAAATATGGAGACAATGTAGATACGGACGTGATTATTCCTGCAAGATATCTGAATTCTTTTGATCCGCAGGAGCTTGCTTCTCATGCGATGGTGGATATTGATCCGGAGTTCGCAAGTAAAGTACAGCCGGGAGATATCATTGTCGCGAGAAAGAATTTCGGATGCGGATCTTCCAGGGAGCATGCTCCGCTGTGTCTGAAGACTGCGGGAGTCAGCTGCATCATCGCAGAGACATTTGCAAGGATTTTCTTCCGCAATTCGATCAATATCGGACTGCCGATTATTGAATGTAAAGAGGCGGCAGAGGAGATTGAAGCTGGAGATGAAGTGGAGATCGATTTTGACAGCGGAAAGATTTACGACCGAACAAAAGGGACGGAGTATCAGGGACAGCCGTTCCCGGAATTCATGCAGAAGATCATTTCTGCCGGAGGGCTTGTCAATTATACGAATCAAAAGCTGAACAGCTGATTCGGAAACTATACAGAGATGGACGGATAAAGGGCGGGAGCGCTTTTCGGAGGCGCACCGCCCTTTTCCGCCATATGCTGCAAAACAGGTAAAAGGAGAGGAAAATGACGGAGAACAAACAAAAAGGAAGCGTGGCGGCGCTGCTTCCCATCGGAGTGTTCCTGCTTTTATTTCTGGGGTCCGGATTTTTGAGTGGGGATTTTTACGCAATGCCTGCCGTACTGGCATTTCTGATTGCGCTGTTTACTGCTTTTGTCCAGGACAGAAAGCATGATTTTAACGAAAAAATTCATATTATTGCCAAGGGCGTAGGGGAGGATAATATCATTACCATGAGTCTGATCTTTCTTTGCGCCGGCGGGTTTTCCGGAGCGGTAACCGCTGCGGGAGGCGCGGACAGCGCCGTGAATTTCGGACTGTCAATACTGCCGTCCCAGGTGGCGGTGGCCGGGCTGTTTGTGATCGGATGTTTCATTTCGGTTTCTATGGGAACATCTATGGGGACGATTGCGGCACTGGCCCCGATTGCGGCGGGAATCAGCGAGAAGACAGGATATGAGGCAGCCATCTGTATTGGGGCGGTTGTATGCGGTGCCATGTTTGGGGACAATTTGTCCATGATTTCAGATACGACCATTGCGGCGGTTAAAACGCAGGGATGTGAGATGAAAGACAAGTTCCGGGAGAACTTTCTGATTGTGCTTCCGGCGGCTGTCGTGACAATCGGGATTTTTCTGTTTCTGACTTCGGGAAGAACCTTTCAAATGGATGGAGAAATGGTATACAGCTTCTGGAAGATTCTTCCGTACCTGGTAGTGCTGATTGGGGCGCTGGCAGGAGTCAATGTATTTCTGGTACTGATGACAGGGACTGTGCTGTCGCTGGCAGTGGGCGTTTTTTCCGGAGAGATTGCGGCTTCCGAGATGTTTCAGGTGGTCGCAAAGGGACCGGACGGAAGCGGTGGAATTATGGGGATGTATGATATTACGGTCATTTCCATTCTTGTGGCGTGTATTGTCTCTTTGGTCAGAGAGATGGGAGGGATCACCTTCCTGCTGCAGATGATCAAACACAGAATCAAAGGAAAGAGGGGCGCCGAGCTTGGCATTGCCGGACTTGCTTTCCTGGTAGATCTGTGCACGGCAAACAATACCGTCGCCATTGTCATGACAGGACCGATTGCAAAAGAGATCAGCGATGAGTATGGAGTCAGTCCGAGACGGTCGGCCTCGCTTCTGGATATTTTTACATCTGTTGGACAGGGAATCATCCCGTATGGAGCCCAGCTTCTGTCCGCAGCCAGTCTTACGGGCCTGACACCCTTTGAAATTCTGCCGTATCTTTACTATCCTGTTTTGATGGCGGTCAGCGCGGTGCTTGTGATTCTGTTCCGAAAAAGGGAAAATGGAAGTCATTGAATGTCCGAAAAGTTTGTGCTATAATTTCTGAAAAATTGCAGATCAAAAGGTAAGGAGGAAACGCCATGGAGTTATTTTATAGAAGTACGAGAAATGAAAATATAATGCTGACAGCTTCCGAGGCAGTCCTGAAAGGGCTTTCTGGCGAGGGAGGTCTTTTTGTGCCGGAGTATATTCCAGCTCTGGATGTCCCGCTTGCAAAGCTTGCGGACATGGACTATCAGGAAACAGCCTATACGGTTATGAAGCAGTTTTTTACGGACTTTACGGAAGAGGAGCTTCTTCGATGCATCCGTCTGGCTTATGATGAGAAGTTTGACACAAAAGACATTGCTCCGCTTGTAAAAGTGGACGGTACGTATTACCTGGAGCTGTTCCATGGACCGACGATTGCGTTTAAGGATATGGCGCTTTCCATCCTTCCTCATCTGATGACCACAGCGGCAAAGAAGCATCATGTGACAGATGAGATTGTGATTCTGACGGCAACTTCCGGTGATACAGGCAAAGCGGCACTTGCAGGATTTGCGGATGTGAAAGGAACCAGGATCATCGTTTTCTATCCAAAAGGAGGAGTCAGTGAAGTCCAGCGGCTTCAGATGGTAACCCAGAAAGGGGAAAACACCGCAGTCGTAGCTCTTCACGGAAACTTTGATGAAGCGCAGAACGGTGTAAAGGAAATGTTTGAAGACGCAAAATTAAAAGAAGAGCTTCAAAAGGCCGGTTTTCGCCTGTCTTCTGCGAATTCCATCAATATCGGCCGGCTCGTACCGCAGATTGTTTATTATGTCTATGCATATGGATGCCTGTTGAAACAGGGGGAGATCCAGGAAGGAGAGGCAGTCAATGTGGTAGTTCCAACCGGAAATTTTGGAAATATTCTGGCCGCCTATTTTGCAAAACAGATGGGGCTTCCTATCGCAAAACTGGTCTGCGCGTCCAATGAAAACAAAGTCCTTTTTGACTTTTTCCAGACCGGGACCTATGATAAAAACCGGGAGTTCATTCTGACGGAATCTCCATCGATGGATATTTTGATTTCCAGCAATCTGGAGCGCCTGATCTATCTGATTTCCGAAAGAAACGCTTCAAAGAACCGGGAGCTGATGAAAGAGCTGAAGGAAAAGGGACGGTATGGTATCACACCGGAAATGAAGGCAAAACTGGCAGATTTTGCTGCGGGTTATGCGTCAGAAGAAGAGATGAGGCAGGCGATTCGGGAAACATATGAGCGTACCGGTTATGTGATGGACACGCATACGGCGGTTGCGGCAGCGGTGTATCATGCGTACAGAGAGGACTGCGGGGATCAGACAAAGACGATTATTGCGTCCACGGCAAGTCCTTATAAATTTGCCGGCAGTGTCCTGAATGCAGTCTGTCCGGGAAAATACGAAGGAAGAGACGGGGCAGCGCTTGCGGAGGAACTGAGCCGCCTTTCTGGGACGAAGATTCCAAAGGCGGTAGAGGAGATCAAAAATGCCAGGATTCTCCACACCAGAGAGTGTGATGCAAATGAAATGGAAGAGACCGTCAAAGAGATTCTGGGACTGGATCAGGAAAAATAGGAGAGAAGGCTCTGCGGAGAGATCCGCAGGGCCTTTTGTAAAATTTCTGTAAGATTGGGTGTGCAGAGGCATTTGATATGCTACAATGGAAAAAAAGATAAGGGGACGGGAAATGGAAAAAACATATGGAATGATGGCAGCGGCTGCTGTGATTGCGGAGGTGGAAAAAGCAGTGATCGGGAAGCAGGACTGCGTAAAAAAAGTG
>CAJFMZ010000154.1 GCA_904393575.1 uncultured Sellimonas sp. | reverse complement strand
GAGGCGAGCTGGAGATCACAGATCTGAACCGGATCTACCTGGAAAAGGGCGCTCTTCATGTAGAGCTCCTGGGACAGGGCTTTACCTGGCTGGATACCGGAACCCACGAAAGCCTTGTGGACGCCACGAACTTTGTAAAAACTATGGAAACCCACCAGCACCGGAAAATCGCCTGTCTGGAAGAAATCGCCTACTTAAACGGCTGGATTTCCAAGGATGATGTGCTGAAGGTCTACGAAGTGTTAAAGAAAAATCAGTACGGTCAGTATCTCAAAGACGTACTGGACGGCAAATATCTGGACGCTCTGCGTTAATTTTTATTTCAGGAGGATTCAAATCATGAATATTATTGTAACAGGAGGAGCCGGATTCATCGGTTCTAACTTCATCTTTCACATGTTAAAGAAATATCCGGACTACCGGATCATCTGTCTGGACTGTCTCACCTACGCCGGCAATCTTTCCACACTGGCGCCGGTCATGGACAACCCGAATTTCCGTTTCGTCAAAGAAAGCATCACCGACCGTGAAGCGGTTTACAAACTCTTTGAAGAAGAACACCCGGATATGGTTGTCAACTTTGCAGCGGAAAGCCATGTAGACCGTTCGATCGAGAATCCCCAGGTATTCCTGGAGACCAATATCATCGGTACTTCCGTTCTGATGGACGCCTGCCGCAAATACGGCATCCAGAGATATCATCAGGTATCCACCGACGAAGTATACGGTGACCTGCCTCTGGACCGCCCGGATCTTTTCTTCACCGAGGAAACTCCGATCCACACCAGCAGCCCGTACAGCTCTTCCAAGGCAGCTGCAGACCTTCTGGTGCTGGCTTACTACCGTACCTACGGACTTCCGGTGACTATCAGCCGCTGCTCCAACAATTACGGACCGTATCATTTCCCGGAGAAGCTCATTCCGCTGATGATTATCAACGCTTTAAACGACAAGCCGCTTCCAGTTTACGGAGAAGGCATCAATGTCCGTGACTGGCTTTATGTGGAAGACCACTGCAAGGCCATTGACCTGATCATCCACAAAGGCCGGGTGGGAGAAGTCTATAATGTAGGCGGTCACAATGAGATGAAAAACATCGATATCGTCAAAATCATCTGCAAGGCGCTTGGCAAACCGGAAAGCCTGATTACCCATGTGACAGACCGGAAGGGACATGATATGCGCTATGCCATCGATCCGACGAAGATCCACGAAGAGCTTGGCTGGCTTCCGGAGACCAAATTCGAAGACGGCATCCAGAAGACCATCCAGTGGTATCTGGACAACAAAGAATGGTGGGAAACCATCGTTTCCGGTGAATATCAGAATTACTACGAAAAAATGTACGGAAACCGCTAATCCAACAGGAAGGAGTCAGTCATCATGAAAGTATTTGTAACCGGTGTAGCCGGCCAGCTCGGACATGATGTCATCAACGAACTGGCTGAGCGCACTGAAAATCATACAGGAGAATTCACCTATACCGGTTCCGACCTTGCCCAGGAGTACAGCGGGGCACAGGACGGTACTGCTGTCACTAAGGCGCCTTATGTGTCCCTGGATATCACCGACCCTGCGGCCGTAGAAAAGGTACTCCTTGCCGAACAGCCGGACGTGGTTGTCCACTGCGCTGCCTGGACTGCCGTGGATCTGGCGGAGGATATGGAAGAAAAAGTCCGTCAGGTCAATACCGTCGGCACCCAGAATATCGTCAATGCGGTCAAAAAGCTGGACGCTTCCCGCAAAGACGGCTGCAAAATGGTCTATCTTTCCACAGACTACGTCTTTGACGGACAGGGAACTACACCGTGGACCCCGGACTGCAAAGACTACAAGCCATTGAATGTGTACGGACAGACCAAACTGGAAGGAGAGCTCGCCGTGTCCGAGGCGCTGGAAAAATATTTCATCGTCCGGATCGCCTGGGTCTTCGGAAAGAACGGGAAAAACTTCATCAAGACCATGCTGAACGTAGGAAAAACCCACGATCGTCTTACCGTTGTCAATGACCAGATCGGTACGCCGACCTATACTTACGATCTTGCAAAGCTTCTCGTGGACATGATCGTGACAGACCGGTACGGATACTACCACGCAACGAACGAAGGCGGATACATCAGCTGGTATGATTTTGCAGTAGAAATCTTCCGCCAGGCTGCAGCACTGGGACATCCGGAATACGATGAGGAGCACCTGACTGTTGCTCCTGTCACAACAGAAGAATATGGCGTTTCCAAGGCGCGCCGTCCATTTAACAGCCGCCTGGATAAATCCAAGCTGATCGAAAACGGATTTACCCCTCTTCCGGACTGGAAAGATGCGCTGCACCGCTATCTGACCGAACTGGAATTTTAAAGAACTGGTATTTTAATTATGACGAAAAAGGAGAACGATTGAAATGGGACAGATTACAGTAGAAAAAAATGTCGGCGGCATCGAAGGCCTCTGCATCATTACACCGGCCGTTCACGGTGATAAGCGCGGCTACTTCATGGAAACCTACAATCAGAAAGATATGGAAGAAGCCGGACTCCATCTGAACTTCGTACAGGACAATCAGTCCAGCTCCACAAAGGGTGTTCTGCGGGGTCTGCATTTTCAGAAACAGTATCCACAGGGAAAACTGGTACGCGCCATCCGCGGTTCCGTCTTTGACGTGGCTGTGGACTTAAGAAAGGATTCCAAAACCTATGGAAAATGGTACGGAGTCGAACTGACCGAAGAAAACAAGAAACAGTTCTATATTCCGGAAGGATTCGCCCACGGATTCCTCGTATTGTCCGACCTTGCAGAATTCTGCTACAAATGCACGGACTTCTATCATCCGGGGGATGAAGGCGGTATGGCATGGAACGATCCGGAAATCGGCATCGAATGGCCGGAAGTAACAGGAACCTATCAGGGAAGCGCATCCGCGGAAGGATATACTCTCTCAGACGGTACTCCACTGAATCTAAGCGACAAAGATCAGAAATGGCCGGGAATCAAAGACGCATTCCAGTTCTAGGATTCGTCTCCACTCCCGCTTCTGTTCAGAAAAACCAGGCTCCTTTGGCTGCGGCCAAAGAACGCCTGGCTTTTCTTGTCTTTTCCGGTCTTGCATGCTATACTACCATCTTGGTATAGAAATCAATCTTTGGATATAAATAAAACTCAACTGGAGGAAACTATGAAACATAAGAAAACTCGAATGATCGCCTATGCGGCTATGATCGCCGCTATCTATGTCATCCTGACGTGGCTCTTTGCACCGTTTGGATTCGGTGAAGTCCAGATCCGCATCTCCGAGGCCCTCACCATCCTGCCGGCCTTCACTCCGGCAGCTGTGCCGGGTCTCTTTGTCGGATGCCTGATCGGAAACATCCTCTCCGGCGCGATCCTGCCCGATATTGTCTTCGGGAGTCTCGCCACCCTGATCGGCGCAGTGCTCGTCTACCGGATGCGGAACCTCAACAAGCTCTGCCTTCCCCTGGCTCCGATCCTGTCCAATACTCTGATCGTTCCTTTTGTCCTGTACTATGGATACGGCGTCCCGCTTCCGATTCCTCTTCTGATGCTCTCCATCGGAGCCGGAGAATTCGTCAGCTGCGGCGTCCTCGGCATGATCCTGTACCGGGCTCTCTCCCGCTACCGTCACACCCTCTTCCGCCTGGAAAAATAACCGGTCAGGCAGACCGGACACTTCTAGGCGGTCCTCCGTCTCCGGAAACTTCGCAGGATGTGGAAGACACACCATCCTGCCACAGCCCCAAGCACGTTATTGAAAATATCATCAAACTCAAAGAGCCCCAGCCGGAATACCAGCTGGCTCATCTCAATACATCCACTGACAGCTGCAGACGCCAGCAGCACTGCCCAGAACGGGCACCTGCGGAGCGCATCCGTCAAAATAAATCCAAACGGGAAGAACAAAACGATATTGTTCAAAATCTCAAGCCCGTAGGCAATGCTTCCCTCCAAGATCCATTTCTTATAAGACCAGAACAATTCCAGCTCATATGTATGCGACTCCCCCTGCTCCCGGAAGAAAATCGTAAAATACGCAATCGCAATGATCTCCACCACCAGACAGAGAATCGCCACCGGCTCCCTCAAAATCCGGAAAAACCGGATATTCAGCCAGTGCATGAATAAAATATAGAAAAACACAAAGCAGGCCAGAAACGCAACCAGGTAACGGTACTCCAATATGTAAAGCTTCAGGAACCAGACTGCTTTCTCAAATAAACTCTGAAACAATTCCCACACTTTCATCCCCTCTTTTCCCGGCGCCGGTTCCCGCAGAATGTCCGGCACCACTGATATTTACTTATGATATACCGATCGCCGGAAGGAATCAAGGACAAAACAACTAAGATTTCCTTAAATGTTTGTGAAGGAGATGTTGCAGATTCATTATAAATCACTGGATAGCCCGCTCATTGTCATACAGGATCTGCCATGTCCATACAGTATCGATACAGTTCATCATTTAATACAATTCCTCTCGCCATGTCCAATATACAAGGATGATCCAGCTTTACCCTCATCAGCGGATAATAGCGCGCAAAAGAACACTTTTCATATTCTATGTCGGCAAATATCTTTCCCCAATCCTGATCCCTGAGCAGCACCCCTTTATTATTTTCCACCATCCATTTGCATTTCTCTTCCGGCGGCTGCCCAATCAGGTCAGCAAATTCTTTTTCTTGGAGCCTTTCTCTGTAAAATCGAAAGAAATTTCTGAGAGACTGTCGAATTACCGGCTTGATCGAATTTCCACATTTATAATTCAGCAACTGATGATACAGAGAAATGTCATAGCTTTCTTCTTTCCCCCTTTTTCCTTCCCATTCTTCATGCGCGTTCTTCTTTCTTTTCTCTTCTTTTAAATATTGATCAATGATACTATCTGTATCTATTTGCCACTTTCTTCCCAATCCATTCTTTAAACTTTCCCGTATTTCATCAAGTGGAATATAGCGATCCACCTTATTTCTTTGAAAACTGTCAATCACAAATCGGATCCTCTGAATTTCCAGACTATGTATACGCTGCATGTCTTCATCAAACTCCAGGGTATTCATAACTTTTTTCTCTTTCTTATAGATTTCCGTCTCCAGAATGCTTCTAATCAGCGTTTCAAACGCCGTTCTCTCATGATTACATTCCTGATCTATCACATCGTACAGGCTGTTTAAATCGAATCCCCACGACAAATAGTTATACAAAGCAATATCAAACGTATAAGTGCCTGCTGTTTCCCCTGCAAATTCCCGCTTCCAAAACTCTCTGCATACTTGACCGGAAAAGATTCGCGAAGATATGTACCAAACTCATCTCCTTTCTCTCCCTGATACATACGCGCAAAAATCCTCATCTTTTCCACTTCCTGAAAAGGCTCATTCTGAATTCTGCTCATCAAACGTTGCTGCTCAAAAATATCCGGTATTTCAACAGGCTTATCCGAATACGCATTGATCAGGCGGACCGCCTGCCTGCACTGCCCTATCGTCATATCTCCAAAAATAAACACTTTCTCTTTTAGACTTGTCTGGATAAGACAG
>CAJFMZ010000153.1 GCA_904393575.1 uncultured Sellimonas sp. | reverse complement strand
AAGAAAATGGGGGAAGAACTGGAAAAAGAAATTCAGGCAGTGTGTCATGTGGCGGGAGCCAGGTATGAGGCGGATATTCAGATCCATGGGGGCGCCGTGCACAATGATGCAGCTCTTCTGGAAGGGACGGAGAAGGCGGCAAAAGGAATTCTTGGAGAGGATAAGGTCTATTTCATTGAACATGATCATCTGGGAGGAGAGAATTTTTCAGAATTCAGCAGCAGGGTTCCGGCGGTCTATCTTTTTGTCGGAATTCGGCCAAAAGAAAAAGAGCGGATTCCTGGACTCCACAGCCCTGAGTATCAGTTTGACGATCGCGCTCTGAAAGGGGCGGCAGGAGTATTCGCGGCACTTGGATACTATGGGTGTATGGGAGCTCTCAGAAAGTAAGGGAAAGGATACAGGTACAGGAAAATGGAAGAAATCAAATATGTAGACAGAAGAAATACGAATTGTAATAAATGGGATGGACAAAGTAAAATGTTCGGAGAGGAAGGACTGCACGCCATGTGGGTGGCGGATATGGACTTTCAGGTTCCCGGATGCGTGATGGACGCTCTGCGCGCATATGTGGACCAGGGGGTCTACGGGTATTATAAAATTCCGGATTCTTACTATCAGTCTTTTATAGACTGGGAAGAAAAACGGCATCATTTCCATGTGGAAAAAGAATGGATCCGATTTTCACCGGGAGTCGTTGCAGGATTTCACTGGCTTGTCCAGATGCTGACCCGGCCGGGCGATGCAGTGATTGTTCAGACGCCGGTATACTATCCGTTTTTAAATGCAGTGAAAAATAATAACAGGACACTGATCTGTTCCGATCTGGTCAATCATCAGGGAAGATATACGATCGATTATGAAGATTTTGAGAAAAAAATTGCAGACAACAAGGTAAAATTATTTATTCTTTGTTCTCCGCACAATCCTGCGGGACGTGTTTGGGAGAGAGAAGAACTGGAAAAGCTGATTGAAATCTGCAAAACGCATGGAGTATATATAATTTCGGATGAGATTCATCAGGATCTGGTCTTTGACGGCAGCCGGCATATTCCATCACTTGGCATAGGTGAATATCAGGATCATATGATTACGCTGGCCGCCCCGTCAAAAACATTCAACCTGGCAGCAGGTCAGAATTCTCTGGTACTCATTCCGGATGAAAAGCTCCGGCGAGTGTGGGATGAATATACAACCGCGAACCGTGTAATTTCCGGGAATGCTTTTGGATATATTGCGGCACAGGCAGCGTATGAGGGCGGAGAGGAATGGCTGGAGCAGGTTCTTGCAAAAATATGGGATAACTATCAGTATGTAAAAAGGGAACTTGCCCAAAAACTTCCGAAGGCAGTCGTGACGCCGCTGGAAGGAACCTATTTATGCTGGATTGATCTTGGAGCCTATGTCAGTGCAGAGAAGATCCAGGAGGTGATGCAGAAGAAATGCCGTCTGGCTGTAGATTATGGGGAGTGGTTCGGCGGAGAACGCTTCGGAACACATATCCGGATGAATCTTGCAACTTCCGGCGAAAACGTAGAAAAAGGTGTGAACGCATTGGTTTCCAATCTTATCTGATACATAAAATGTATGGAATCAGAAGAGGATAGAAGCGCTCTATGGAACTTTGCGGCAAAATTCAATTTGACATTCCGGGACATACAGGACATAATATTCCGCAAATGGAGTGAGAAACATGTATGATATTAATGACTGTTACAAGATTATTTTTGAGGCAATGGCGGAAAATCTGACTTTGAACAATATTGCAGAGCAGATTTACGGCTACACGGGAAAGGGAATTGCGTTTATTTCAGGGAGCGGACGTCTGATGGCAAGCGCCGGATTTGAAGACGAGCAGACCACGGTTTCTTTTTTTAGAAAAGGACACCTTTCCTGGGACGGTTATCAGCTGTTTTTCGGAAAGAAGAAAGCAGGAAAAAGCTGCCTTTATACGGAACCGGTATATGATAAAAAGAAAATATCAGGATATGTACTGCTCACCTGCGGGGATGCGAAGGACAGAGCATTTTTTGAGGAACTGGGAGGGTTCCTGGCAAAAATAGTAGAACGTTTTTTTGCGCAGGAACAAAAAAGATATCTGTACAATCAGTCCCTGCGAAAACATATGATTGCGTGGACAATTATGGAAGATGATATTGATATTGATCAGATCAAGGAACTGCAGGGCGGAAAATATATGGCAGCGCTGTTTTTAAAAAGCGAAAATACGTCTTCTGGTCTGTCCGGATTCCTGAGAGACAGTGGAAACGCTGCGTATGTATATGAGAACGAAGGAGAGATCAGGATACTGTTTTGCAAACTGACAGAACAGGGAGCTGAGAGAATCAGGAAAAGACTGGATGAATATCAGCTTAACGGATGTGTGAGTGAACTCTTTTCAGACGGGCATCTTTGCAGAGCCAAGGAACATCTGCTGGCCCGCATTGCCCGGTCCGGTCAGACTGCGCAGATGGAACATGGGATCAGACAGGAGCGGGAATGGTTTATTCCGGGAATTTACAGTTATGCGACGCCCTTGATTGAGGAAGCAGGACTGATGGATTATTCCATTCAGAGGCTGTTGGAAGAAGATGAAGAAAAGCATACGGATCTTTATAATACACTGAAAGTATATCTGATATGTGAAAATAATATTACTTTGGCAGCCAAGAAGCTTCATATTCATAGAAACACGCTTGTGTACAGGCTGAAACAGATCGAAAAATGTCTGGATGTGGATTTGAACGATACTGAAACTTCATGGGATTTATTGGCATTCATCATGATGAATGATATGGTAAGACAAAAACAGGAGAAAGAATAAGACGATGAAAGTAATTCAGAATTTACCGGCAATATTTGAAGAATTCGGGGAACAGAGAAGAAAGGCGTTTCTGGAAATCAAAGAATATAAAGATAAGAATATTCCAGTAGTAGGAATGTATTGTGCATATTTTCCGACAGAGCTGGCGATGGCAGTAGGGGCGATCCCGGTAGGACTGTGTTCCTATGCAAATGAGACAGTCCCGGCAGCCGAGAGAGATCTGCCCAAAAGCATCTGTCCGCTTGTAAAATCCAGCTACGGGTTTGCAGTAGAAGATAAATGCCCGTTTTTTCATTTTGCAGATCTTGTAATCGGTGAGACAACATGTGATGGAAAGAAAAAGATGTATGAGATGATGTCTGAATTCAAACCTGTCTATGTGATGGAGCTTCCCAACAGCCAGTCTGAGCGGGGCGTGCAGTTCTGGAGAGAAGAGATTGTCCGGGCCAAGGAATATTTTGAAGAGTTTTTTCATATCGTGATCACAGACCAGATGCTCAGGGACGCCGCTCATCTGAATAACCGGATCCGCACAGCGCTCAAGGGCCTTTGTGAAGTGATGAAGCTGGATCCAGCCCCTGTGACCGGAGAGGATATTCAAAAAATGGTACAAGGAAGCAAATACCGTTTTGATTTTTCCTCTACTCCGGAGGTGGTAAACGGAGTGCGGGATCAGATCCTGGAGGAATATAAACAAGGACGGCACCTGGAAAAAAGACCGCGGATCCTTGTGACCGGGTGCCCCATCGGCGGAGACAGCATGAAAGTGATCCGTGAAATCGAGAAGCACGGCGGTGTGGTTGTCGCCATCGAAAACTGCAGCGGAGTGAGAACATTGGGGACAATGGTAGACGAAAATGCGGAGGACATTTATGAAGCCATTGCCCGAAAGTATCTTTCTACGGGATGTTCGATTATGACCCCAAATGACCACCGTATCGATCTGATTGGAAAAATCATCGATGAGTACCATGTAGACGGGGTTGTGGAAATGATTCTGACAGGATGCCATTCAACAGGGGTAGAGTCTTTCTATATCCGAAAATTTGTAAATGAAGAGAAGCATCTCCCGTATCTGGCAGTGGAGACCGATTATTCCCCTGCGGATACAGCACAAATTTCTACCAGGATGGCAGCCTTTCTTGAAATGATACAGCCTGAACGCAGAGAAAGGACCGGAGTCAAAGCAAATTTTGATATTAATTGCTGCTATAAAATTATACTGGAAGGAATAGTCAAAAGAAAATCACGCCGTGAAATTCTGGAAGAGATCTGGAAATACACCGGAATTGCGATCAACGTATTGGATCCTGACAATCATAAGGTTCTCTGCGCAGGTGAACAGCCTGAAGCTCCGGAAAAGTCCAGAATATGTACAAGGGACCTTCCGGAAGGCCGGGGGAGGATAGAAGGCTATCTGAATTCGGATGCGGACAAAGACAAAGTAGAAGAACTGCTGGATGTTATTGTGCAGAGTTACCGCGTAGACTGTGAAAGAGCCGGAAATGTGGAAGAACAGCCTGATTTTCTCTGGATTCTTACCGATGATGAGGAAACTGCCGATCAGATCTGCCGGATGCTGGATGAAGATCAGGATTATTTCGTAAAAGTCCAGAAGGAAGGGAAAAAGGAGCTGTTTATTTCCGGAATGAACGGAAAAGAAGACCGGGACCGGATGATCGCAAAATTAAAGGAGTGGATGAAAGACAGGGATGGGAAAATTCTTATAGGGAATGGATTTCACACCTATGAGAGCAAAGAAAAGAACAGAGAGCTGCAGCGGTATGTGTTTTCCATCGTAAAAAGGAAACAGGAGAGAAGGAAGGTATGCCCTGTGGAGGATTATTACCATGATCTGGCTGTCACCTATATCGGCAAAAGAATCGAAAAAGAAAATCTGTACGTGGATGAGCTGGAGTGTGTGGAAAAGGAAGACCAGGAAAAGGGCAAAGATCTGTATGAGACATTATACTGGTATCTGAAAATGAAAAGAAATGCTGCCCAGACAGCGGCAAGGCTGAGAATTCACAGGAATACACTGATGCCGAGAATTGTTCAGCTCAATGACATGATTGGAATCGACGATAAAGACGGCGCGGAATGCGAGAGACTTTTGATGGTTATGGAGATGAAAAAGGTCAAAAAGCATGTAAACGCAGGAAACAGACAGGAAATGTAAGGAAACTGTAAATAAATAAGGAAAAGACTTGACTTCATGGTTGGCCATGTGATATTCTGATATGGCGAATGGAAGTATAGGTCTTTTTTTTATGCCTAAAATCAGGCAGCTTCGCAAACTGCCAAGTAACCAGTAAAAAAGAAGTAAAAAAAAGCGAGGTGGAAGTTGTGCGTACAAGAATTACATTAGAATGTACAGAATGTAAGCATCGTAATTACAACATGACAAAGGATAAGAAAACTCATCCGGAGCGCATGGAGACAAAGAAATACTGCAGATTCTGCAGAAGTCACACAGTACACAAAGAAACGAAATAGTCGTTTGAGAAGGAGCGGATGTTATGGGCGATTCTAAAACGAAAGCAAAGAAGCCTTCAAGAATCAAAGGCTTGAAAGCAGAGTTTAAGAAAATTATCTGGCCAGACAAAAAGACTCTTGCAAAACAAACGGTGTCAGTTGTTTCTGTTACTGTAATCTTGGGAGCGATTATCTCGGTAGTTGACGCGCTTCTAACATTCGGAATCGATTTCTTAGTCCGCTAAGAAACTGATGACCTGACAGTAAGAAAGGT
>CAJFMZ010000152.1 GCA_904393575.1 uncultured Sellimonas sp. | reverse complement strand
TCAGGAACGGGAAGAGCATTCTTCCCACAAACACAATCACCATGCCGAATACGCCATGGTGTACAGCGATGAAATTGAGGACAAAATCGATGTGCTGATCGATCGTCTCTCCAAGGAAAATCCTACCCTTTCCAACAAGCGCTGGCATGCCATCAAGCTTCTGGAACACGATCCGGTTGTCATGAAAAATCATCCGGTCAGTCTGGACGATGTTGCACCGGAAAGTCTGGAAAAAGAGATTATCAATCAGAAATATGATTTTATCGAAGAGATTATCCAGGAAGTCCTCGTAAACAAAAGTCAGAAGGCGGAACGGACCGAAAAAATTGATCATTACATGACCAGCCGTTATCTGGGGCTTCCGATTTTCCTTTTGATCATGGCTTTTGTATTTTTTGTAACCTTTACTGTCGGCGACTGGCTAAAGGGCTATTTTGAGATGGCCCTCGTCTGGTTCTCGGATCTTGTGTCCGGCGGACTTTCCGCAGTACATACCAATCCGCTGATTCAGTCCCTTGTAGTGGACGGAATCATTTCCGGCGTGGGAGGCATTCTGACCTTCCTTCCGAACATTTTCATCCTCTTCCTGGCACTTGCTTTTCTGGAAGACAGCGGATATATGTCCCGTGTCGCCTATATCATGGATGACTTGATGAGTCATCTGGGACTTTCCGGACGGGCTTTCATCCCACTTCTGCTTGGTTTTGGATGTTCTGTCCCGGCTGTCATGGCTTCCAGAGCACTGGAACACAGGAAAGACCGACTGAAGACGATTCTTGTAACGCCGTTTATGTCCTGCAGCGCAAGACTTCCGATCTATGTCCTGTTTTCTTCCATGTTTTTTGGAAAATACCGGATGCTGGTGTGCTACTCCATGTATCTTCTTGGTATTATTGTTGCAATAACGGCAGCATTTGTCATTTCCAAGTTTGACGGCAGTAAAGCAGAACATGCTCTTCTGATTGAGCTTCCGGAATACAAAACGCCGAACGCTCACACCATTGCCATCTATGTATGGGAAAAAATCAAAGACTATCTGTCCAAGGCCGGAACGGTAATCTTTGTTGCTTCCATTATTATGTGGGGCGTCATGAATCTCGGCCCGCACGGATTTGTAACTGACATTTCCGACAGCTTTGGATCCATGATCGGAAAGGCTCTGGTACCTGTCCTTGCTCCGGCAGGACTTGGCTACTGGCAGATTGTTGTGGCTCTGATCTCAGGAGTCGCCGCCAAGGAAGTCGTTGTTTCCAGTTGCAGCGTCCTCTTTGGCATTGCAAATATCACGACTCCATCCGGTATGAACAGTATGGTATCCGTACTTGCATCCATGGGATTCGGAGCAGCAAACGCCTATGCTTTGATGGTCTTCTGCCTGCTTTATGTTCCATGTATGGCAACTCTTGGAACCATTCACAGGGAAGTAGGAAAGACCAGCATCACCGTGGCATTCGCCTGCTTCCAGCTGGTCATCGCCTGGATCTTTGCAGTGATCTTCTACCATATCGGACTTCTGTTTTAAAAAAATCTCCGGGATTGATCTGATCATCAGACATCCCGGAGATTTTTATATCCATCTCTTAATCATATTCAGTTGATTTTGAAATACCGTATCAAACGTATTTTCCACCAGGGCCGATCGTTTTGAAAGCTTCTTTTCACAGGAAAACAAATCAAATCCTGCCCTTCCATAATACTTGCTCATTCTTCCGTACGGCCTGGCATTTCTATTCTCCAAGGGCAGCGCAAGCTGAACATACCTTCGGGAATTTGCCTCGCCGTGAAGGGTAAGCTCCGATAAGATTTCCCTCTCCCGTTTCTTATCTTTTGCGAACAGATACACCGCAAGCACACCGGACTGCGCCTCGACTGCATCTGCCGCCTCACTCAGATCATAATATGACATAACCGGCAGCACAGGGCCGAAGATTTCTTCTTTCATCACCGCATCATCCCAGGTGACTCCTTCCATAATCGTCGGCTCGATCCGCAGTGCGTCAGGATCACTTTCTCCGCCATAGACTACTTTTCTCTCATTGATCAGTCCGCAGATCCGGTTAAAGTGTCTTTGATTGATAATGGACGGGTACGATTCATTTTCCAGCGGTTTTGGGCCGTACATCTTCTGAATCTGTTTCATCATATACTGGACGAGTCTTTTCCGGACGCTGTGCTGTACCAGCACATAGTCAGGCGCCGCGCAGGTCTGCCCTGCATGGACAAACTTATTCCAGACGATCCTTCTTGCCGCTGCCCGCAGATCCGCCGTCTCATCAACGATGCAGGGACTTTTCCCATTTAATTCCAAATTCACCGGCGACAGACCCCGGCTGGTCTGTTCTTCCCGTGAATGCTCCGCTTTTGGACTTCCCGTAAAAAGAACATAGTCAAATGTTTCCTGCAGAAGAGCCTCCCGCTCTTCCTGACCTCCTGTGACAGCCGAGACATAACAGGACGGGAAAACTTCCCTGATCATATTCCTGATCAAAGAAGATGTATGTACGGTGTATGAAGAAGTCGTCAATACAACACAGTTTCCCGCTCCGACCGCTCCAATCAGCGGTGCCACCGCAAGGTGGAAAGGATCGTTCCATGGAGTCAGAACCAGTACACTTCCGTAAGGCTCCCGGCCGATATAGGAGACAGATGAAAGCTCCGAAACGTGTGCAGGCACTTTTCTTGGCCGCATCCAGAGAGGCAGATGCCTGATGGTCACCTGGATCTCCTGTCTGAGCATCCGGATCCCGTTTTGATATTCCTCTGCGCCGGAATCTCCAAGATCCTTCTTGACAGCCTCCAGAATCCTTTCTTCATTTTCATCCATCCATCTCAGAAGCTTTCCAAGATAAAAAATCCGGAAACCTGGTTTCCTTGTTTTTCCTGTCCTGAAAAACTCTTTCTGCCGCCTTACTAATCCTTTGTACTCCATTCCTTCTCCTTTCCGTCTAGTCTTTTAACTTCTGCATTTTTTCCTTTTTGGCTTCCCGCAGATAAGGAATCTCAATCGGGTCGATCGGATCTACCGGACTTTCTACTTTCATTTTCTTCTGCCGGCTTCTCCTCTTCAAAAGCTCTCCGCCCTTATTGTAGAACCAGAAGCTGTATGCCAGAAGCTTATTGGCCTTTCCCATCTTGTCTTTCATAGTCTTATCGTAAAATCTTCCGCCCGCCTTTACAATCTTATTCTGGCGGATCAGATTGATCAGCTCGGTTTCACAGGAAGCGCTCTCTGAAAACTCCGTATAGGCAGTACTTACACACTCGATTTTGTGCGCATCGCTGCCCCCGGTCCCAGGTTTATTGTATTTCTTCGCCAGCCTGGCTGCACCTTCATTGGACTCCTCTGACTCGCACGCATTAAAGACTTCAATAAAATCAAACCGTTTGATCAGCTCCGGAGATTTGTAGAACCGCTTTGTATTGGTAAAACTCAGGTATTTTTCTCCACACGGATGAGCCGGTCCGATCACACCGCCGTTTTTGTGTACCAGATCGATCAGCATGGCCAGCGGAAGACCTCGCATCTCCAGAAGGCGCATCTTTCGCCCTTCCGGCATGATAACCAGAAAGTGTCCTGCATCTCTGGTATCGTATTCAATTCCTTTGAATACCATAAAATCCTGATATTTTTTTCCTTTCACATTATTTTTCCAGTATCGATACCCATTATACGTATCATGATCTGTAACTACCATCCCGTCATATCCTTGACTGATCAGCTTTTCAATATATTCTTCCAGTCCTACTTTGCTGTCGATTGATCCCTCTTTTACATGACAATGCATATCCAGCTTCATACACAAGCCCCCTTTTGCTTTCAGGCTTATTATACCCCTTTTTTCAGAAATACAGTAATACCTTCTCCAGTTTTCTGATTATCTCAGCCAGATCTCTTCTCGTTTTACTCCTCTGTCGATTCTCCTTCATCAGAATCCAGTACATTTCTCGCCATCTCAACCTCGGATTCCACTGATTTCTTTTCCCGGATCTCTTTGACCTTCCTGCGCTCCATCTTTGCGATTTTTCTGGATTTCACCGCATACTGGATGCAGATTCCAAGCACCGCGAGCACCGCACTGGCTGCGTAAAATACGATCGTACTGTCATACGGTACATACCGGGAAGCTACAAGACCTCCAAGTACGCCTCCTCCGATTCCCATGACCGGAATGATCATCGGATCGCCAAAAACAGCAGAAAGAACCGCAAATATCAAAGCAACCACAGCCGCAATTCCAAGTACCAGATATCCTCTGCCTCCCGCGAGTGCCAGAGCACTTACAAAAATCGCCGCAAAGGAAAAAACAAATGCTCCAAATTTACGGAACACTGCTTCAAATGCCGCCAGAATCACTCCTGCCGCTGCAGAAATTCCAATCATCACCCATCCGTCCAGATTGAAAAACCAGGATACGGCAAGTCCCGCTGTCACACCTGTCAGAAATCCCTGCAGCGCAAACAGCAGATATTTACACTTCGCACCAAACAAAATCATTAACAGCGCAATCACGCCGGTCACTACAGCAGCAGCCATCCCGCCTTCCGAAAAGATCCATGAAAAATCCATATTTTTCAGTCCATTTTCAAAAAGCAGGCGGCTCATCTGATCTGCTGCTTCAAATACTCTTTCCATCTTTGTCTCTCCTTTGTATATGATTGATACTCTTTTTGTTTCCCTCCTACCTGTATTTTAATACAAAACTGATATTCCCGCAACACGAAAGATGGACGCCGATGCTTATCTGATCATCAACGCCCATCTTTACTTTGTTGGTTCTTCAGTCATTCGTTAACCTTCCCTTTCTCAGATTATATGAGTTATGAAATTGTTTTCGGTGGTCCGTACCTCCTTTTCTGAAATCTCTTCTGATTTCTATTTTTATCTTGTCTTAATCCTATCATCTCACCTCTTATTTGTCAATATATTTTTTCTCTTTTTTTATTTTTTCTCAATTTATTTCTTTTTTTATTTAATTATCAGTTTTTTTAATTTAAAAAAAAGATACCATATCGCCCCTCAGACCATATGGTATCTTTCCTGTTTGTTCCATTTATTCGAATGCCACTTTTCCGGAATCCGTACCATTTACTACATAGTAAACTGCGGCCTCCTCCGGCTTTACATAAAGAGTGATTTCTTTGATGTCTCCTACTTTTTTTCCATTTGCCTTTGTCCAGTCTTTTTTCACTGCGGCAATCATGTCCTTTTCTTCCACTTCTTTGCCGAAATACTGAACGAATGTCTTTACTTTAATCTCTTTCTTTGTCGTTCTTTTTGCAGCTGTCTTTTTGGCAGTTTTTACAGTTTTTTCTGCTGCTTCTTTCACAGCCTCTGTTACAGCTTCTGTTGTTTCAGCTACCGCTTCTTTTACAGTCTCTGTCTTTTCAGCTACTGCTTCTTTTACAGTCTCTGTTTTCTCTGCTGCCACTTTTGCAGTTTCTGCTGCTGCAGCTCCTGTCTTTGCAGTTACTTTTGCCAATGTGCGTTTTCTTGCCATAATAAATCCTCCTAATGAAAACTGTCACCTGTTGTCATTCTTTTCTGCCTTACTACGCCGGCTGTCCATTATTATAGCACATTTTTTTCAAAATGCAAGAAAAGAGACTTTTATTCATGAATCCTG
>CAJFMZ010000151.1 GCA_904393575.1 uncultured Sellimonas sp. | reverse complement strand
ATATGACAGACCGAATCAAGCAGCGGCTTTCCTCAGAATGTCTGATTACCGACGGTGCCATGGGAACTTATTATAGAGAGATCTACGGGGGAGGAAGGCATGTCCCGGAATTGGACAATATCGAAAATCCACAGAAGATTAAAGCGATCCATAAAGCATATATTGAGGCCGGTGCGCAGTTGATCCGGACGAATAGTTTTGCGTCAAATGTCAGCACCCTGTTCCGATATGACGGGAAACTGACAAGGGTGGAAATACTGCAAAGGCTTTATGAAAATGTGAAGGCTTCCTGTCGGATTGCACGGGAAGCAGTCGAGGAAACAGGGAAGACTGGAGAAATTCTCATTGCCGGAGATATCGGACCGATTCCGGAACACGGGCAGGAAGATCTTAAAGAAGAGGATCTCTGTGAAGAGTACCGGACCATAGTTAGAGCCCATCTGGATGCAGGTGCGGATCTGATCTGGTTTGAGACGTTTGGAGATTTTGACCGGATCCGCCCTATCGTAGAATGGATCCGTTCTTTTAGTGACATCATGATTCTGGCCAGTTTTTCTATCAATATGTACGGATATACGCATTCCGGGGTCAGTGCAGCGAATCTGATCGCAGCAGCGAAAGAAATGAAAGAGATCGATGGGATCGGATTTAACTGCGGAGTCGGGCCGTCCCATCTGGCTGGCATTCTTAAAAAACTGGATTTTGGCGATCTGATTGTGTTTGCAGCGCCGAATGCAGGATATGCAGACCGGATTCAGAATCGGAATGTCTATCGAGACAATCTGACCTATTTTGCCGATGCCATGGAGGAGATTGCCGGACTGGGCGTCAATCTGGTGGGCGGCTGCTGCGGAACGAGTCCGGCCCATATTCGGGAAGTGGCAAAGCGATGCGCTCATAGATCGATTCCAGAGCGACTATCTTACAGTCCGGATAAACGTTCAGAAGACGGCCTGGATTACAGTCGGAATCCCTTTATGAAACGCCTGTATTCCGGTGAAAAAGTCGTCATTGCCGAGCTGGATCCGCCTCATGACGGAAAGGATGCAAAGATGCTTCGGGCGGCGAAAATACTCAAGCAGGCGGGAGTAGAGATGATCACCTTTTCCGATTCCCCCATGGGAAGGATGCGGGCGGATTCGATTCTGTCTGCTGTAAAGGTGGCAGACCGGATTCAGATCGATACGATGCCACATATTTGCTGTCGTGACAAAAACGGGATCGGCCTTGGAGCCGGGATTCTGGGAGCCTATATGAATGGAATCCGGAATTTTCTGATCGTAACCGGAGATCCGGTGCCAACCGGAGACCGGGATATGGTGACATCTGTGTATGATTTTCATTCTGTTACGCTCATGAATTACCTGGACCGGATGAACAAAGAACAGTTCCGGGAAGAGCCGATTGCCTATGGTGGAGCGCTAAACTACGGACGGAAAAATCTGGAAGCCGAGATGAGACGAATGCAGAAAAAGTGTGAGGCCGGAGCGTCCTTTTTTCTTACTCAGCCGATATATTCCGAGGAGGACATCGAACGGATCCGACGGATTAAATCCAGTGTACAGACGAAGATCATATGTGGAATTATGCCTCTTGTCAGCTATCGTAATGCCCTGTTTATGAAAAATGAGATTACCGGCATCCACGTACCGGATGAGATTATTGCACGGTATGATCCGGATATGAGCCGGGAAGAGGCGGCGAAGATCGGAGTGGAAATTTCCTGTGAAATTGTAGAGAAACTCTGGAATATTGCCGATGGATTTTATTTTATGGTGCCGTTTAACCGGGCAGAATTGATTGCAGAGATTATGGAACGGTTAAAAAAGGGGGAGGACAAATGCTGTTTCGACAGATGAAATACTTTACCACTGTGGTAGAATGTAACAGTTTCACAGAGGCGGCAGAGCGGTGTTACATATCCCAGTCCGCCATTTCCCAGCAAATCCGGGCACTGGAAAAGGAACTGGGGGTAGAACTGATTCATAGAGAAAATCGAAAATTTACTCTTACGCCTGCGGGAGAGTATTTTTATGGGCAGAGTAAAGGCATTCTGGAGGAAGTGGAGGATATTCGAAGAGAAACGATACGGATTGGTCAGGATGAGGAACTGCAGCTTCGGATTGGATATCTGAGATGCTACAGCGGTCAGGAGCTTCATGAAGCCGTGGCAGAGTTTTCCAGGCTGTACCCGGAAACGGCAATCAGCATTGTCAACGGCACACACGAAGAGTTGTATGATCTGCTCAGGTTTGGTGGCGTGGATCTGATTTTAAGTGACCAGCGCAGAGCTTTTTCCGGTCAGTATGAAAATGATCAGTTGCTCCAGTGCGGCTGCTATGCAGAGATTTCCGTGAGAAATCCACTGAGTGGCCAGGAGTTCATTGAACTGGAAAGCCTAAAACGAACACCATGCATTCTGATCTCATCACGAGAACAGCAGAATGCAGAACAGGAATATTTTCAGAACACACTGGGATTTGGAGGTCCTTTCCTGTTTGCGGAAAATCTGGAAGAAGGGAGACTGATGGTGGCGGGAAACCGCGGATTTCTGCCAATCGAAAGCGTCGGAACCCTTCCTCCTGCAGGTGCTTCTATCAAACGGCTTCCGATTATGCAGAATGGACATCAGATTCAGAGAAATTATTGCCTATTCTGGCTGAAAGAGCACACCAATTATTACATCGAAGAATTCGCATCCATACTGGAGAAACTACTTCCCAGGAAGCAATCGTAATACGGCAAAAGCTGTCTGAGATATGAGGAGAATCGTATCTCGGACAGTTTTTTTTGCGTTTTTTCAGTTTATGAAGAAAAAATGGAAAAATCTGTTGCATTTTGACGTAAAGAATGTATAATTAGATTCGGTTCGCATATTTTGAACAAAAAGTATAGTATTAGAAAACCGGAGGTGCGGTAAGTGGATATCGGAAAGAAGCTGAAAGAACTGAGACTGCAAAATGACCTGACATTGGGAGACCTTGCTTCCAGAAGTGAGTTGACAAAGGGATTTTTGTCCCAGGTAGAACGGGGACTGACAACGCCGAGTATTGCGACGCTTGAGGACATCCTGGAGGCACTGGGGAGCAATTTGTCTGATTTTTTCCACGAAGAGGAGGAAAAGCAGATCGTGTTCCCGGTGCAGGATTTTTTTGTGGACGAGCAGGAGGATTATACGATCGAATGGATTGTCCCAAATGCCCAGAAAAATGAGATGGAACCCATCATTCTGACGCTGCATCCGCATAAGAAGAGTCATGTGCTCTCTGCTTATCAGGGCCAGGAATTCGGTTATGTGCTGAAAGGAAGCGTAACCATCGTGCAGGGAAGTAAAAAGTATAAGGTGAAAGCTCATGAGACTTTTTACATGGACGGCTCAAGGAGCCATTACCTGTATAATCACGGTACCGGCGATGCGAAGATCCTGTGGATCACAACGCCGCCGATGTTCTAGGAAGGAGACATGAGATGGAAGAGAAAAAGCTAATCGAGTTTCGCAACATTGTGAAAAATTTTGACGGACAGATTGTTTTAAAAGGAATCAATCTGGATATTTACGAAAACGAATTTGTCACACTTCTGGGTCCGAGTGGATGCGGAAAGACGACGCTTCTCAGGATTCTGGGAGGATTTCTGGATGCGGATGAAGGTTCCGTGATTTTTGATGGAGAAGAGATCAGTAAAAAGCCTCCTTATGAGCGGGAGTTAAATACCGTGTTCCAGAAATATGCCCTGTTTCCGCACCTGAGTGTATATGAGAATATTGCGTTTGGACTGAAAATCAAAAAGATGAGTAAAGACATCATTGACCAGAAGGTCATGAAAATGCTGAAGTTAATCGGTCTGGAAGGATACGAGGACAAGAATACCACGCTTCTTTCCGGTGGCCAGCAGCAGCGTGTTGCCATTGCAAGGGCGCTTGTCAATGAGCCGAAGGTGTTGCTTCTGGACGAGCCTTTGGCTGCACTGGATTTAAAACTTCGTAAAGAGATGCAGTATGAACTGAAGCGGATCCAGCAGGAGGTCGGAATCACCTTTATCTTCGTGACCCATGATCAGGAGGAGGCCCTGACGATGTCGGACAAGATCGTGGTTATGAAAAACGGAGAGATCCAGCAGGTAGGAACGCCGCAGGATATCTACAATGAACCTGCCAACCGCTATGTGGCGAACTTTATCGGGGAGAGTAATATTATTCCTGGTGTCATGCTGGAGGATTATAAAGTCCGCTTTGATGATATTACATTTGATTGTGTGGATTTTGGATTTAAGGAAAATGAACCTGTAGATGTGGTCATTCGTCCGGAGGATATCGATATTGTGGATGTGAAAGACGGAAAGATGACAGGAGAGGTCTTAAGCGTTCTTTTTAAAGGAGTTCACTACGAGATTATGGTGGAAACCGTTCCTGGAACAAGCGTGACGGTTAATATGCGGGTGATCCGTAATCAGGATGTCAGGAGCGAGGACGGAAAGGAAATGATCAGTGCCAACGATTTCTATGTGGATATCGATGATGTGGAAAGTCTGGATGACAAGGAAATCATTGCTCTGTCCAATGCCCAGGCGTGGGATCCGGCAGAAGACGAATTCATCTCCATCGCCAAGGTCGAATACGATCTGTCCAAGGAGGAAGGCACATATCCGGTAACCTTCTCTACATCCAGTGGAACGAGCATTGAACGGCACATCCACGTAGTGGATCAGCCGTTTGTGAAAAATGAAAAGGCAAACGAAGGGGTTATGGCCTTTAATTTCTTTAAGACGGTAGACGAGATCACGGAATCGCAGGCTCTTGACACCGACCTGAAGACCTGGGCGGGAGCACAGGGATGGAAGCTGAGCAATGAAGATGAATCCGTAGATCTCAGTGTGGACTATGATTTTGAGCCGGAAAACGTGAAAGAAGGTGTCTACAAGATCACATTCTCCACGACGGGACGGGAATTCAAGATCCATACAACGGATTATACCGAAGAGGGACAGGAGGTAGGGCTTACCTTTTTCCCGGAGGATATTCATGTTATGTCCAGGGAGGTATTTTAGATGAAACGATTTTCAAAGCTGGCAGTGCCTTATATTATCTGGGCGGCTCTCATGCTGGTGCTTCCAATGGCACTGATTGCCATGTATTCTGTTATGGAGCCGGGAAACAGTATTATTTCTTTTTCCCTGACACTGGACCATTATATCAAGTTTTTTACGGATCCGGATTTCCTGCTGATTTTGTGGCGTTCCCTTTTGATTGCCGTTAAGACAACGATCATCTGTCTGATTCTTGGATATCCGGCAGCGTATTTTATTGCCCGCAGCAATGAAAAGGTACAGAACGTTCTGATTCTGTGCATAACCATTCCGATGTGGATCAACATGCTGGTGCGCACCTATGCCTGGATCGGTCTTCTCAGTGAGGGGGGACTGATTCAGAGAATCCTGGGTCTGTTTGGGCTTGGGGATGTGGAGCTGCTTTATACGGAAGGATCTGTACTTCTGGGGATGGTGTACAACTTCCTGCCGTTTATGATTCTTCAGATTCAGACCTCTTTAAGTAAGATGGATCACTCCCTTCTGGAGGCGAGTGCGGATCTGGGAGCGAGTCCGGCCCAGACTTTCCGGCGGGTGACG
>CAJFMZ010000150.1 GCA_904393575.1 uncultured Sellimonas sp. | reverse complement strand
GACAATATCCACCTTTCCTACGGAGCGAAAGAGATTTTAAAGGAAATCCGCATGCACTGCAATGACAAGGAATTTGTCGGTCTGATCGGGCCAAACGGAAGTGGAAAATCCACGCTGTTGAAATGTATTTACCGGATTTTGCAGCCGGATCAGGGAGCCGTATATCTGGATGGAAAAGAGCTTCATACGATCCGAGTCAGAGATTCGGCCAGAAAGATGGCGGTAGTAGCCCAGCATAATCATTATAATTTTGATTTTACCGTACAGGAGATCGTCATGATGGGCCGTACTCCTCACAAGAAAGCACTGGAATGGGATCATGCGGAAGACCATGAGATTGTCAAAGAAGCGCTTCAGACGGTCGGCATGTGGGAATTTGCGGACCGCAGTTTCTCCACACTGTCCGGTGGAGAACAGCAGCGTGTGATTCTTGCCAGAGCACTGGCCCAGCAGACTCCGTGCCTGATTCTGGATGAACCTACCAATCACCTGGACATTACCCATCAGCTTCAACTGATGCGGATTGTAAAGGACCGGAATGTGACGGTAATCTCAGCCGTCCATGATCTGAATCTTGCGGCCATGTTCTGTGACCGGATTTATGCCATGAAAGACGGCAGAATTGCAGGTGAAGGGACGCCGGAAGAGCTTCTGACCCCGGAGTTTATCCGGGAAATCTACGATGTGGAGACGGAAATCGTCAAAGATCAAAAAGGAAAGATGCATATTTTGTTTTTAGAATGACAGAACAGGGATGGTACACCGCTTGCTGAGGTACAATCCCTGTTTCGGCGTATGATCACATGCTTTCTGGAAGATTCGGGATCATAGTTTCTGGTTATATATACCTATTCAGATTAAGTATTTGATCTGGCAAAACCGGAGTTTTATACTGTAAGAAGAGGTGAAGAGCCTGGAATTCACGTAGAAACAGGAGGCAGAAACAATGACAGAGACTATGGATTTTCACAAGACAGATTCAGAATTTATGGAACGGTGGGAAGCTTTTGCATATAATGAGGTTGTAAACGAACCAGGACAGACACTGGATGAGACGACCCGGTATCTGGCGATTCTTGCGGCACTGATTGGAAGCCAGTCCGTAGATGCATACCGTTACTATCTTCCAAAAGCAGTAGAGAGCGCTCTGACGCCGGCTATGGTTAAAGAGGTTGTCTACCAGGCGGTGGATTATCTGGGATTTGGAAGAGCATTTCCATTTTTTGAGGCGACCAATGATGTATTTGAAAGTTTGAAGATTCCAAATCCGGAGGAATCCCGCGCGACCACTACGATGGAGGATCGCCTGGAGAAAGGAGCCGGTGCTCAGGCGGAGATTTTCGGGCCGCAGATGCTGGAAGCCTGGAAAGCGGGACATATCAACCGCTGGCTTGCATCTAACTGTTTTGGGGATATTTATACAAGAAAAGGGCTGGATCTGAAACAGAGAGAATTGATTACATTTTGTTTCCTGGCTGCTCAGGGAGGGTGTGAACCACAGCTGACGTCCCATGCCATCGGAAATATGAATCTTGGAAATGACAAGGCTTTTCTTGGAAAGGTGGTTTCACAGATTCTGCCTTATATCGGTTATCCGAGAAGTCTGAACGCAAACCGCTGTATTGAAGCAGCAGCAGAGCAGGCATAATGGAAAGCCTGATCCTTTTAGAACAGAAAAAAGTGAGGAAGAAACATGGAATACCGCATCAATCAGAGAACAGGAGATCAAATCAGCGTAATCGGACTTGGTTCCAGCTATCTCTCGGAAACGCCGGAACAGGAAGCGATGGAGACACTTGAGATGGCATATGAGAACGGAATCAACTACATTGATATGGCCGCAGGGGCTGCCAAATGCTTTGAATATTACGGAAAAAGCTTTGCTTCCCGCAGAAAGAACATGTTTTATCAGATTCATTTCGGAGCGGATTATGCAACCGGAGAATATGGATGGACGACCAGTGTAGAGAAAATCAAACGCTCCATTGACTGGCAGCTGAAAACGCTTCGGACAGACTATATTGATTATGGATTTATTCACTGTCTGGATAAGGATTCCGACTGGAATTCCTACAGAAAAGACGGGGTGTTGGACCATCTGCTGAAGATGAAAGAAGAGGGTGTTGTGCGTCATATTGGACTTTCCTCTCATACTCCGGCTCTGGCAGAAACTGCACTGGATACCGGACTTGTGGATATGCTGATGTTCTCCATCAATCCGTGCTATGATTATCAAAAAGGGGACTATGCAATTGGCACTTCTGATGAACGGATGAATTTATACCGTCGTTGTCAAAGAGAAGGAATTGGCATTTCCGTAATGAAAGCATTCTCAGGAGGACAGCTTTTAGACGAGAAGACATCGCCCTTCGGGAAAGCATTGACGGAATATCAGTGCCTTCAGTATGCTTTGGACAAACCGGGTGTTCTGACCGTACTTCCGGGAGTACGCAACAGAGACGATCTGAAGACGCTGTTAGGATTTTTTCAGGCATCCCAGGAAGAACGGGACTACTCAGTGATCGCGACGATGGTGCCTAAGGAAGCCAAAGGAAGCTGTGTATACTGCAATCACTGTCATCCATGTCCTGCAGGACTTGATATTGCACTGATCAACAAGTATTACGATCTTGCAAAAAATGGCGATACGATGGCGGCAGGACACTATGAAAAACTGGAAAAGAAGGCATCCGACTGCATTCAATGCGGACATTGCAACAACCGTTGCCCATTTCATGTGGATCAGATGAGCCGTATGAAAGAGATCGATGCGTATTTTCAGAACAGGTAAGAGATGTATGGAAGGAGTTGTATGACAATGAGAAAGAATTTTGGCAAGAAAACATGGATGTATCCGCTTCCGGTGCTGATTATCGGAACCTACGGAGAAGATGGAACACCGGATGCTATGAATGCGGCCTGGGGCGGTATTTATGACACCGGAAAAGTAGTGCTTTGTTTAAGTGAAGGACACAAGACGACAGCAAATATCAAAGCGAGAGGAGCATTTACTGTCAGCTTTGCGGATCAGGAACATCTTGTCGCATCTGACTATGTGGGAATCGTATCCGCGAACAAGGAACCGGATAAACTTGCAAAGGCGGGATTCCATACGACAAAGAGCGAATTTGTCGATGCACCTCTGATCGATGAACTGCCAATGGCATTAGAGTGCAGACTGGACAAGATCAATGAGGATGGAAATGTTATCGGAGAAATTGTCAATGTCAGTGTGGAGGAATCCATTTTGAACGAGGAAGGCACTGTCGACCTTACCAAATGGCATCCGATTACATTTGACTCTGTACACAATACCTATACTACGCTGGGAGAAACTGTAGGAAAGGCTTTCCATGATGGTAAGGCTATCTAAGAAAACGAATTAATGATCACAAACAGGGCCGCTGTATCTGTCTTCACAATGGATACAGCGGCCTGTTTGAGTGATATTACGTCCAGATCAGAGAAACTGCTGCATAGAGGACTCCGGAGAATACCATGACCAGAATGGGATTGGCTTTCCGTTTCAGCAGGAAAAAGAGACAGAAAAAGAAAAGCAGCACAAGTCTCCAGTTTATAGTTGCCAGTGAGATCGGTCCGTCCGGCCAGAATGCAGAAATCAGAATGGAAATGCCAGCGGAAGCAATCAAAGCGACGACAGCCGGTCTCAGGGAGGACAGGACACTTTGCAGGACTGCCATATTGCGGTATTTCAGATATAGCCGGGCAATGACCGTGACTA
Organism: uncultured Sellimonas sp.; assembly: GCA_904393575.1. Lineage (GTDB taxonomy): Bacteria > Bacillota > Clostridia > Lachnospirales > Lachnospiraceae > Sellimonas. Next base: position 1,922 of record CAJFMZ010000150.1, on the reverse strand, counting down.
TGATACAGGATGGAAGAATGCAGCCAAAGGTAGCAGCCACAGCACCTGGAATGCCTGCGATTTTGATGCCGACAAAAGTAGCAGAATTAATCGCAATCGGACCTGGTGTCATCTGGGAAATAGTAATCAGGTCGGTAAATTCTTTCATAGAAAGCCAGTGGTGCAGGGAGACAACCTGATCCTGAATCAAAGGCATGGCTGCATATCCCCCTCCAAAACTAAAGAGACCAATTTGTAAAAAGCTGAAAAATAACTGTAGGTAAATCATGAGGATGCACCCCTCCTGTTCGCACTCAATGTCCGCAGCAGACCGATAGTGATGCAGACGAGAATAATGACAACCGCATTGATGCTGAACACTGCGGCTGCAATCAAAGAGATCCCCATGATCAGAGCCGGAACCCACTTCTTTTCCGCCAGGATTCCGGCTGCCATCTCCCATACGACAGAAGCGATCACTGCAGCGACTCCAACCTGCATTCCTTCAAGAACGAGGCTGACAATCCGGTTGTCCCGGAATACTTCGTAAAAAAAAGAAATCACGGAAATGACAAGAAACGGCGGCAGGATAGTGGCAAGGATCGCAGTCAGGGCGCCGGAGAGTCCTGCCAGTTTATATCCCACAACAATGGCACCGTTGACTGCGATAGCTCCGGGAGCGGACTGAGCGATGGCAACCAGATCCAGCATCTCCTCTTCTTCTATCCAGTGGTATTCATCCACAAACTTCTTTTTCATCAAGGTTACAATGACATATCCCCCTCCAAACGTAAATGCGCTGAGATAAAAGGTAGAGACAAAAAGTCTCAGTAAAATTTTTTTCTTTGATTCCATTGGAAATCCCCCTTCCTGTTTCAGTATAACCGCTCTTGATCTATATGAAAAATAGTATTATTCTATAAAAAAGATAACAAATTTCTTATAGATTGGAGGAACTATGACACTTCGGCATATGAAAATCTTTGTCTCTGTCTATCAGAACAGCAGTATTACCAATGCGGCGAAAGAGCTTCATCTGGCCCAGCCTTCTGTCAGTCTGGCCGTCCGGGAGCTGGAAGAACACTATGGACGCCGGTTTTTTGAGCGGATTGGAAGAAAGATTTACCCCACCGCTGACGCAAAGGAATTATACGGGTATGCGGCTCATCTTGTTTCCTTATATGAGACAATGGAAAAAGAACTGAAAAACAACGATGAAATTGGGACGATTCGTGTTGGCGCCAGTATTACGATCGGCACTCATATCCTGCCGGAACTGATTCAGCGTGTGCAGACCCGGTTCCCGGAGCTGAAAATCGAGGCAGTCGTCAACCAGTCCGGAACGATCGAGCGACTGCTGATGCAAAATGAAATTGACCTTGGGCTGATCGAAAATCAGCCGTCATCTGATGCGGTTCTTGCGGTACCATTTATGGAAGATACTCTTGCGGCCATTGTACCGAAAGAGAATCCACTGGCGGGGAAAAAGAATGTAACCCTGAAAGATATGGCCGGATATCCATTTTTGATGCGGGAAAAGGGAAGTGCGGGACGGGAAATTCTGGATGCCTGTCTTGATATGGAACAGATCACGGTCCGCCCTGCATGGGAAAGTTCCAGTACCCAGGCAATCGTACAAGGCGTTGCAAAAGGGCTGGGGGTTGCGGTGCTTCCCTATCTGCTGGTCAAGCGCGATCTGGAAGAGGAGCGTGTCCGGCAGGCATTTCTGCGCCGGCCGATCCGGAGAAATCTCAACATTATTTATCATAAAAGCAAATATATTACAAAAAGCATGCAGACTCTGATGTCCATGTGTATCGATGGAGGGCAGGAGCTGCACAGGGAGGAGGAAAGGAATGAAAAAGCGAATGATTAAGATCCGGACTGCCAGTCTGGAGGATGCAGAAAATCTGCTGCGTATCTATGCCCCTTATGTAGAAGAG
>CAJFMZ010000149.1 GCA_904393575.1 uncultured Sellimonas sp. | reverse complement strand
CCTACAAGAAGAATTATAAAGAAAAATAAGCTCAGGGGAAATATTTTCATAATGTTTTGTGCCTGAGCGAAGCGAAAGGAATGGATATAACCATGGAAGAAAAAAGACCCGATGAGAATAAAGACAAGAATTTGCTGGCTCTGGGACTCAGTTTGGGGGTTGTGTTTGGATTGGTATTCGACAATCTGGCGATAGGAATCAGCCTTGGTATCGTGTTTGGATGTCTGCTTGAGTGCAAAGGGAAAGGGAAAAAATAGCAGAAAAGAAAGGCGGATGATAAGCATGCATGGAATCATGATTCTGGGTCCGGCGGGGGCAGGTAAAACAACGTTGGGCCGTTATGTTGCAGAAAAAATGAAGGTTGCTTTTCTTGACATTGATGAATATATTTGGAGAAAAGATACTGACAGGCCATACTCTGTTATGTATACAAAAGAGAAAAAGATCAGCAATCTTATGGATGCAGTACAAAAAGCGCAGGAATTTGTGATGGCCGGTTCTATGAACAGTTTTCATGAGTATTTTGATCATTTATTTTTGATGGCAGTCTACCTGACTGCGGATGAAAGAATCCGTGTAGAGCGCATCCACCGAAGAGAAAGAGATGAGTTTGGAGACCGCATTTTACCTGGTGGAGATATGTACGAAGCGCATCAACAGTTCTTGACGGATGCTGCGAATTATGAAGGAAGTGCCGCATCTTGTAGCAGAGAACAGCATGAACAATGGATGGACCAGATGACCTGTCCGGTCTTGAAACTGAACGGAGAAGATCCGTTGGAAAAGAATGCAGAAAAGATTATTGCAAAATATAGAGAATTGTGCGCTGAGAAAAAAGGAACGAGATGAAAATATGAGTTAAGTGCAAGATGGGAGGGAAAAGTTGATGAAGATTCGGATTGCAGAGGAAAAGGATTGGGAACAGTTAAGAAAATTGTATCGGGAGTTGGAAGAGGATGGAGTAAAATACCAGCCGGAACATTTTGTTATTGGCTATCGGACCGATGAGTTTTTCAGGGAAATATTTGAGAGTGAAAATCAGGATATTCTTGTGGCAGAGAAAGATGGGACTGTAGTTGGATTTTCTCATGTCATGATTCTGAAACAGAAAGAGGTTGCATGTTTAAAACCACAGGTGGCTGTTTACATACAGGATTTGGACGTATTGGCTAGTGAGCGAAGTAACGGAATTGGAACATTTCTAATGAATGCAAGTAAGAAATATGGGAAAAAGCGAGGAGCAGACTTTATCAGAACACAGGTTTTTCCGCAGAATGCTGATGGAATTCGTTTTTATGAGAAAAATGGGTTCCGAGAGATGATGAAAACGATAGAATGTCAGTTCGGATAGACAGTCATTATTAGAAGGTATTTTCAGAAAAAAGCGCCAAAAGAGATCAATTTGGCGTTTTGCCATTAGATTATGAATGTAATGATTATATAGACGAGTATCGAGGTGGTGGAAGCGTATGAAGAACTGGTTTACCGTGGAGGAAATCGATCAGGACACATTTGCAATCAGTGAGTACCAGCACTGGGAAGAAACGCATTCTTATCTGCTTTGCGGAGCAAAAGAGGCCATTCTGATCGATACCGGATTAGGCGTGGGTAATATCCGAGAAGTTGTCAATCGACTGACATCACTTCCGGTTACGGCCGTCATCACACATGCTCACTGGGATCATATAGGCGGTCTTTCCTATTTCGAAAATATTGGGGTACATGAAGCAGAAAAAGACTGGTTATCCGGCCAGTTTCCTCTTCCGGAACAGGTCATAAAACAGAATCTGGTCCGGTACCCCTGCAAATTTCCTGAGGGTTTTATACTGGATGATTATCGGATTTTTCAAGGAACGCCGCAGTGCATTTTCCGTGATGGAGACAGTATGGATTTGGGAGAAAGGGTGGTCAAGGTCATTCATACGCCGGGACATTCCCCAGGGCACTGTTGCTTTTATGATGTGGGCAGGAAATACCTGCTTTCGGGAGATTTGATTTATCAGGGTTGCCTGGATGCGTTTTATCCAACAACGGATCCACAGAGATTCTGGGAATCTGTCAGGAAAATTCAAAAGCTGAAAATGAATCGGATTTTACCAGGGCATCATCAACTTCACATGTCAGTTGACATCGTAGATCGGATAGAACTGGCATTTCGCAGTCTGTCAGAAAAGGGGAAACTAAAACAGGGAAATGGAAGATTCGATTATGGAGAGTTTCAGATTCATATTTAAACGCAGCAGAGAGGATCCGGAACTGATTGTTTATAAAAATCGGTATTGGAGGAAAGAAAAATGTTGATTAATTTTAACAAAATTGAAGAAATCACTGTGTCTGGCATGAACCAGGGGACGGGTCAGATGTCGGCCAGAATGTATATGGATCAGGAAGGGAAGATTATTCCGTGCAGAATTCACGCCGGTGGATCTATCGGTATGCACGGACATCCGACCAGCGATGATATTAACTATATTCTTTCCGGAACCGGAAAGGCAGTCTGTGATGGACAGGAAGAAATTCTCGGTCCGGGCACATGCCATATCTGTAAAAAAGGTTCAGGACATAGCATTATCAATACAGGCAGTGAGGATTTAGTCATGCTGACTGTTGTTGTAGAAAAATAGAGGATCTGGATGGAGGACATGGAAATGGAACGAAAAATGGCACAGAATATTGCTGATGATATCGAGGCAGTGATCACCAGCTACAATCAGGGAGAAATGATCCTGGATGCCGTCCGGTCTGTGTGCAGCCAGACACTGCTGCCGGCCAGAATTATTCTTGTGGATGACGGATCGACAGAGGAAGAATCAGTCCGCATTATGGAGAAAATGCAAAAGACTGAAAGCTATCCTGTACCGCTTGACGTGATACGGCAGGAAAACAGAGGGGTATCCGCCGCCAGGAACACGGGACTGAGAGCTGTACAGACTCCTTATGCACTGGTTTTGGATGGAGATGACAAGCTAAAGCCACAGTATCTGGAGAAGGTCAGAGAACTTCTGCATGGAGATACTTCGATGGTTGCGGCATCCTCATGGATGCAGACGTTTGGAGTATTGGATGCGGTTGTGAAACCGGGAGGAGGGACAATAGGTGCGTTCCTTTCACGGAACTGTTGTCCGGCCACGCATCTGCTAAAGCTTGAGGCATGGAAAGCATGCGGCGGTTATGATGAATCGATGCGTGCAGGATTTGAAGACTGGGATTTCTTTTTGAGTATTCTGGAAACCGGCAAGGATACCAGAATTGGTATTGTTCCGGAGTCGCTTCTTGATTATCGGACAGCCCCGGCATCAGCAAATGTAAAAAGCATGTCGAAACGTCTGGAATTGATCCGGTTTCTGATGGAAAAGCATGAAACATCTTACCGGAAGCACTTCATCGATGCAGTGCTAGGCTTGGAATCCATTTCCATGGCGCGACTGGAAGGATGGGAACAGGAAATGATTCGGACACTGGACTCCGGAGAAAAATTGGCTTCTGATTCAGAGAAATTTCTTGCAAGTCCGTCCTATGGAGATGGCGGAATGGCGGCAGCAGTACGGATTGTATCGCAGATCCGGCGGTTCCAGCCAAGGGATAATAAAAAGAAGACGGAGTGAGTTCACATATGAGAATTTTGCTGTTGGAAGATGACATTCAGATGAATGAGGCGTTGACTGTATTTTTCAGCAAAGAAGGACACTTGGTATTTCAGGCACACACAGTTAAAGAAGCAGAGGAATATGTGCAAAGGAAACCGGATTTGATTCTGGCGGATATTGGACTCCCAGGAACTTCTGGAATTGAATTTTGTAAACAACTTTTGAAGTACAGATCCATTCCTGTTATTTTTCTGACCGCAAAAGATGAGGAAGAAGATATTTTAGAGGGATACGAAGCTGGCTGTCAGGAATATGTGACAAAACCGATTTCTCCTCAAATTCTATTAAAGAAAATGGAAGTCATAGTAAATCGTAGTTTGGATGGAGAAATTCTGGAATATCAGGACCTTCGAATCGATTTTGAAAAGAAAAAGCTCTGGAATCATGATGGAGAGGTACGATTGACTGCGAGAGAATGGAAAGTCATTTCTGTTCTGGCTGCAAATCGAGGAAAGATTGTGACAAAAGAAAGATTATTTGAGAAAGTCTGGACTGCAGAGAACAGTTTTGTGGAAGATCATGCCCTGACAGTCGTGATCAACCGGCTGAGAAAGAAAATAGAAAAAAATCCATCAGATCCAGTCTATATCAGAAACATTTTTGGTGTCGGATATACATTTGGAGAATAGAGGGAAGCTATTATGGTAAGAAGAGGGGTTATAGGAATCAATACGACTTTACTGTCGATTCTTATAGGATGTCTTATTTTTCAGAGAAGCTGGCTGGCAATATGTCTTCTGCTGGCGGTCCTGAGCGGAATGACTTATCTGTGGAAGGAGCGGCAGAAAGAATATCAGAATGAACTAAGTGCAGTGTCCGACTCGCTGGAAAAGTTACTTGAGAAAAAAGAGATCCTTTATGAACCAACGCAGGATGATACACTTGTCTCAAAAATCAGATTTCAGATTCAAAGAATCCAGAATATGTATGCAGGGGTGACTGAGCTCGCTGAGAAAGAGCGGGACGGCATAAAAAAACTTCTGGCAGAACTGGCCCATCAGCTGAGAACGCCTCTTGCAAATCTGGAAACATATATTGCCATTCTGGAAGATGAGAAGATGGATTCCGAAACAAGGATGAAATACTTTGAAAAAATGGAACATGTGGAACGAAAACTTCATTTCCTGCTGGAGGAATTTTTAAAGGCTGCACGTCTGGAGCATCAGATTATTCAGATTCGTAAATGTGAAAGCGACTTAAAAGAAACTGCCGCACAGGCTGTTTTTCAGGTGTACCAAAAGGCAAAGGCCAGAAGCATTCATATTACTCTAAGTGAAGAGAAGACAGGAATCCTGGTACCTCATGATAGAAACTGGCTGTGTGAGGCCATCTACAATCTGTTGGACAACAGTATCAAGTATTCTCCGGAGGAATCGGAAGTTAATATTATACTGAATTCCAATGAGATGTTTTCCGAAATCCGCATTGAGGATAATGGAATAGGAATTGAACCGGGAGAGGAAAGCCGGATTTTTCAGCTCTACTATCGGGGAACCAGAGTTTCCGGACAGGAAGGGTTTGGCATGGGGCTGTTTATTGCAAGAGAAATTGTACGCAGACACGACGGGTTTGTAAAGGTGAAACGAAAAAATCCAGGTCTTATTGTGTCTATCATACTGCCAAAAGCGGGAACTTAAAAAGAGTTTCCGCTTTTGTTACTTTTTTGAGAGATTTGTCTGGTAAACTGTATGGAAAAGGAGGGATACTGTTATGAATATCATTACGGCCAGAAACTTGAAAAAGATTTACAAGGTGGGAGAAAACCGGATCTATGCACTGAATGGAGTAAACTTTTCTGTGGAAGAAGGAGAATTTGTTGCAGTTGTCGGTTCTTCTGGAAGTGGAAAATCCACACTGCTGAATGTAATTGGAGCACTGGATGATGTGACAGAAGGAGAAATCTTTATCAGAGGAGTTTCGATCGGGGAAATGTCGCAGAATGAACAGACGCTGTTCAGAAGAAGAAATATAGGATTTGTATTTCAGGATTTTAAACTGCTTCCGGTACTGAATGTTTATGACTGAGTATTCCGGGGCATTTTCCATCACCAGTCCGGCGATAGGAAATCTCTATTCCGGATAAACGGAAATCACTGTTCCGGGACAGGAAATCATATTCCA
>CAJFMZ010000148.1 GCA_904393575.1 uncultured Sellimonas sp. | reverse complement strand
TTATTATACGACAAAAAGGAGCAAGATACAATAAAATCTTCCTAAGGAAAAATGAATTTCTTGTAAAGTACAAGAAGAATTCCTGTAAAGTGTTTTTAGCTGATTGACAAAAAAACGTGAAGAGGATACAATGAGAAACGAATATGAAAGGAGAGAAAGATGAACTGGATCTCAAAATTAGAGTGTAAATTCGGCAGATTCGCGATACCAAATTTAATGTATTACATTATTATCCTTTATGGCGTCGGGTTTGTGCTGGACTACCTGAATCCATATTTTTACATCCAGTATTTGTCATTGAATGTGTCAGAAATTCTGCATGGGCAGATCTGGAGAATTGTCACATTTTTAATTCAGCCCCCATCGAATCATCTGATTTTTTTGATTATTGCCTTGTATTTTTACTATATGATTGGAAAAGTACTGGAGCAGACATGGGGTGCATTTCGGTTTAACCTGTACTTTTTTACAGGAGTACTGTTCCATGTGATTGCAGCACTTGTGCTTTATTTATTTTCAGGTCAGGTCTACATGCTTGGAACGTCCTATTTGAACCTTTCTCTGTTTTTTGCATTTGCGGCAGTCTATCCGGACATGGAATTTTTACTGTTTTATATTTTGCCTGTCAAAGCAAAATGGCTGGCATGGATTGACGGCTTTTTTTTCATCTGGACGATTGTGCAGGGATTCCTTCCGTCTTATGGAGGGACATATTCCAGTTACCGGGCGAGCGCCTTTGCGGCGGCGGTCTCGATTCTCAATTTTGTGATATTCTTTATATCAACGAGAAACTACGCAAGGATTTCCCCGGTTCAGCAGAAACGCAGAAGAGAGTTCAAAAGACAGATGAAGTCAAGGCCCCAGAATCATTATGCGGCCCAGCAGGACGGAAGAGTGCCAAAGCACCGCTGTGCGGTCTGCGGCCGGACGGATCTGGATCATCCGGAACTGGAATTCCGGTACTGCTCAAAATGTAATGGGAATTATGAATACTGTCAGGAGCATCTGTTTACGCATGAACATGTAAAATAGAACATCACATCAAGAGGTTATGACCAGAAAGGAATAGAAGAAAATGAAGAAGACGAAGATTGTATGTACAATGGGACCAAACGAAAACGATGAGAATCTGATGAGAAGCCTTGTGAAAAACGGGATGAATATCGCCAGATTCAATTTCTCCCACGGAGATTACGAAGAGCATAAGTACCGGATGGATATGCTGAAAAAGATCCGGGAAGAGGAACATCTCCCGGTGGCGATCCTTCTGGACACCAAAGGGCCTGAGATCCGTACGGGAGTCCTTAAGGACGGAAAGAAAGTCACACTGCAGGAGGGCGCAGAGTTTACACTTACTTCAGAGGAAATCATCGGAGATGAAAATCGCGTGTCCATAACCTACAGTGGGCTGACTGAAGACGTGATGCCTGGACGTAAAATTCTGATTGACGACGGGCTGATTGAACTGGAGGTTCTCAAAATTTCAGAGAAAGATATCGTATGTAAGGTCATCAACGGCGGTGAGCTGGGTGAGAAGAAGGGAATCAATGTGCCGAACGTACCGGTGCGTCTCCCGGCCATCACGGATAAGGACAGAGAGGATATCAAATTTGGTGTCAGCCAGGGAATTGACTTTATTGCAGCTTCTTTTGTCAGAAACGCGGAATGCATTATTGAGATCCGCAGCTGGCTTAGAGAGTGCAATGCTCCGTACATCCCGATTATCGCCAAAATAGAAAGTGCAGAAGGAATCCGAAATATCGATGAGATCATTCGTTGCGCAGACGGCGTCATGGTAGCAAGAGGAGATATGGGCGTGGAGATTCCGGCACAGGAAGTTCCGTATATTCAGAAAGAAATCATCAAGAAATGTAACGATAATTTCAAACCGGTAATCACAGCGACACAGATGCTGGATTCCATGATCCGGAATCCACGTCCGACCCGTGCGGAGGTAACTGACGTGGCAAATGCGGTATATGATGGAACCGATGCAGTCATGCTTTCCGGAGAAACTGCTCAGGGCAAGTATCCTCTGGAGGCGCTGAAAATGATGGTGCAGATTGTGGAGAATACAGAAAGCCATCTGGATTACGACGTACTTCTGAAAAAGGCTCAGCAGCATAGACGCCAGAGCATTTCCAGTGCCATCGGCTTTTCCACTGTGGCGACGGCAGATAATCTGGATGCAAAATGTATTGTGGCACCGACCATGTCAGGAGCAACGGCCAAGGTTGTTTCCAAATTCAAGCCAAGAGCAGATGTCATCGGCGTCAGCCCGGATGAGACGACTCTCCGCAGAATGCAGATTTACTGGGGAGTACGTCCACTGAAGTCCATTCCGCTGAAATCCATGGAGGATGTATGTGAGAATGCACTGGAAATGGTAAAAGCAAAACAGTATGTAGAACCGGGCGATATCGTTGTCCTGACAGCAGGACTTCCTGCGCCGATGGGAACCTATTCCTATTCTGGAGCCAGCGGCAGCAATATGATGAGAATCGCAGTCATCGAATAAAATACAGAAAAAAGAGATTCAGGGCGTACATGATTGTACGTCCTGATTTTTACTTGACATCGCAGAAAAACATGCTATAGTAGTACTATAAAGAGCTACTAAGGAGAAGAAATGAGTACAGAACAGTTTAGAGAGCATTTAATGAAATTTGATCTGACGAGGCAGGAGGCTGCCCTTTATGAAAGCCTTCTTGAGAATGGAAAGCTGACCGGGTACGAGGCTGCCAAACTGACCGGAATCTCCCGGTCAAATGTTTACGCGTCCCTTGCGTCTCTGTGCGAGAAGGGTGCTGCATATCTGGAAGAGAATGAGTCAGGAAAAAAATATCTTGCAGTGCCGGTGCAGGAGTTCTGTGAGGATAAAATTGACCAGCTGAAAAAAGAGGAAGACTGGCTGGTACTTCACGCGCCGGTTCAGAAACAGGAAGAGGAAGGATATATTACCATTTCCGGACAGGAGGCGGTTGAAGCGAAAGCAAGAGCTCTTCTGAAGAAAACAGAGGAGCGGGTTTACGTTTCCGGAGGGAAATCCTTCCTGGAAGTACTTCTGCCGGAGCTTACAGACCTTTCCGAAAAAGGGAAAAAGGTTGTCATTATTACGGACTGGAAGGAATATGAAGGTCCAGGAACCGTCTACCGAGCTGAAGACAAAAAAGGACAGGCTGGAATGATCGTCGATTCCTCTTTTGTCCTGAGCGGAGAGTACGGGGGACAGTCGGGAAATACCTGCCTGTATACAGGCCAGCGCAATTTTGTGGAAATCTTTAAAGAAGCGATGGCAAACGAGATCAAAGTGATTGAACTTACGAAAGGAGAAAAGAACTAATGGAAAAGAAACCATTTGTTTCCAAAGAAAAACTGGATGAAATCGTCCGGGAATTTCCAACCCCGTTTCATCTGTACGATGCAAAAGGAATCCGGGAAAACGCAAAGGCACTGAAAGAAGCATTTGCATGGAATCCTGGATATAAGGAGTATTTTGCGGTAAAGGCGACACCGAATCCGTTTTTAATTCAGATTTTGAAAGAGTATGGCTGCGGATGCGACTGCTCTTCCTTTACGGAGCTGATGCTGTCTGATGCGATGGGAATGAAAGGGGAAGATATCATGTTTTCCTCTAACGACACACCGGCGGAGGATTTCCAGCTCGCAGACCGTCTGGGGGCAATCATCAATCTGGATGATATTACTCATATTGAATTTCTGGAGAAAGCAATCGGACACATTCCGGAGACGATCAGCTGCCGCTACAATCCAGGCGGAGTTTTTCAGATTACAAATGACATCATGGATAATCCGGGTGATGCCAAGTACGGCATGACAACAGAACAGATCACGGATGCGTTCCGGATTCTGAAAGAAAAAGGTGCAAAGGAATTTGGAATTCATGCTTTCCTTGCAAGTAATACGGTGACAAATGAATATTATCCGATGCTTGCCGAAGTGCTTTTCAAAACAGCAGTGAAACTGAAAGAAGAGACAGGGGTACACATCAAATTCATCAATCTGTCCGGCGGAATCGGCATTCCTTACCGTCCGGATCAGGAACCGAACGATATCCGCGTCATCGGAGAGGGTGTCAGAAAGGTATATGAAAAGGTACTGATCCCGGCAGGAATGGGCGATGTGGCCATCTATACCGAGCTTGGAAGATTTATGATGGGGCCGTACGGATGCCTTGTGACAAAGGCGATCCACGAAAAACACACCCACAAGGAATATATCGGTGTGGATGCCTGTGCAGTCAACCTGATGCGGCCGGCCATGTACGGCGCGTACCATCATATTACCGTGATGGGAAAAGAGAACGAACCGTGTGATCACAAATACGATGTTACCGGCTCTCTCTGTGAGAACAATGACAAATTTGCCATCGACCGGATGCTTCCAAAGATCGATATGGGAGATCTGCTTGTCATCCACGATACCGGGGCACATGGATTCTCCATGGGGTACAACTATAACGGTAAACTCAAATCTGCTGAAGTTCTTCTGAAAGAGGATGGAACAGCCCAACTGATCCGCCGGGCAGAGACACCAGCCGATTATTTCGCAACCTTCGACTGCTTTGATATCGGAAAAAAATTGATTGCAGAGTCAGCAAAAATATGGAAATAACTCCTTGCAAACGGGGAAGTACTATGGTATAATAATTCTCGGCTTAATCAGCCGGGAAAAGCCGGCGTGTCGGAATGGCAGACGAGGCAGACTCAAAATCTGTTGTGGGCAACCACGTGCGGGTTCAAGTCCCGCCGCCGGCAGGCTTTATGAAATGAAGAGAACCGAAAAGAGCGGGAAAACCACAGGGAAAAGGGGTTCCCGCTGTTTTTGAATACTTGGAAATTTGAAAGGGCAGCAAGAGGTAGATTCTTTCTTTTTGAAAAGTAGGAGTTATAGAATGATCTTATACCATGGAAGTAATGTGACTGTAGAGTACCCAAAACTGATTAAACAAAATCGATATTTAGATTTTGGCTATGGATTCTACACTACAACAAATAGGGATCAGGCCGTAAATTTTGCCGGCAAAGTTACAGGCAGAAGAAAAACCGGGAAAGCAACATTGAATATTTATTCCATAGATGAGGAAAAGGCATTTCATAATTGCAGTCTGCTTCAATTTGATAGTCCGGATGAAAGATGGCTTGATTTTGTTGCATCCAATCGTCAGGGGACTTATCGTGGAAAACAATACGATCTGATTTTCGGAGCGGTTGCAAATGATGATGTGTACCGTACGATCACTCTCTATATGACAGGGGTGTTAAGTAAGGAACAAACATTGGAGGCACTAAAGATTCGTAAATTATTTAATCAGATGGTATTTGCAACGGAACATTCATTGCAATATCTTCATTTTGAAAGAAGGGAGTTTGTATGAATCAGGATCAGTTCAGTGCGATGCTGGCTATTATCATACCACCTATTATTGATCACATTGTAAAAAATAGTAATATAGATGAAAAATCGGCAATTTCTTGTTTTTATCGATCGAAATTATACAAGGAACTTTCTGATGAGCAATCGAAACTATGGCATTACAGCCCTCTGACACTTTATACGATGTACCAGGATGAACTTTTAACAGGATCCTATGATTATCCGGAGGAGGCATAAAAAGATGAGCAAAGAAGCCGGTTTTTTGATTTACTGCATGGAGAGATATCGTCATTTTAAAGGGCTCTCTGGTTCTGAAGTTGCAGATCTGTTCGAAAGCTGCAAAGTGGATGAGTATATTATGAAGTATTTTGAGTCTCTCCATACAATGGGAGAGCAGTATATCAT
>CAJFMZ010000147.1 GCA_904393575.1 uncultured Sellimonas sp. | reverse complement strand
ATGTTATAATTAGAAATCGTTAATACAGAAAGTTCATTTTCTATTTTATTATTATCATCAAAGACAATTTGTTTGTCAAGAGAATAGAGGAGAAAGCAAACAGACAGGAGGAAACTATGGGAACAGAATACTGGAATGGTGCCGAGGCAGCGCACCGAAGAGTTATGATGAAAGCGGCGGGATACTCGGATGAGGACATCCGGAAGAAGCCGCATATCGGAGTCCCGAATTCATATATGTCAGGATCACCGGGATCCGCCCATTTAAGACAGATCGCGGAGGCGGTGAAAGAAGGAATCTGGGTGGCAGGCGGCGTGCCGGTAGAATTTGGAATTCCGGCAACCTGTGGAAATATTGCAAATGGAGCGGAGGAACTGAAATACGAACAGGTGGGGCGTGATATTGTAGCCATGTCTGTAGAGTTCGTTACCCGCGTCCACAATTTCGACGGCCTTGTCATGATTGCGTCCTGTGACAATATCATTGCCGGCTGTTACCTTGCTGCTATGCGTCTGGACATTCCGTCCATGATCGTGACAGGAGGTTCCATGCAGCCGGGACAGTACTGCGGCAAAACGGTAGTAGAGGCGGATCTGGATTCCGCCAGATTCTCAGGAGCTACAGAAGAAGAACTGATGGATATGGAAGACAATGTCTGCCCGTCCTTTGGCGCGTGTCCGTCCATGGGAACGGCCAACACCATGCAGATGCTCGGTGAAGTGCTGAATCTGGTACTTCCAGGTACATCCACGATTCCGGCATCCGACAATGCGAAGCTGCGCAGAGCAAGAGAAGCCGGGAAATATGCGGTCAAGATGGCAAAAGAAGGAAGAAAACCTTCGGACCTGATTACAAAAGAGGTGCTTCTCAACGCCATTATGTTTGACATGGCTGTGGCCGGATCCACCAATGCAGTGCTTCATCTTCTTTCCTATGCCTATGAGCTGGGCATCAAACTGACGCTGGAAGACTTCGAGAAATACGCAGATGAAATCTACTGCATCAATGCGGTGGTCCCAAGCGGACCTTACACCGTGGTGGATTTCCATTATGCGGGAGGCGTCATGAATGTAATGAAAATGCTGGAGAGCAAGCTGTTTACGGATGTTCCGAGCATGTACGGATGCACATGGAAGGAACTTCTCTCCAAAGTTACGCCAAAAGAAAATGAAGTGATCCATTCTCTGGAACGCCCATTGTTCCACGAGCCGGGCCTGAAGATTTTAAGAGGAAATCTGTCTCCGAACGGTGCGATTGTCCGCCCGACAGCCGTATACGAAGAGGTAAAATATATGAAAGGCAAGGCAAAGGTATTTGAGGGCGACCGCCCGGCCTTTGAAGCGATCCAGGCAGGAGAAATCGTACCGGGAGACATCATTGTCATCCGTTATGAAGGGTGCAAAGGAGCTCCTGGAATGAAGGAACTGATGTTGAGCATTGATGCCCTCATCGGACTGGGGCTGCACAAGAGTGTGGGATTGATCACGGACGCCAGATTCTCCGGATTTAATTATGGCGCGATTATCGGCCATGTCTCGCCAGAAGCTTACGATGGAGGAACGATTGCGCTTGTAGAAAATGGGGATGAAATCGTAATCGATATTCCAAATGGAGAGGTCAATCTGCTCGTTTCCGATGAAGAACTGGCAAAGAGAAAGGCAAACTGGGTATGTCCGCCTTTAAAAGAAGAAAAAGGATGTTTGAACATTTATGCAAAAATGTGCAGACCGGCGGAAGAGGGAGGCGCCATGCAGCCGTGGGGACTGGATGCGCGTTTCCGAAGATAGAATACAGGAAAATCAGGAGGAACAGACATGTTATTATTATCCAAAGAAGATATCAAAAAGGTGTTTACCATGAAGGAGGCTGTGGAAGCGGACAAAAAAGCATTCCAGCTTGTGGTGGAGGGGAAATGCGATTCTCCGATCCGGACGAATATCCCGGCGCCGAAGTATGACGGAAGTTTCCTTTTCATGCCGGCGTACGTGGAAGAGATGGATACCGCTTCCTTGAAGATAGTTAATATTTTTCCGCACAACATCGATCAGGGAATTCCGTCCTCGCCGGCACAGGTATTCCTGATTGACGGAACAACCGGGATTGTGGAAGCAGTACTGGACGGAACGTATGTCACACAGCTTCGTACAGGTGCAGCGACAGGTGCAGCGTTCGATCTGCTTGCAAAGAAGGACAGCCGCATCGGCGCCCTGATCGGGACAGGCGGACAGGCGGCCACCCAGTTGGAAGCCATGGTGACAGTAAGAGATCTGGAAGAAGTCCGCGTTTTTGACATGAATCCGGAGCGTACAAAAGCCTTCGCGGAACAGATGAACGAGGAATTAAAAGCATACGGAACCAAAATCATTGCTGCTGCATCTTCTGATGAAGCAGTAGAGGGAGCCGATCTTCTCGTGACGGTAACTCCGTCCTCCAAACCGGTCTTTGACGCGTCAAAAGTGAAAGCAGGGGCAACCATCAGCTGTGTGGGCGCATACCAGCCGCATATGCAGGAGATGGATCCGGCGATTCTCCCAAGAGCGTCCAAGATTTATTTTGACTCAGAGGAGGCAGTGCTTTCCGAATCCGGAGATATCCTGATCCCGCTGGAGGAAGGAATCATCACAAAAGACGATTTCACAGGGGACCTGGGACAGGTGATCAAAGGAGAAATTCCAGGACGTGAAAATGATGAAGAGATCATTATATTTGAGACGGTCGGTGTTGCAACACAGGATCTGATTGCGGCAAAAGCAATCTATGATAAAGCAAAAGAAGCAGGAATCGGAATGATCTGGGGATAAAAAAGAGCCTCGGCCGTCTTAAAGACGGCTGAGGCATTCTTTTGCAAATGCTGCGGCGTGCTCCAGATCCTCTTTTGTCGGATGGATCATCGCCTGGTCAAAATTTTGAAGCTGAAGCTTGAGATGAGAATCGTGGCTCTCATCTCCATTCAGCATGGATTCGTATTTCTGGCGAATCTGAAGAGGCATCTTACCCTGGCAGAAAAAACCGCCAAGATAGAGATTATCATCTTCCAGCCAGATCCGCGCGCTGTTTTCTATATTTTTGTAGTAATTATCTATGTTTGCGGCTCCACATGTGCCGAATAAGGCAACACTTTTTCCGGAGATAGAAGAAAGCAGATTGCCGACTTCCAGACTGCAGGTCCCCCGGTGGACACAGAAGCCGATAAAATAGGCAGAGGCATCCGGAAGACCATCGCCAAGCTCATCAATGCTTCTCAGATCCTTTGCCATACCGGGCAGGGCTGCGAAAATAGATGTGGCAAGCTTCTTTGTGTTTCCGGTTTCGCTTTGATATAAAACCATGTAATCCAGCATGATAACAGACTCCTTTCTCAGCTTTTCCTGACAAAATGTGCATTGCATTTCGGACATCGGATTTCGATTTTGCCTTTGCCTCTCGGAATCCGGATCTTCTGTCCGCAGGAAGGGCATTTGTAAATGTGATAGTATCTTCTCTGGCTGAGACCGTAGCGGACAGCGGAAAATTTCTTCCGGATGCCTGCGGTGTATTTCAGATAGAGCTGATTCTCTGCGTATCGTTTGGAATGATTCCGCGAAAACATTCTAAAATAGGAATAAATCAGGATGGCGAGGGAAATCAGGTACAAAAGGCTGCCATACCGGGTAAATCCGGATAACAGCAGGAAAATGATTCCCATCACTACCAGAAATTTAGAAAACTGGTCAACGCCGTAACGGCCGTACATAAAGCGCAAAAACTTGTCTTTCATTTTTTTACACAACCTGTCTTACTTATATTATGAATTCTATTTTACCGCATTTTGGGCAGGAATCAATAAACTGTATATAAAAATTGTATTAAATTCGTAAACGGGAGTCCCAGAGGGTATCGACAACTTGGATGAAATGTTCTAAAATATAGAAAGAATGAATTGGAAAACCATGTAAAACAGGACTAAGATGGTAGAAAGAGAAGAATTAAAGGAGGAATAGTAATGTCTATTACAGCTGAAACAGCAAAACAGCATGCGCATGATCCGGCAGTTCTCTGCTGCAGGGCGGAGGCCGGAATTACAATAGGACCGGAAAACCTGGAAGATCCAAGTATCTTTGATGAACTGGTTGACAGCGGCCTTCTGAATCTGGACGGATGCCTTCAGATTCATCAGATCCTCGGAGCGAAGCTTACGAAGACCTGTGATTCTCTGACACCGGTGACTGTTGATGTGATCGATGCGGTTGTAGAAGGAGAAGACGAAGCGGAAGAGGAGCCAAAGGAGACAGCGGCAGAAGAGGCGGCGCCTCCGACAGTTGAGATGCAGGCACAGGGAGCGCAGGTGACCGCAAGAGCAGGCAAGCTTGTGATCTCCATTAAAGAAGGAAAAGATATTTATCTGGAAATTCCGTACTAAAAAAGTGATCAAGGAGGATGTGGAGGAAATGAAGTCCGGTTTCTGAAACATCCTCTTTTTCTATTGCTGAAAATACGCTATACTAAAAGAGATGTAGAAGCTGAAGATGCAGGGAAGCCTGCCGGGTGTCGGAAAAAGAGGGAAGTATACATGGACGAAAATCGGATAAAAGACAGAAAGAAGAGGCTTGAGGAGGAAAAAGCCATACAAGAGGCGGCAGGATCTTCCGGAACCCGAAGGAGGAGACGGGAGAAACGCCGGAAGAAAAAGAAGAAGGGCGGGATCGTATCTACGATCATCCTGATTGCCGCTGTCATTGTATTTTGCTTTTCCGGTTTCCAGCTGGTTCGTATTTTTTACGGTTATCACAAAGGAGACCAGGAATACGACAATTTAAAAGAAATCGGGATTTATGCCAATGATACAGATACAGGGGACGGAGACGGAAGATATACGGTGGATTTTGAAGCGCTCTGGAAGGTCAATCAGGATATTATTGCATGGATCCGGTTTGATGAGCCGTCGATCATCAGCTATCCGGTAGTTCAGGGAAAGGACAATCAGGAATACCTGGATAAGACCATATCGGGATATCCGAACACTTATGGTGCGATTTTCCTGAATGTGTCAAATCATAAAGACATGACAGACAAAAACAGCATCATATACGGACATCGAATGAACAGCAAATCCATGTTTGGAAGGCTGGAAGAGTATCAGGACGAGGAGTTCTACAGATCGTACCCGTACTTTTATATTTATACGCCGGATGGGAAAGAGCTGAAGTACCAGATTTTTGCGGTGGGAGAGGTAGAAGATACCTCGGATGCATATCAGACCGTATTTGAAAATGACGAGGCGTTTCAGGCCTTCCTGTCGTTTTCCAGGGAACATTCTTTCTATGATACGGGTGTGGAGGTGCCGTCTGACGCCAGAGTGGTTACCTTGTCCACGTGTACCAAGGCAAATAATGAGGAGAGGCTGATCGTGCAGGGTTACCTGATCGAAGAGAATTAGCCGGAGGAGAGGAAGGAATATGGCAGAGAGCAGATATGAAGTTGGAGATATCATTAAAATGAAGAAGAAGCATCCCTGCGGGAGTTATGAGTGGGAAATTCTGCGGGTTGGGGCTGACTTCCGGCTGAAGTGTGAGGGATGTGGCCATCAGATCATGATTTCCAGGAAAATCGTGGAAAAAAACACAAAAGAAATTCGAAAAAAGGCTTGAAATCCAAGTCTGCAGATGGTATAGTATTTTATCGTGATATATTATTTATCCTTGTCCCCGGCCAGGAGACCGGGAGCCAAAAGACCATAAGGAGGTGCAAACGACATGAACAAATATGAATTAGCTGTTGTTGTCAATGCAAAAATCGAAGACGATGCCAGAACAGATGTAATCGAAAGAGTGAAAGCGTTAATCACACGT
>CAJFMZ010000146.1 GCA_904393575.1 uncultured Sellimonas sp. | reverse complement strand
GGATCTCTGAAGGATCCGGAGAATCACCGGATCCTTTGGACTCATTAATCATCTCCATCATACTCATTGCGGAGAGAGCCATATCGATCTGCTCGGCTTCATCCTCTTTCATATAAGGACGGAGTTCTTCAAATAGTTCCATTGCGTTGATCTGCCGGGAAGAACTTACCTCTCCCATTCCAAGACGCGGGAAATCACGAAAATAGGCAATCGTATTCTGGAGTTCCACTGTCTTGATCCAGACGGCCAGCATTTTTTGCGTGCCGGAAGGCAGATAGGGGAGAAACAGCTTCATCATATGAAGATGCTCAGGTACTACGAGCATATCGAAAGGTGTCATGGGAAATGGAGTTTTCTTCTTCATGTGTCTGCATCTCCTATCTGATCCGGCGTTGTAAATATATATGTGAATAAAGCATAAAATATGCGGGCATCATATATTGGAAGAAAAAGAGAAGGAGAATGAGACATGCCAAGAAAGCTGATTCTGGATGGAAACACGGTCTATGAGCTGGATGAGGAGTGTATGCTCCGGAAAAAGAGCATGGAACAGGAAGAAGATACCCTTTCCACTTTTGTCAACAAGGAAGACGAAGAAAAAGCAGTGAAACGTCAGAACAGGAAATAAAAGATACAGATTCAGGGCCGGTTGATCCGGCCCTCCTCTTTTTTCCAAGAGAAGTCTTTTAAAACAGAAAAAAAACTGCTATGATAGAAGACGATGAAAACAGAAAGAAGGATGTATTATGACAAAAGTAGATATTATCTCCGGTTTCCTTGGGGCCGGAAAAACCACCTTTATCAAACGTCTGGTGACTGACGTGTTTCAGGGGGAAAAGATCGTATTGATAGAAAATGAGTTCGGAGAGATCGGGATCGACGGCGGATTTCTGAAGGATGCGGGAATTGAGATCACAGAAATGAACTCCGGCTGTATCTGCTGCACTCTGGTAGGTGATTTCAGCGAAGCGCTGAAACAAGTGGTAGATCAGTATCATCCGGACCGGATTATGATTGAGCCGTCCGGTGTCGGTAAGCTTTCCGATGTGGCAGGAGCGGTCAGAAACGTGGAAGAACACTGCGGCATCGAGTTGAACAGCTGTATTACAGTAGCAGACGGAAAAAAAGTAAAGATTTACCTGAAAAACTTTGGAGAATTTTACAGCAACCAGATTGAATATGCTGCGACGATTGTACTGAGCAGAACCCAGTCCATGACTGAGGAAAAGCTCAAAGAAGCAGTCCGCCTGATCCGGGAAGTCAATCCGCAGGCAGCTATCATTACCACTCCGTGGGATCAGCTTGACGGAGAAGTGATCCGTAATGCCGTGGAACAGACCTCCAAGCCGACGGATCTTCTGAATGAAGCATGTCTTCATCAGGAGCATCACGATCACGAGGAATGCCATCACCATGAGCACCATCACGATCACGAGGAATGCCATCACCACGATCACCATCATGATCATGAGGAATGCTGCCATGAGCACCATCATGACCATGAGGGGCATCATCATGCAGATGAGGTGTTCACAAGCTGGGGCATTGAGACGGTAGAGAAATATGACCGTTCTGAGATCGAACAGTTCCTGGATTCCCTGACGGATGTAGAGGCATATGGAACTATTTTAAGAGCAAAGGGGATTGTAGAGGGAACCGATGGAAGCTGGATGGAATTTGATTATGTGCCGGGAGAATATGAGATCCGTGAGACAAAAGCGGATTATACCGGAAAGATCTGCGTGATCGGAACGGATATCCACACCGATAAAATCCAGCAGACGCTGCATGTTTAGACAGGGAGTAATCAGATGGATACAGTAGTAGAACTTTTTACAGGATTTCTCGACAGTGGGAAGACAACATTAATCAATGAAGCTCTTCACAGCCCGGATTTCCTTGACTATAATCAGACGATTCTGATTGTCTGTGAGGAGGGGGATGAGGAGTACGATGAGGCGTGGCTTAAGAAAAACGGAATCATCAAATATGTAGTGGAGGAAGAAGAGAAGCTCAATGAATTCTTCCTGGAAGGACTGGAGCTCAATTACCGCCCGGATCATGTGATGATCGAGTTCAACGGGACATGGGATCTGAACCGGATGCTGGAAATGAAGCTTCCGCCAGGGTGGGAGATCGGTGCGGTGCTCTCTACGGTGGATGGAGGTACGGCAGAGATGTATCTTCTCAATATGAGAAATATGTTTCTGGCCCCTCTGCTGTCCTCAGATCTTGTTATTGTCAACCGGACGGCGGAGGATACGGACCGGGCCAAAATCCGCAGAAGTATCAAAGTGATGAATCCAAGAGCACAGATTGTCTTTGAAAGCGAGGATGGCGAGCCGATCGAAAACACCGAGGAAGACCTTCCGTTTGATCTGAATGCACCGGTGATCCAGATTGATGAGATTGATTACGGAATCTGGTATCTGGACGCTATGGAACATCCGGAACACTATAAAGGCAAAAAGCTCAGGTTCCTTGCTCAGGTATACAAAGGGAAAAAGCTCGGAAAGGGATTTTTTGTTCCAGGGCGCTTTGTCATGACCTGCTGCGAGGAGGATATTACGTTTTTAGGATATCTTTGCAGGTGCAATGAGGAAATTCCATATCAAAGCAGAGACTGGGTGTATGTAACGGTTTCCTTCCGGTATGAATATATGAAGCAGTACAAAGAAAAGGGACCGGTTCTTTATCTGGAAGAGATTCTTCCTGCAAAGAAGCCGGCCCATGATGTGGTGACGTTTGATTAGGTTATCCAGCATTTCAGGGAGACGGGATGTTTTACCCCGCCTCCCTTTCTGGTATCAGCAGATATTAGCAGCAGCCATTGTCGTTGTATCCGTTTCCAAATCCGCCGCAGCAGCACAGAAGCAGGATAATCCACAGACAGCTGTCGCATCCTCCGCCAAAACCGCCTCTTCCGTTTCCTCCGCAGCCACCGCAGCAGCACAGAAGAAGGATGATCCACAGACAGGAATTGCCTCCGAATCCAGAAGAAGATTCACATCCGCATCCACAGTTTGTTGCACTTAAGTCACTCATGTTTTTGCCTCCATTTTTTGTTATTTACAATGTTATACTATGTAGCAGGGCTTGGAAGTGTTTCCTCTATAAAAAAATTTTTTGGAATGCCGAAGGGCTGCACAAAGGACCTTTTTCCTGAATAGGCTGGAAGAAAAGGAGTTTTTTGGTGAGACGGGTTAAGGAAACCGTTCATTATTATTGTAATGACACGCTGTTCGGACATATCGATGGAAGCAAAGGTACAACTGCTGTCCTGGACACCGGAGTTTCCAGGCATCCGGATCTGGATGGGAAGATCGTGGCCTTTGGAGATATGCTGCATGGGAAAAGACAGATGTACGATGACAATTCCCATGGAACTCATGTTTCGGGCATCATTGCGGGGTCCGGCAGAATGTCTTCCGGATTGTATGCGGGTATTGCCCCCGGATCCCGCATTGTGGCAGTCAAAGTGCTGGATCAGAAAGGGGAAGGGAAAATCCGCCATCTGATCGAAGGAATCCGAGTCATTTTGCGAAACAGAGAAAAATGGAAGATCCGGATTGTAAATATTTCTATCGGAACACTTCCCCATCAGGGAGATGAAGAAGAGCGGGAACTGCTGCGCTGGGTAGACCAGATGTGGGATGAGGGACTTGTGGTTGTGACAGCTGCCGGAAATTTCGGACCGCGGAAGGGATCAGTGACAGTTCCGGGTATCAGCAGAAAAGTCATTACGGTAGGGGCTTCTGATGATGGAGTAAAAATAGACCGGTATGGAAAAGCCGGGACAAATTATTCCGGCAGAGGACCTACCTATGAGTGCGTTTGTAAGCCGGATCTGGTTGCACCCGGATCCTACATTCGCTCCTGCAACGGGTTCTGCCAGAAGAGGCATCAGAAGATGTACGCTGTAAAAAGTGGGACCTCCATGTCGGCCCCGATCGTATCCGGAGCGGCAGCCCTTCTCCTGAGTAAATACCCGGATATGAAGAATGTGGAAGTCAAGTTACGGCTCCTGATGAGTGCGGATGACATGGGGAAGGATGCCAATATCCAGGGGAGAGGACTTTTGAATATTGAAAAACTGCTGAATCCAAAACTGTAAAAAAAAAATCAATGGTGTCAAGAGAAAATACTTGACACCTCTTTTTATTTATAGTATGATGTCACAGGTGAGAGACATGGATGAAATTGTAAAACATGCTTTGCTGTATGATTTTTACGGTGAACTGCTGACAGCAAATCAGAAAGAGATATATGAACAATTTGTACTGGAAGATCTTTCCCTTGGAGAGATTGCCCAGGAGCGGGGCATCAGCAGACAGGGAGTCCACGATACGATCCGGCGCTGTGAAAAGACGCTGGAAGGTTATGAGGAAAAGCTTCATCTGATCCAGAAGTTTCTTACAGTAAAAGAAAAGGTACATCAAATCGACCGTCTGCTGGATACATGGCAGGAGAAGGAGAAGGGAATCCTGATCCGGGAGATCCGGCAGATTTCAGATGAGATCATAGAGGAGTTATAGAATGGCATTTGACAGTTTAACTGAGAAACTTCAAAATGTATTCCGGAATCTGCGCAGCAAGGGACGGCTGACGGAGGACGATGTCAAGGCGGCGCTCAAGGAAGTCAAGATGGCGCTTTTGGAGGCCGATGTAAACTTCAAGGTTGTAAAGAGTTTCATTAAAAATGTGCAGGAGCGTGCGGTAGGCCAGGACGTAATGAACGGACTGAATCCGGGTCAGATGGTCATTAAGATCGTAAATGAAGAGCTGGTCTCTTTGATGGGGTCTGAGACGACCGAAATCAAACTGGAGCCCGGAAAGGCAACGACCGTCATCATGATGGCGGGTCTGCAGGGAGCCGGTAAGACGACGACCACCGCCAAGCTTGCAGGGAAATTCAAGCTGAAAGGCAAAAAGCCGCTTCTGGTTGCCTGTGATGTTTACCGTCCGGCAGCGATTCAGCAGCTTCAGATCAATGGAGAAAAGCAGGGCGTGGAAGTATTCTCTATGGGAGAAAAACACAAGCCTGCCAATATCGCCAAAGCAGCAATGGAACATGCGGCAAAAAACGGAAATAACATTGTCATCCTGGATACGGCCGGACGTCTTCACATTGATGAAGATATGATGGAAGAGCTCCAGGAAATCAAAGAAGCGGTGACCGTGCATCAGACGATCCTGGTGGTGGATGCCATGACAGGTCAGGACGCGGTCAATGTGGCAAAAGAATTTAACGATAAGATTGGTATAGACGGTGTCATCGTTACAAAGCTGGACGGTGATACAAGAGGTGGTGCGGCTCTGTCCATCAAAGCCGTAACCGGATGTCCGATTCTGTATGTCGGCATGGGTGAAAAGCTCTCTGATCTGGAACAGTTTTATCCGGACAGAATGGCATCCCGAATCCTCGGCATGGGTGATATTCTCACTCTGATCGAGAAAGCGGAGGCTGATATTGATGAGGACAAGGCAAAAGAAATGTCTCAGAAACTTCGGAAAGCCCAGTTCGATTTTGAAGATTATCTGGAGTCCATGAAGCAGATGAGAAATATGGGCGGTCTGGGAAGTATCCTGGGCATGCTTCCGGGAATCGGAGGCATGATGGGAAAGAAAGGCAAAATGCCGGATATTGATTCGGATGATGCCCAGCGGAAGATGGAGCGTATGGAGGCCATCATCTACTCCATGACGGTCAAGGAACGAAGGAATCCTGACATCCTGACTCCGTCCAGAAAACATCGTATCGCAAAAGGCGCCGGGGTTGATATCTCGGAAGTCAACAAGCTTTGCAAACAGTTTGAACAAATGAAAAAGATGATGAAACAGATGCCCGGAATGATGGGCGGCAAAGGTGGTAAAAAGGGAAAATTCAAATTTCCTTTTTAACATAAATCAA
>CAJFMZ010000145.1 GCA_904393575.1 uncultured Sellimonas sp. | reverse complement strand
GGGATATGCCTTTATGATGGGACATCCTGGCAAGAAGCTTCTGTTCATGGGGCAGGATTTTGCGCAGCTTAGAGAATGGAGCGAGGCAAGGGAGCTGGACTGGTATCTGCTGGAAGAGCCGGAACACCAGTATCTTCAGGCCTTTACAAGAGATCTGCTGAAGCTTTATAAAAAGAATAAGGCAATGTATGAGCAGGATACGGTCGGATATGGATTTGAGTGGGTCAATGCGAATGATGGTTACCGAAGCATTTTCAGCTTCATCCGGCATTCAAAGAATAATAAAAAGAATCTGCTGTTTGTCTGCAATTTTACGCCGATGGAATGGGCTGACTACCGGGTAGGCGTACCGCGCAGAAAACAGTACAAGCTGATACTGAACAGTGATGAAAAACAGTACGGAGGAAAAGGGGAAGAGCGTCCGCTGATATATAAAGCGGTAAAACAGGAGTGCGATGGAAGGCCATATTCATTCCCGTACAAGCTTCCGCCATATGGTGTAGCGGTATTCGAATTCTGATACTGTTTTATGTAAAAATGAGAACAGACCCGTCTGGAAGGCGTGAAGAGGCTTTGCAGACGGGCCTGCTTTTTGTGGGAAAGAAAGGAAAGGACAAGATGGAGAATTATCAGATCACTCAGTGGTGCAGGAGGTTTATTCGGGAACAGGTTTCGGAGGGGGATTATTGCATAGACGCCACCTGCGGAAACGGACATGACACGCTTTTGCTGTGCGAGCTGGCCGGCAGGAAGGGGATGACAGCAGGATTTGACATTCAAAGGCAGGCGCTGGAAAAAACGCGGGAACGTCTGAAAGAAGCAGGAGTGGAGGAGCGGGCTGAGTTGTTTGGCTGCGGCCACGAAAAGATGAAAGAAGCACTGGCGGGCAGTGAAAGATGCAGAGGAATGCTGGAGAAAACAGAGGACGGCTACGGAAGCGTGTCCTGTGTGGTATTCAATTTTGGATATCTTCCGGGAGGCTCCCATGATATTGCGACAAGAGCAGAAACAAGTCTGGAGGCTCTCAGACAGGGGATGGACCTTTTAAAGAAGGGCGGGATCATCAGTCTGTGCATCTACAGTGGAAAAGACAGCGGGTTTGAGGAAAAGGATGCGGTGATGGAATATCTGAAAACCCTTGACAGTAAAAAATATCTCGTTATAATGAGCTCATATTACAATCGTCCGAATCATCCGCCGGTTCCCGGACTGGTGATCCGGCTTTGATGTGACAAAAGACAGAGGATATCATATATTAGATGACAGGAGGGATGAATCAATGCAGCTTGCAGCAGGTTTATTATTGCCGTTTGCAGGAACGGCACTTGGAGCGGCGTGTGTCTTTTTCATGAAAGGGCAGATGCGTCCGTTCCTTCAAAAGATGCTCCTGGGGTTTGCTTCGGGAGTCATGGTAGCGGCATCCGTATGGTCGCTTTTAATTCCTTCGATGGATATGTCGGAGAATATGGGGAAATACGCATTTATTCCGGCCGCGGCCGGATTTTTGCTGGGAATTTTGTTCCTGCTTGTGATGGACCGGGCGGTGCCTCATCTTCACATGGGAGCGGAGCAGTCAGAGGGGCCGAAGTGCTCTTTAAAAAAAACAACGATGCTTGTCCTGGCGGTTACGCTTCATAATATTCCGGAAGGAATGGCCGTCGGCGTGGTATTCGCAGGAATGGTTTCTCAGAATACGGAGATTACAATGGCGGGAGCGTTTGCGCTTTCGATCGGAATCGCAATTCAGAACTTCCCGGAGGGAGCAATTATTTCCATGCCTTTGAAAAGTGAAGGAGTGGGAAAAGGGAAGTCGTTTTTATATGGAATGCTTTCCGGGGCTGTAGAACCGATTGCGGCTGCGATTACCATTCTGCTCGCCGGGATTATTACACCGGTGCTGCCATATCTGCTGTCTTTTGCGGCAGGAGCCATGATTTATGTGGTGGTAGAAGAGCTGATTCCGGAGGCAAGCGAAGGTGAACACAGTAATATCGGAACGATTGGATTTGCGGCCGGATTTGTGCTGATGATGATTCTGGATGTGGCTCTTGGATAAAGAAGGACGCAAGATACGAAAAGAGAGGAGAGAGAAGGATGAGACTTCGGAATATACCGGGGGCGAGAGAGGTCATTGCCGGGCATGAGGCGGTAGTGAAACAGGAAAAGGAAAAAAGGGGACACTGGAACGAAGTGTTTGGAAATACTCATCCGATCCGGGTAGAGATCGGTATGGGAAAGGGACAGTTCTTGATGCAGATGGCGCAGGAACATCCGGATATCAATTACATTGGAATCGAACGGTATTCCAGCGTGCTGCTGCGTGCACTGGAGCGGATGGATGCAATGGAAGAACCGCCTGCGAATATCCGGTTTGTGTGTATGGATGCGGCTGAAATTGAAGAAGTCTTTGAAAAAGGAGAGGTGGACCGGATCTATCTGAATTTTTCGGATCCATGGCCAAAGGCACGGCATGCGAAGCGAAGGCTGACCTCCACCGCATACTGGGAGAGGTATGATAATATCCTGAAGCGTGACGGCGTTGTGGAGTTTAAGACGGATAATAAAGATCTGTTTGAATTTTCTCTGGAACAGGTCCGGGAGGCTGGATGGGAGCTGAAGGCACATACCTTTGATCTGCACCACGATCCGGAAATGAGCAGGGGAAATATCATGACGGAATATGAGGAAAAGTTTTCTTCCAGGGGAAATCCGATCTGCAAATTGACAGCGGGCAGAAAAAGCGTGGAGCGTTAAGGAACAGAAACAGCACGCCGGCATAGAATAATAAAAAAGCAGACGGATGGAGCCATGGGAAAAAAGTGCAGGAGAAAGGTCTGCTGTACCTGCGGTAGATTTTGTTATGATAATGTCTGGCTGAATAAGAAAATACGGATTCTGCAAAGAGCATGTAAAGAACTGTATAAGGCTCTCAATCCCGGATGCAGATCGGGACGGTGTGAGTGATGAAAGAACTGACAGAGCGCAATTTCCGGAGAGAAGTGCTGGAGGAGAAAAAGCCGGTTCTGGTAGAGTTCTACGCAGTATGGTGCGGCAAGTGTTCCATGATGGAGGATGTATTTGAACGGCTTGGAGAAGAGATGGAAGACGAAATGAAAGCCGGGAGAGTGAATACGGAACAGAATCCGCTTCTGGCGGCCAGATACAGGATCCGGGGGATTCCGGCATTCCTTCTTTTTGTCAATGGAAAAGAGGTGCTTCGGATGACTGGAATGATAGAACCACAGGAGATGACCGACAGGCTGGCGGATGTGCTGAGAAAAGCAGATACAGGCAATAAGAAAAAAATAAGCAAAAAATAAAAAAATTTCAAATTGGGCTTGCATTTTCTGGAATTATATAATATAATATCTCTTGCGTTGAGCAAAACAGAAAATGTAAGATGCGCCATTAGCTCAGTTGGTAGAGCACCTGACTCTTAATCAGGGTGTCCAGGGTTCGAGCCCCTGATGGCGCAGGTTAAATCACTGTTTTTGGAGAGGGAGTTCTCTGGGGGCGGTGATTTTTTTGTGTTCAAGATACAGGCTGGGGAAGGACAGTGAGATAGAACAGCGAAAGCAGGTTGTCTGAACTTGAGATATTGGAGAAAGGCCCGTGTAGATTTG
The DNA here is from genome assembly GCA_904393575.1 of uncultured Sellimonas sp. Lineage (GTDB taxonomy): Bacteria > Bacillota > Clostridia > Lachnospirales > Lachnospiraceae > Sellimonas. Next base: position 2,367 of record CAJFMZ010000145.1, on the reverse strand, counting down.
TATCCGAACCGGGGCGAAGAGGTAGTATACAAATGAAAAAGAGAATCGAGGAACCGTTGGTCTGTATTCGGACGAGGTGGAAAGAGAAAAAGATCAAAGGAGCAGTGGTTGGACTGGGTGTGATCTGGCTGACGGTGATGGCGTTCCTTTTCTGTCACTGGAAACTGTTTGGAAGAGAGGCAAACGATGGATCAGCCAAAGGGATCGTGCAGTGGTTCTGTCTTTGGGGATTCGGTGTGTTTGGGGCTGTGGGATGGCAGTTTTACTGTCTGTTTCTGAGAAAGAAGTGGAAAATAAGGAGACTTTCTCTTACAAAAGCGCTGCTGTTTGCCATTTTGATGGGGACGGGAATGTTCTGGATCATGGAATGGATCTATAATCCGAATATGTTTGCAATCCCATATCAGTATGTGGCAATCAGTATCTGCGTGTCAGCGGTCTTTTTTCTGATTCTGCTGCTGATCTGCAATTCTCTCCGGCTGGCTGCGCTGATCTGCAGCGTCTTTTATTTTGTGTGGGCTGTAGGATCGTATTTTACCTACCTGTTCCGTGGGCTGCCCTTGCAGATTGCAGATCTGCTGGATATTGGGACTGCGGCAACGGTGGCGGGAGATTACGATTACGAAATTACGCTGCATATGGTGATTGTCGGCGTGATCGTGATCAGTATCCTGACCTGTATGTATACTGGAAGAAATTATAAGCTGGCCAGAACACGAATGGCAAAAGTGATCATTCGTGTTCTGGGAATAGTGCTTCTGGCAGGTGGAATCTATTATCTGAGGTCATCTGATCAGCCGGACAACTGGGGCGTCTCGGTGGACGGCAACCGCCCTGGGGACAGTTTCTACCGGTACGGAGTGCAGCTGTGCTTTATTCAGGGAGCCAGAGATTCCATTGTAACGGAGCCGGAGGGGTATTCAGCAGAGACAGTAGAGGAGACAGTGAAAGGGAACAAGAACGGTGAATCTAAAGCTGCGATAAAAGACGGGATGGATGTACAGCCGAATATTATCGCAATTATGGATGAAACATTTGCGGATCTGAATGCGGCGGGAGATTTTGCCGTATCGGAAGAGGTGCTCCCTTTTTATCACAGTCTGAAAGAAAATACGATGAAAGGCAATGTCATGGTTTCTACGCTGGGAGGAGGAACCGGAAAGACAGAGTTTGAGTTTCTGACAGGTACTTCCATGAGAATGTTTGGATCCACATATTCGCCGTATGTCATGATCGGAAACCGGCTGGACGTTTCTCTGGCATCGACATTAAAGGCCCAGGGGTATCAAACCTGTGCAATTCATCCTTTTATCGCCACAAACTACAACCGTCAGATTACTTATGAGACTATGGGGTTTGATATGTACCTGAGTCTGGATGATTTCCGGGGAGAAGATACAAAGCGGAACTTTGTGACGGATGAGGTATGCTTTGATAAAATCGAAACGTTAATTGAAGAGGAAGAGGATCCGCTGTTTACGTTCTGTGTCACGATACAGAATCATGCTCCTTATAATGATCAGGGATATGAAGGGGAGATTACGCTGCCGGAATATTCCGATGAGGAGGCGGAGCAGTATCTATCCCTGGTACACGAATCGGACCAGGCGCTGGAGGGGCTGATTCGGGATCTGGAGCAGTCGGAAGAACCGACCATGGTTGTCTTTTTCGGAGATCATATGCCCGGACTTTCCGAGGAATTTTATCAGTATATTTTCGGAAAAACGAATGAAGAGATGAGTTTTGAGGAATACCAGAAGTATTATATGACACCGTTTTTGATCTGGGCCAATTATGACATTCCGGAGGAAGAGGGTATCCTGACGAGCATGAATTATCTTGGAGCCATGACTCTGGAGACGGCCGGAGCTGCTCTGACGGAGTATGAGCAGTATCTGCTTGATTTGAAAGAGATGGTACCGGGATTCAGCGGAGTCTCCTATTTGGGACAGGACGGAAGGTTTCACGAATATGAGTCCGGCGGGCAGGAGGAAATGTATCTCACACTGGATGATTGTGTGAATTACAATAAAATTTTTGATAAAAAGAACCGGCTGGATACGTTCTTTTTCTGGGATGATAAACGTTGAATCCGCCCGGAATATGTATTTTTTCCTATACAATCGCTAGGATTTGCAAAAAAGCAGGAATTGTTCCTGAAATAGTACATGAAACGCATTGACACAGATTTCACGAATCGGCTATAATAGCCCCATGAAACAGAAACAGTTGTTTCTCAACAGTATAGGGTTTATTTTGAAGGAGGATTTATCAACATGAGAAAAGAATGGGAATCTTTTCGCGGAGGCATCTGGGAAAAAGAAATCAATGTAAGAGATTTCATCCAGAAAAACTACACACCGTATT
>CAJFMZ010000144.1 GCA_904393575.1 uncultured Sellimonas sp. | reverse complement strand
CTGGTGTGTAATTCTGTGGCATGATAAGAACCTCTTTTCTTATTGTTTTTAGTATATCTTATTAGCCACTTCCGTTACAACTTTATTATAGCACTTCATCCCGCCCAGTATGGTAGTAAAGACCTGGGCAAATCCGCTTTCCGTAATGGCATAGGAGATCTCCTGATTCATCCGGTCCCGTTCTGCTTCGCTTTGCACGCAGTCCGGCGCATAACGAAAATTGACAACCCCAAGACTTGCCGGAGCCATGATCTCCCATTCTGGTTCCTGCCGGATCCGCTCTTCCGCAAGTTCGGCCAGGGCACACCCATGATCAAATACTTCCTCCATGCCTTTGCTTCCCACTGTCTGAAGGGTCAGCCACAGCTTCAGTCCTCTTGCAGGGCGCGTCAGTTCCGGTCCCAGATCCCAGAACTCTACCTGCTCCTCTGAGGATTCCGCGTCCTTGAGATACTCCGGGTGAGCGGCAAAGCTCCGGACCAGATCGGACTTGTCTCTTACAAGCACTACGCTGCAGCTATAGGTCTGCATCATCCACTTATGAGCGTCCCAGCTCAGGCTGTCCGACTCTTCAATTCCTTCCAGAAGCGGACGGTACGTCTCGGATAAAAGGGCCGATGCACCAAATGCGCCGTCCACATGCATCCACATCCCGTATTCCCGGCAGATCGCGGCTATCCCCTTCATTGGGTCCACACTTCCGGTATTGGTCGTTCCGGCAGACGCAATGACCGCAAACGGCTTTTTCCCCTCTTTCCGGTCCTTCTCCACCTCTGTTTTCAGCGCCTTCAGATCCATACGGAACCGGTTGTCCGTCGGAATCATCCGCACCTGGCTCCAGTCAAAACCAATGATGTGAAGACCTTTGGCCGCAGAAACATGCGTCTGATCCGACACATAGACCACCGCCCGGCTCCGCTCCTCAAAGGAAAGCCTGGCATCTCTTGCCGCTGTCAGTGCAGTCAGATTCGCCATGGAACCACCGGAGACAAAAAGGCCTCCCGCTTCCTCTGGGTATCCGGCCCGGTCACACATCCAGCGGATCAGCCGCTTTTCCACCAGATCAGCTGCCGGTGCATTGGTCCTGCAACTCGCATGCGGATTGTAGGCGGCCGTCATCGCGTCCCCCATCCAGGAAAGCAGCGATGCATTGGACGGCACACAGGAAAAACTGCGCGGATGCTGGGCCAGAAGCACATGCGCATAGATGTCCTCCAGCATTTCCGAATACACCTCCTCAAGAGGTCTTCCCTCTCTTGGAATCTCCTGGCTTTCCAGATGCTCCCATGTATTTTCCTCCACCGGACTTCCTACCGGTTTCCGGTGCAGTGTATTATAAAACGTAACGATCTGCTCTGTAAATTCATTCATCAGTACACGGATCTGTTCATTGTGTTCCTTCGTATTATAATGAATCATCCCATTTCCCTCCTGCTTGACTTTCTCTACTGCCCATGCTACCATAAAGATCACTATTTGTGAAATTCATAGATTTTATGAAACCATTCAATTTTTTTGAACTATTATACAGACTACACAGGAGGAACCCAACATGGAAATCCGAAACCTCACTACCTTTGTCCGGATCGCCGAGATTCAGAACTTTTCCAAAACAGCCGAACAGCTAGGCTATTCCCAGTCTGCCGTCACCATGCAGATCAAACAGCTGGAGACGGAACTTCACACCCAGCTTTTTGAACGGATCGGGAAACAGGTCCGCCTCACCCGCGCCGGCGAACGCCTCCTCCCTTACGCCCTGGAAATCCTAAACGCCGTAGGAAAGGCAGAACGTATCGCCCAGGAGCCAGAGCAGATCTCCGGAAAACTGCGAATCGGTACCTGCGAATCCTTCGTCATCAGTATTCTGCCTCCCGTCATTCTGGAAATGAGCGAACTGTGCCCCCACATTGAAATCAGCACCCACACCGCCCTTGTCCCGGACCTGTTCCAGATGCTGCACCAGAACGACATTGACATCATGTATTTTCTGGATGAAAAAACCTATTATCCCGAATGGATCAAAGTATCCGAGCGTCCGGAAAAAATCTACTTTACCGCTTCTTCTGAGTCTCCCCTTGCCGGACAGAAACAGATCCCAATCGCCCGGCTTCTGGAAGAACCACTCTTTCTCACCGAACAAGGCATCAGCTACCGCTACGCAATGGAACAGGCCCTGGCCGCAAAAGGCTATGAACTCCATCCCTTCTGGGAAGTAGGAAACACCGACGTTATCACCCGGTTCCTGCTGAAGAACAAAGGAATCTCTTTCCTTCCCGAATACGTCATTCGGGACTATCTGGAAGAAGGGTCACTTACCATTCTGGACACCGAATGCAGCGAGATCACCATGTGGAGCCAGCTGGCGTACCACCGCAACAAATACGTCACTCCGCAGATGAATATCTTCCTCGACCTGATGCAGCAGCACATCCAAAAACGGGACCTTTCATCCTAAGCTTTCTGTATCATTTTCACTCCTCATCTGGTATACTGTGATACAGGAAAACAAATTCCCACAACCATTTCGAAACAACAGATACGGAGGCATACCAATGGTCAGCTATCTTATGAATACAAAAAACTGCATGTCCGTCCTTCTCCTGTCCGACCGCTTTGATCACTTCTCCTTTGTAGGAGGAGAAATCACCACCTACTGCACCTTTCAGATCGACGGAACCTATCACCCGGAATTTTACCCGGAAAACGAAGAAACCAGCCCAGACCCTTACGTCCGCTGGAAACAGGTACGCGAATACTGCTTCTCCCTCATCAAAGGAAAACAGACACCCCTTCGCTTCCACTTCATCCTGTCACTGGCCCCGGACCAGATCGAAGCCCTTCTCCAAAAAGAAGGACTCCCATACCAGACCAGCGACATCAAAGGCCTGTACCTGAACTTCCGGTACGACGGCACCAGACTCACCTGCACCACAGGCACCTCATTTCACACATTTGTACTTGACAAAAGCCTGGAACACCTGTGGGACAGCACAGTACCCAAACTCTTCATAAAAAACAGAATGGAATTCGAAGAAAATCACTAGAAAATCAAAAGTTGTACCATACAACTAACAATACAGACTTTTCAAAGGGGACGTGTACCGATGCACAGGTACACGTCCCCTTTGAAAATTTAAGAATTTTGTAATTATTTTGTAAGCATCATCATGATGTCGTTGCTTCGTTTGATGAATGCTGTCATTTCTTCTGGATTGAGTGGTTTGTTGGACAGCATTGCCAGGTCGTAGAGCTGCTGGCAGATGATGTTAATGTTTTCGTTGTCTTTGTGGCTTTCGATGTACTGTACCAGTGGGTGGTTGATGTTCAGAATGAGTGTGGTGTCTGTTCCGAACATGGATGCGTCCATTCCGGTCATGCCGTACATCTTCATCATTTCCTGCATCCTTCTGGACTCTTCGGAAAGTGTCATCATAGATGCAACGTTTTCATCTTTGAGTTTTTCTACTTTGACTTTGATGTTCTCGTTGTTCATCGCTTTTTTCACGATGGATGCGATCTCTTCCCCGCGTTTTTCGAAGGATTCCTTTTCTTCTTCTGTAACTTCTTCTTTGATCTGATCGGTTACGTCAGCATCAATTCTCTGGAAGTGGATGTGCGGGTTTCTCTGTTCCAGCTGAGTAATGAACGGAGAATCAATATTGTGGGAGAGGATGACTGCGTCCATGCCCTGGCTCTTGAACATGTTAATGTACTGGCTCTGCTGCTGTTCGTCTGTGACATAGTAGATCGTCTTCTTCTCCGGTTCTTTCTTTTCGCTGCTGTTTTCATCTTTTGCATCAGCGTTTTCTTCGGTCTTTTCTTCTTCCTTCTCCTCCGGTGCGTCTCCGATGAGTTCTTTCATCGTCAGATATTTGTGATCCAGGTTCTTGAACAAAATGGAGTCCATCATCTTGTCGCAGAATTTCTGGTCTTTCAGACATCCAAATTTTACGAACGGGCTGATATCATCCCAGTATTTTTCGTAATTTTCATGATCTGTGTTGCACATGCCTGTCAGTTTGTCCGCCACTTTCTTGGAAATGTAATCCGCTACTTTGTTTACAAATCCGTCGTTCTGCAATGCGCTTCGTGATACGTTCAGTGGAAGATCCGGACAGTCGATGACTCCTTTTAAGAGCATCAGGTATTCTGGAATGATTTCTTTGATGTTGTCTGCAATGAATACCTGGTTATTGTACAGTTTGATCGTTCCTTCGATGGAATCGTACTCGGTGTTAATCTTCGGGAAGTACAGGATTCCTTTCAGATTGAACGGATAATCCATGTTCAGATGGATCCAGAATAATGGTTCCTTGTAATCCAGGAATACTTTCCGGTAAAATTCAATATAGTCTTCTTTCGTGCATTCGTTCGGGTGCTTTGCCCAAAGAGGATGGATATCATTGATCGGAACCGGACGTTTCTCGATTTTGACTTTTTCTTTGGCAGGAGAAACCTCGACCATCTCCTTCTCGCCTTTGTCATTCTCCCGTTCTTCCATCTTGGCGTCTTCGTGAATGTGCTCTACTACTACATCGGTATCTTTCAGATCGCTCTCATCGATGGTCTCGTATTCTGTCGGCGCGTTGGCCTTTTCCAGGTAAATCTCAACCGGCATAAAGGAGCAGTACTTCTCAAGCACTTCTCTTGCACGGTACTCATTTGCGAACTGCAGGCTGTCTTCGTTTAAGAACAGCGTAATCTCTGTTCCGATTCCTTCTTTATTTCCTGGCTGCATCTCATACTCTGTGCCGCCTTCGCTGACCCAGTGTACCGGCTCTGCCCCTTCTTTATAGGAAAGGGTATCGATATGAACCTCGTCTGCCACCATGAATGCAGAATAGAATCCCAGTCCGAAATGTCCGATCATATCGTCTTCTGTCGTCTTATCTTTGTATTTTTCAAGGAACTGGGTTGCTCCGGAAAATGCAATCTGTGTAATGTACTCTTCGACCTCATCCGCCGTCATACCGATACCATTATCGATAAACTTGAGTGTTTTCTCCTCCGGGTTTACAATCACATGGATCTCCGGCTTATAATCCTCCGGCAGGCTGTATTCGCCCATCATATCCAGCTTTTTCAGTTTCGTGATGGCGTCGCATCCGTTGGAAATCATCTCACGGAAGAAAATGTCGTGGTCAGAATAGACCCACTTCTTTATAATAGGAAAAATATTTTCACTGCTGATGGAAAGACTTCCCTTTTTTACTGCCATGTTAATCACTCCTTCATCATATATCGTGCCGGCGGTACAGCTCTTAACCACACTGTACTCACCGGCATAGTTTCTTTTCACATCTAACAGTAATCTTAATACTCGTATTCCAAAAAGTCAATAGAAAATTAGCACTCTTTTGAAAAGAGTGCTGATAATTTCTTTTTCCCGCACTTTATTCTGAAAAATGTTCCGCCAGTTTCCGAAACTCTTCCACTGTCATTTTTGCTTCTTCTGCAGCCTCCTCAAGCGTCAGACGGTTTTTCTGATAGAGCTGGACCAACATAGCCTGTCCACCCTGTATCATGCCTCGCTGAAAGCCCTTCTTCCGTGCTCCCTCCATATTGGACCTGTAGTCCAGAATCGCCTTCTCTCTGGCCTCATACTGCAGGCGCTTCTTGTCATCCTGGCTCATTTTTACCAAATCTTCATATGCCCCTTCCAGATATTCGTTTCCCTTTGCCACTTCTTTCAACTCCTCTTTATTCTGCCCTCGGAAAAAGCGCATCCATTCCACCACATCTTCCGGTCCAATGGCCTCTTTCTGAAGTTTCGGAAGCTCTAGGACCTGGATCTCCAGCTTATCTGTATACATTTCCTTTGCCATTTCGTCCCAAAAGTGGATTGTACGGTAGCAGAAATCATCCTTCGGAAACCGTACAAAATTCAGAACGCTGACCTGAATGCATTTCTGAAGAGTCCCATAGCTTTCCCCTTCTTTGATCTGTGCCGCGTACATTTTGCTCAGATAAAATATCAGGCGTTCGTCCCAGAATTCCACATACAATACC
>CAJFMZ010000143.1 GCA_904393575.1 uncultured Sellimonas sp. | reverse complement strand
AGTGATGATTGCCATTGCGGCGGTCAGTCTTGTTTCCGGGGCTATGGCCGGAAAATTCGCGGCCAGAGCATCTTCCGGATTTGCCTGCAACCTGCGGGAAGGAATGTATATTCGGATTCAGGACTATTCCTTTTCCAATATCGATAAATTCAGCACAGCAGGTCTGGTGACAAGAATGACAACGGATGTCACAAATGTGCAGAATGCTTTTCAGATGATTATCCGGATTGCGGTGCGGGCACCGTTGATGCTGATCAGCAGCATGATCATGTGTTTTCTGATCAACCGGAATTTAAGTCTCATTTTTCTTGCAGGGCTTTGCTTCCTTGCCGTGATTCTCGTATGTATCATGAGCCGGGCGACAAAGGTCTTTCAGGAAGTATTTGACAGATACGATGATCTGAATGCCAGCATTCAGGAAAATGTAACGGCGATCCGTGTGGTCAAGGCCTATGTCCGGGAGAAGTATGAAAATGAAAAATTTCAGAAGGCGGCGCAGAAGCTCTATCAGCTTTTTGTAAAGGCAGAAAGTATGCTTGCTATCAACAACCCGGCCATGATGATTGTAGTCTACGCCTGTATCACGGCGGTATCCTGGTTTGGGACGCATTATATTGTAGAAGGGACGATGAGTACCGGAGATATTACTTCTTTGTTCAGTTATATCATGTCAGTGATGATGTCACTGATGATGCTTTCCATGATTTTTGTCATGATTACGATGAGTGCGGCAAGTGTCAGACGTATCTCGGAAGTGCTGACGGAAGTGCCGGATCTGCATAATCCGGAGAAACCGGTTATGGAGGTCAAAGACGGATCCATCGATTTTGACCATGTCAGTTTTGCATACAAACATGGAACCGGCGAGGAGACGCTGGAAGATCTGGATCTCCATATTCATTCTGGAGAGACCATCGGCATCATCGGCGGCACCGGCTGTGGAAAATCCAGCCTGGTCAATTTGATCAGCCGACTTTATGATGTTTCCGGGGGAAGTGTGAAGGTCGGAGGAAGAGATGTTCGGGAGTACGATATGGAAGTGCTGCGAAATGAAGTGGCTGTTGTGCTTCAGAAGAATGTCCTCTTTTCCGGAACGATTCTTGACAATCTGCGGTGGGGAAAGGAAGACGCCACCGAAGAAGAGTGCAAAAAAGTCTGTGAGGCGGCATGTGCGGATGAGTTTATTGAGCGGTTTCCGGACCGCTATCATACATGGATTGAGCGGGGAGGCGCGAATGTTTCCGGCGGTCAGAAGCAAAGGCTTTGTATTGCAAGAGCGCTTTTGAAAAAACCGAAAGTTCTGATTCTGGATGATTCTACCAGCGCGGTGGATACCGCAACAGATGCGAAAATCCGAAAGGCATTTCGTGAGGCGATTCCGGGAACGACCAAAATCATTATTGCACAGAGGGTGTCCAGTGTAGAAGACGCAGACCGGATTTTAGTGCTGGACGATGGAAAAATCAACGGATTTGACACCCATGAGCATCTGCTTGAGACGAATGAAATTTACCGTGATATTTACGAATCCCAGACACAGGGAGGCGGAGATTTCGATCAGGCGGTCTGAGGACTGGAAAGGAGTGTTCATAAACTTGAAGAAAGAAAATAAAAAAGAATCACTGTATATTTTAAGACGTCTTCTGGCCTATATGGTCAGAAACTACAAGGTTTCCTTTGGGATTGTCGTGGTATGCATTGTCGTCAGCGCCTTTGCCACCATGCAGGGGATGCTCTTCGTGCAGTCCCTTGTAGACGACTATATCATGCCGCTGTTAAATGCAGAGAGTCCGGATTTTGCGCCCCTGGCACATGCGCTTGGGGGAATCATCGTATTTTACGTGATCGGAGTTGCCGCATCCTACGCTTATAACCGGATCATGGTCAACGTCAGTCAGGGAACCATGAAGAAGTTCCGTGACGAACTGTTTGCAAACATGGAATCTTTGCCGATCAAATATTTTGACACCCATGCTCACGGAGATATCATGTCGGTTTATACGAACGATGTGGATACCCTTCGTCAGCTGTTCAGCCAGAGCATTCCCCAGATCATCAACTCGGCAGCCACGTTGATTGCCACACTGATCTCCATGCTGGTGCTGAATATTCCGCTGACAGTAGTAACCCTTCTGATGGCCCTGGTCATGTTGAAGGTGACGGCGGTATTTACGAGGCTTTCCGGAACTTATTTCCAGAAACAGCAGAAAGATCTGGGAAATGTGGACGGATTTATTGAGGAAATGATGGACGGGCAGAAAGTAGTCAAGGTCTTCTGTCACGAAGAGCATTCCATCGAGGATTTCCGGAAAATCAATGACGCACTGCGGGACAGTGCAGATAAGGCAAACCGTTACGCAAACCTGCTGATGCCGATCAATGCGAACATCGGAAATCTGAGCTATGTGCTCTGTGCCGTTGCAGGAGCAGTGCTTGCCATGTACGGGGCAACCGGGGTGACGGTGGGAACGGTCATTGCATTTGTAGGCTTAAACAAGAATTTTACACAGCCGATCACACAGATCAGCCAGCAGTTGAACTCCATTGTCATGGCAGCGGCGGGAGCCGAGCGAGTCTTTGATCTTCTGGATGAGGAGCCGGAGAAGGATCATGGATATGTGGAACTGGTCAATGCAGTGGAACTGCCGGACGGTTCGGTGGCAGAGTCTCAGAAACGGACGGGAATCTGGGCATGGAAACATCCCCATAAGGCAGAAGGAACTGTGACATATCAGAAGATGGAAGGAGGCATTGTGTTCGATCATGTGGACTTCGGATACGATGATTCCAAGATGGTACTTCACGATATCAAAATGTATGCAAAGCCAGGGCAGAAGATCGCACTGGTGGGATCTACCGGTGCCGGAAAGACGACCATCACAAACCTGATCAACCGGTTTTATGATATCCAGGATGGAAAGATCCGGTACGACGGTATCAATATCAATAAGATCAAAAAGCCGGATCTGAGACGGTCCCTTGGAATCGTACTGCAGGATACCCATCTGTTTACCGGAACAGTGATGGACAATATCCGTTACGGAAAGCTGGATGCATCGGACGAAGACTGTATTGCCGCGGCAAAACTTGCCAATGCCGACAGTTTTATCCGGAGACTTCCGGACGGGTATCAGACAGTACTGACCGGAGACGGAAGCAACTTAAGTCAGGGACAGCGGCAGCTTCTGGCCATTGCAAGAGCTGCAGTGGCGGATCCTCCGGTATTGATTCTGGATGAGGCCACCTCCTCCATCGATACCCGGACCGAGGGACTGGTTCAGGCTGGAATGGATGCGCTGATGAAAGGGCGGACGACCTTTGTCATCGCCCACCGACTTTCCACCATCAAGAATTCTGACTGCATCATGGTCATGGAACAGGGCCGGATTATTGAGCGTGGAAGCCACGAGGAACTGATCCAGGAAAAAGGAAAATACTATCAGCTCTATACAGGAAATTTTGCGGCATCATAGATCGTTTTTATGGAAGAAGCATCAGAAACCATAGAGTGAACGATCCGATACCCTATTATTCAATCTCATATTTCCAGTCCATGATTCCGCCAAAATCCTTGATGTTCTGATAGCCGAGGACGGCAAGTTTTTTCCCGGCGATTTTGCTTCTCTGTCCGGAACGGCAGTAAATCAGCAGCTCCTGGTTTTTGTCAGGCAGTTCCGGAATTTCACGGTTGGTGATGGATGGATTGGGTACATTGATTGCATGAGGAATGTGTCCCTGGGCATATTCTTCCGGGTTCCGCACATCTACGATCAGAATGTCGTCCCTTGTATCCATGAGTTTCTTTGCTTCTTCCTGTGTGATTTTTGTATATGACATGTTCAGACCTTCCTTTCAAATCTTGATATATATAGTATACCATGTTTTTAGAAATTTTCTGTGATGAGATCACAAAAGAATGGGGAGCGGCAGGACAGGGCTTGCAAGGCAGAGAAATTCTATTATAATGAAAAAAGAACATACAGAAGGGATGGGGCACTATGAAGGAGAAAATCGGGGACTGGATCAGGAAAACAAAGGGCAAATTCACCGCAGCGCTTCCGGTGATTCTGTTCTTCCTGTTTTTGTTTTATACGGTCATTCTCTTTTTTGGTGTACACTATGTGATGGTCGTATCCATCACAACCGTTCTTTTTAAAGTACATTACCGCAAGCAGCTGACGATCAGGAGAATGATTTCCATTATTGCGGCTCAGTTCCTTTTGATGGGGCTTGCATATCTGGCGACCTGGAATCTGGCATGGTGTGTCCTTTTGAATATGACCGTCCCGTTTGTTCTTGTCTTCCTGCGGAGTTCCCAGTTTAACCAGCTTGGATATTTTGCGTGGGCCATGTGCTTTGTGTTTCTGCAGATGAATCATCTGTCTGTACGGGAATTTTCTGTGCAGGCTGCCGTGATGGTCTATGCGATGGCCGTATTTGCAGGGATCTGGTTTTTGTTTCAAAGAAATCAGAAGCAGGGAAATGACTATGCTCTGGCTCAAAAGGGCACTCGGCTTCTGGCCAGGGCAGTGGAGGAGCTTGCAGGAGAGAGCGTGGACCCGGTTACGGTCAGTGAGCTGTTTGTCGTTCAGCAGGGGCTTTATAAAGCTGCATATCAAAGCAGGGGAGCGAATTATATCGTAACGGGAAAGGGAAAAATACAGTACATGTTTGCGCTGCTGTTTCAGCGGGTCTGCTATTTTCTTCAGAACCCTCAGGAGGAAAAGCAGGGACTTTCCGAGGAGACCCGTTCCTGGCTGCAGGAACTGGCGGATTATCTGAAGAAGGCAGGGGAGCGGATGTTTGAACAGGACAGTCCGGAAGAAGAGCTGGAGCAGGAGGCGAAACGGCTGCTGGGTCAGGTGGACCGGTGCGAGAGGCGGACGGCCTGTATGGCACAGAACCTGCTTCGTACCTTTTTGCTCATTCTGGAGGACCTGCACCATGTCAATGGGAGCCGTCCGCAGTATGACTGGAAGCTCCCTAAGGAGCATCGGACGATTCACCGGCTTTTGCATCCGATGAAACCGGATGTATTTGAGACACGGTTTGCCATGCGGCTCAGTTTTGTCCTGACGATTGGATTTACCTACAATATGACGATACCGGCAGAGCATGGATACTGGCTGGTGTTAAACGCCTTTATTCTGCTTCGGCCTATGTATGAGGACAGTGCCTACCGGATGAAAACCCGGTTTGTGGGAACGGCCGCCGGATGTGTGGTACTGCATGTTCTGCTTCTTGTTTTTACCGGGAATGTGGGGCATTTTCTGCTGGCGGGTCTGATGGTGGCGGGTATGTATACGGAAACGCCGGGGACAATGATCCATGCGGTATTTGTCACCTGCTTCGCGCTGACCATGACGACAATGGCGCTTCCGCAGAATCTTGCCATGGAGCTCCGGCTTCTGTATGTGGCGGCGGCAGTGCTTCTGGTACTGGTGATCAACCGGTTCGTTTTTCCGACCAGCCTGAAAAGTCAGTTCCAATACAATATCCAGCTGTTATTCCACATGCAGCATCTGTATCTGCGGATGGTACACTATAGTATCCGTGAACGAATCGATTATGGAACGATCTGCGACGCGCAGATTCATTATCACCTGGTGTATGATCAGATCCAGCAGTATATCCAGGGGATGGAAGAGGCGGACAGGCACTATTATCAGGAGCTGATCCTGTTGTCATGGCTGATGGTGTCCGAATCAGAGCAAATGCTGTTTCTGATCAATGGAAGAAGGATTACACTGAAGGATGCGGGACATCTGGAAGATTATCTGGAATTTACAGACCTGATCCTGGGAGATATTCAGGAAATGATGGATGTAAGGCCGAAATATCGGATCGAAGATCAGGAGAAGCTGTTTGGAACTTACCGGAGAACCATAGAGGACAGCCTTCAGCTTTCCACGCTGCTGGAACAGTACGCAAAACAGATGTCATCTTTGTATCTTCTGGTGCTTTCCAGGGTACGAAACCGATAGAAGAAAGCAGAGAGTCCTTTCTTTACACAGGATGGGTTCTCTGCTATACTATTGCCATGCGTTATGTTTTTGAAAACAGTACGGTATTAGAAAAAAGATCGAGGAGAAGGA
>CAJFMZ010000142.1 GCA_904393575.1 uncultured Sellimonas sp. | reverse complement strand
AGATATAGAAATTTTGATACCAGGAAGGTATCTGCTTTCAGAAGAAGGCGGATACCTTCTTTTTATCAATAAGGAGGAAAAAACAGATGACTTTGGAAGATTTTTTTCGCAAAGTGCCAAAAGCGGCTGTGGCGTTTTCCGGCGGTACAGACTCGGCCTTTCTCTTGTGGGCCGCAAAGCGCTATGGCTGTGATGTACATGCATATTATATGAAAACGTCTTTTCAGCCGGACTTTGAACTGGAAGATGCACGCAAAATCGTAGATTCGCTGAATGTCCCGATGACAATAGTAGAAACGGACATTCTAACTGTTCCGGAAGCGGCTGCAAATGGACCAAATCGATGCTACTACTGCAAAAAAGCACTGTTTACCCAGTTGTGGGAGAAGGCACGAGAAGATGGATATTTCTGCCTGCTGGACGGGACCAATGCTTCTGATGATGCAGATGACCGTCCGGGTATGCAGGCGATCCGGGAACTAAAAGTGCGCTCGCCCCTTCGGGAATGCGGGATTTCCAAAAGTAAAGTTCGTAGCCTGTCGGAAGAAGCAGGCCTCTTTACAAGCAGAAAACCAGCCTACGCCTGTCTTGCGACAAGGATTCCGACAGGAACCATGATTACCAGGGAACTGCTGAGCAAGGCAGAGTCGGCGGAGAAAGCGCTGGCAACCCTTGGATTTCGTGATTTTCGCGTCCGACTGAAGGAAGATGGGGGTGCACGGCTTCAAATTACAGAAGAACAGATGCCCTTGGTGTTTTCCAAAAGACAGGAAATTCTGACAATACTTCGGCCGCTCTTTTCGACCATTCTGTTGGACCTGGAGGCACGGATCAAATCGGTATAACATCATCAGGAAGGAGCGCATTATGGACAATAAATATGACATTTTACAGTTGCTTCGGAGTGTGGCAGACGGCTCAACCGATCCGGAGCAGGCGTTATTACAGTTAAAGGAAGCACCCTTTGAAGATCTGGACTATGCAAAGATTGATCTGCACCGCAGCGTCCGCCAGGGAGCTTCGGAAGTGATTTACGGGGCAGGGAAGACGCCGGAACAAATCGCAGGGATCGTTCAGGCCATGGGAAAACGGGGCTGCCAGAATATCCTGATTACTAGAATCGGCAAAGAAAGTATCGATCAGCTTCCGGATACAATTCCCATTGACTATCACCCGGATGCAAAACTAGCCATCGCTTACCCGGCAGCACACAAGAAACGGGGGCGGATTGTTGTGGCAACAGGGGGAACCAGCGATATCCCGGTAGCCGAAGAAGCGGCACTGACAGCAGAAGTCCTTGGAAACCATGTAGTCCGGCTGTACGATGTAGGGGTGGCCGGTCTGCACAGGCTCTTATCTCATCTGGACGATTTGATGAGTGCCCGCTGTATCATTGCCGTTGCCGGAATGGAGGGCGCTCTGGCGTCGGTCATCGGCGGACTGGTAGACTGCCCGGTCATCGCAGTGCCGACCAGCGTAGGATACGGCGCCAGCTTTGGTGGACTGTCAGCGCTGTTATCCATGCTGAATTCCTGTGCGTCGGGATGCAGTGTAGTGAATATCGACAATGGATTCGGGGCAGGGTATCTTGCAAGCCGAATTAATCAGATGGAAGGATTGGAGGAAGAATCATGAGAACACTTTATATCGAATGCAATATGGGAGTAGCCGGAGACATGCTGATGGCTGCATTATATGAACTTCTGGAGGATCAAGAGAAGGAATCTTTTCTGCACGCAATGAATCATCTGGGACTGCCGGACGTCCGCGTGGAAGCAGAAGCGGGAACGACCTGCGGCATTGCCGGAACCCATATGAAGGTGACCGTACACGGGGAAGAGGAACTGGCCCACCATCATGACCACGGACACGAACATCATCATGAACACGATCACGAACATGAGCATTCTCATAACCATGAACACAGCCACGATCATCACCCTCATACACACCACCATGCGTCTCCGGGTTATATTTCGGATCTGATCGAACACCTGGATCTTCCGAAGGCGGTCAAAGATCACGCGAAATCCGTCTATTCCGCTATCGCCGGCGCAGAATCCAAAGCCCACGGCCGCCCGGTCGAAGAGGTGCATTTTCACGAGGTAGGTGCTCTGGATGCGGTGGCCGATGTCACAGGTGTCTGCTATGCCATATCGCTTTTGAAGCCTGACCGGATTCTGGTGTCACCGGTTCATGTAGGAAGCGGTACGGTACGCTGTGCCCATGGCATCATGCCGGTACCGGCACCAGCTACGGCAAATCTGCTGGAAGGTGTTCCGATTTACGGGGGAACGGTTGCGGGGGAGCTTTGTACTCCAACGGGTGCGGCTCTTCTGACTCATTTTGCGGACGATTTTGCCGGTATGCCGATGATGCGAGTTGAAAAGACCGGAATCGGAATCGGCACGAAGGTTTTCGAACAGGCGAACTGTGTTCGCATTTTCCTGGGTGAGACAGCAGAGGATGGCGAGTCAGAAATATCCGAGCTTGTCTGCAACATCGATGATATGACTCCGGAAGAGCTTGCCTTTGCCTGCGCAACCCTTCTGGAACAAGGCGCGCTGGATGTGTATACGGTTGCAGGAACCATGAAGAAGGGAAGGGTCGGGCATGTCCTGACCGTCCTTTGCACGCCTGAAAAGGAGGAGGAGATGAGCAGACACGTTCTGGAAGAGACCACTACCAATGGGCTGCGTATCCGTAGATGCCGGAAACGGTTTCTAAAGCCTTCGATCCGTACGGTTCAGACCCCATACGGTACCGTCAAAGTAAAGACAGCAACGGGATTTGGAGTGACCCATGAGAAACCGGAATATGAAGATCTCTCTGCCCTTGCAAAGGAGTATCATGTCTCTCTGGAAACCATCCGGAAAGAAGTATGGAAAGCCATGAAACAGCAGGAGGGACAGAAACAGGATGCGAATTAAGATGAAACAAAAACTGGCCGTCCTTCTTTCGGTCCTTCTGATGCTTGCTCTAATAGCGGGATGCAGCAGCAAAAGTGATTCCCGGCAGATGAGCGGGAACAGGGATACAGACTCCGTAGTCATTGCCATGGATCCGAATTCTGAGCCTGCCTCCGGCTTTGACCCTGCATTTGGCTGGGGCGCCGGAGAGCACGTGCATGAGCCGTTGATTCAAAGCACGCTGACGGTCACTTCTCTGGACCTGACCATTGAAAATGATCTGGCTCTGGAATATGCTGCCAGCGAAGACGGCATGCTCTGGACCGTCAAGATCCGGGATGATGTAAAATTCACAGACGGAGAACCTCTGACGGCAGAAGATGTGGCCTTTACTTATAATACTGTCAAAGCATCCAGTTCAGTCAACGATTTTACCATGCTGGACTATGCGGAAGCGACAGAGGATACTACCGTACTGTTTCATATGACGCGGCCCTTTTCCATCTGGCCCTACACCATGGCCGTTGTGGGGATTGTGCCGGAACATGCATATGACAGCACTTCCTATGGGTCCAATCCGATTGGTTCCGGACGGTATGTATTAAAGCAGTGGGATAAGGGGCAGCAGGTGATCCTGAAGGCCAATCCAGATTACTACGGAGATGCGCCGCTGATGAAAACCGTCACTATCGTTTTCATGGAAGAGGATGCAACGTTTCTCGCTGCCCAGGCCGGAGAGGTGGACCTTGCCTATACATCCGCCACCTATTCCGATCAGACCGTAGACGGTTATTCTCTTGCGGCTTATCAAAGTGTTGACAATCGGGGATTTAATCTGCCGGCCATTCCGGAACAGACTACAGAGTCCGGAGAAACCATTGGAAATGATCTCACCAGCGATGTGCAGGTGCGCCGGGCCATCAATATTGGAGTGGACCGCCAGGAAATGATTGATCATGTCTTAAACGGGTATGGATCTCCCTCTTACAGTGTCTGCGACCAGCTGCCGTGGTATCATCCGGCTTCCGAAGTCACTTACGATCCGGATGCGGCAAAAGCGCTTCTGGAGGAAGCAGGATGGAAAACAGGCGAGGACGGAATTCGGGAAAAGGACGGGGTCAAGGCAGAATTAACCCTGCTTTATGCAACGGGGGATTCCGTACGGCAGGCGCTGGCTGCTGATTTTTCCGATCAGTTAAAAGAGCTTGGAATATCCTGTACGCTGGAAGGTGTAGGCTGGGATACGGCCTATGACCGTGCCCAGTCCGATCCGTTGATCTGGGGCTGGGGCGCCCATACACCAATGGAACTTTACAACATTTATCATACAATGGAAGATACCGGGCTGGCGCAGTATTCTCCGTATTCCAACGATACCGTGGATGCTTATATGGATCAGGCGCTTGCCTGCAGTGATCTGGAAGAATCCTACGAACTTTGGCAGAAAGCGCAGTGGGACGGGACAACCGGAGTGACACAGGATGGAGATATTCCATGGGTATGGCTGGTCAACATTGACCATCTTTACTGGGTAAGAGACGGACTTCAGGTTGCAGAACAGAAAATTCATCCTCACGGACACGGCTGGTCCATTGTCAATAATGTAGATCAGTGGAGCTGGTCCTGACAGGGAAAACACAATTTGAACAGAAAGGACTGATCCTATTGAAACATCGTCTGCAATTTGCGGGGAAAAAACTGATACGGATAGGAATCCTCCTTTTGGGAGTAAGTATCCTGACCTTTCTCCTTATGCAGGCATCCCCTCTGGATCCACTTCAGACCAATGTGGGACAGACTGCGCTTGGTTCCATGAGCCAGGAACAGATTGCACAGCTGGAAGCCTACTGGGGTGTAAACACGCCGCCTGTCCAGCGCTATCTTGGATGGCTTGACGGCGTACTTCACGGAGATTTCGGTATCTCCCTTCTCTATCGGCAGCCGGTACTGGAAGTGATCGGCATACGTCTGGCCAATTCCATCTGGATGCTGGCTGCGGCCTGGATCCTCTCCGGTCTGCTGGGATTTTTGCTGGGCGTTCTGGCGGGGACTTTCCGAGGTCGTCTGCCGGACCGCCTGATCCGTGGATACTGCCTCTTGATTTCCAGTACGCCGGCCTTCTGGCTTGCCATTCTTCTGCTTTTAATTTTTTCTGTTGCACTTGGATGGCTTCCGGTTGGATTGTCGGTACCCCTTGGGATGGATGCAGCTTCCGTAACAGTGACTGATCATCTGCGTCATGCGATTCTTCCGGTTCTGACACTTAGCATCACAGGCGTTTCCAATATTGCGCTACACACCAGAGAAAAAATGATTGAAATTCTGAAATCAGATTTTATCCTGTTTGCACGGGCCAAAGGAGAAACCTGGCGCTCTATCATCCTGCGGCACGGAATCCACAATGTGCTGCTTCCTGCCATGACGCTGCAGTTTGCATCCATCAGTGAAATTATCGGAGGATCCGTACTGGTAGAACAGGTCTTTTCCTATCCAGGACTCGGACAGGCGGCTGTTACAGCCGGACTGGGGAGCGATCTTCCGCTTCTTCTCGGTATTACTGTCATCACCGCTTCCATTGTCTTTATCGGAAATCTGGCTGCAGATCTTTTATACGGTGTAATCGATCCGAAGATACGAAGGAGGTCCGCAAAGTCATGAAAATACAGAATCAAAGACGCAATACCATCCTGTTTCTCATTTTTACAGCAGGAATTCTGATCCTGATTACGATGGCCGGACTCCTTCTGAAAGAGCAGGCAGTTGAGACAGATTTTGGCAGGAAAAACCTGTCCCCTTCGTTACAGTTCTTGTTTGGAACGGATTGGATGGGGCGGGATATGTTTGCCAGGACGCTGGCAGGGCTTTCCTTAAGTATTCGGATCGGGTTACTCACAGCGGCTGTCAGTGCGGTCATTGCCCTCATTCTGGGAACTGCCTCTGCAGTTCTTGGGAAAGCGGCGGATACCGTCATTTCCTGGTGGATCGATCTGATCATGGGGATTCCTCACATCCTTCTGGTCATGCTGATTTCCATTGCCTGTGGACGTGGATTCACCGGTGTGGTTGCCGGTGTTGCCTTGAGCCACTGGACCTCCCTTGCCAGGGTGATTCGGGGAGAGGTCCTTCAGCTAAGAGAAGCACCGTATATTCTGACTTCATCCAAGCTTGGGGTATCCCGGCTGCGGATCGCTCGTAACCATATGGTGCCC
>CAJFMZ010000141.1 GCA_904393575.1 uncultured Sellimonas sp. | reverse complement strand
CCACAGCCCATAATCGAATTGTTCTTTTTTTCTTCATATTCGCTGTAGTAGAAATCATCTTCCGGCATTGCTCCTCCTATTGACTGGGCATTGGCATCCATAAGCACCTGTAAGTATCCGGAAAGCTGCTCCTTCATCTCTGATCCGGTAATGCAGACGATGTTACACTCCGGAAGTGCTTTCTTCGCCACTTCTTCCGTTACAATATCATACTGTCCCACCAGCTTTGCAGCGTCCTCTGTATTCTCATTCACATAGTCCACGGAATCCTTATAGTGGGAAAGGAAGTTCTTCACCGCATCCGGATTTTCCTTCACAAAGTCAGCACGGGCAACAACTACACCGGTCAGAAGTGCGCTCTTCTCATCCTTGCCCTCCTGTATCTTGTCCCATTCCTCCGTCAAATCCAGTGCTACCCGGATATCCGGATTCTTGGTCTGTGCTGTCGTTACAAACGGCTGAGGAAGCATTGCGATGCCGCTCGGATCATTGGCCAGAGCTGCAACACATTCCGAATGTTCACTCTTCCACTCGATGGTCACGTCGGATGCCGGATCGATTCCGTTTTCCGTCAGAATATAATTCAATGCGTATTCCGGGGTAGAACCCTTTCCGCTTGCGTAGATTGTCTTGCCTTTCAGATCAGCCACAGACTGAACGGTATCTCCATTTTCCACGATGTAGAGCACACCCAGCGTATTGATGGCAAGCACCTGCACCTTTCCGTCTGTATTATTGTACAGCACGGACGCCAGATTGGCCGGTACCGCTGCAATGTCCAGCTCTCCCTGCACAAGCTTCGGTGTCACTTCATCTGCTGATGCTGCGATCTGGAAGTTATAATTCTCATCCTTCACTTCCCCTTTATCCGCATCATCCATAAACTTCACCATTCCCATGGCAGTCGGCCCTTTCAGCGCCGCGATATTGACATCCACCGGCTCTGCAGTCTGCTCCTGCTTTGTCGTGGTATCGTCACTTTTCTTGCTGCTGTCATCCGCACTCTGTGATCCGCACCCTGTGAGGGCCGCAGCCGCCAGTACAAGGACAAGCAGCCATGAACATAACTTTTTCATAAATAAGCTCCTTTCTGTATGTCAGTTACTATTATGATAAATCAATTCCCTATCTGTGACAACCCTGTTCTGGATTTTGCACAATTTCCCCTCCGGCTGTCCCAGAATAGAAAAGCCGGGTTTCCCCGGCCGCCCGGACGCATCTGATGCGCCTAAGCAGCACCGGGAACCCGGCAGATGAACTTTATACATATTCAAAATCATCCGGTCCTTTGAACCAGGTATTCCTTCCGAGATGAAGAAGGAATGCCAGAACCGCAACAATCAGGTAGCCGATCGCAAATGGCGAATCCGGCTGGAAGCCAAGCTGTGCGCTGTGTATAAAACCAAATGCAGACAGCAGACATCCTACAAGGCAGATCACTCCGACTTTGACAAGCTGTTTTTCAATAATATAAACCGTAATAGTCCCAAGCAGAATTCCTGTGATTACCGCACCGGCCTTGACTCCCGGTACGCCTCTCCACATCACTCCTGCGTCTGTGATCATTTTTGTAACTTCAGCATTATATCCGGACGTTCCATCCGCCAGCACTTCTGTGGTATATCCTGCAAGCCCCACTGCTCCGGTAATCTGTGAATAAAGATAATCCGCAACCGGTGGAACCATGGCAATTCCTATGGCCGCATAATGCTTCAGCGGACATTCTTTGAATGCCTGAGCAACCATAACAACTGCACACCAGAGGAAAGTCACCGCACAGACCGCTGCCGGAACCATGTTGTTCAGGAAGGTAAACAGCCCGAAAATTCCGGCAAGTCCCAGAACGATTCCGGATACAAGCGAATACCCGATCCCTGCCTGGGATTTCTTAAGACCTGCATGACCAAGCCATACGGTATTCGGAATCACCCCTCCTAATATGGCTGACAGCATGGTACAAATACCATCCGCAAACTGTGCCTCACGCACACTGTAATCATCACCGGCCGCGTTGGCGCCTTCTACATTATCCATTGTCTCAATAAAATTGTAAATGTTGACCGGAATAATAATCGTCAGATACGGCGCCACCACCGCCATTCCGTTGATCAGATGCTGGATTCCTCCAACCGGATTCGGAACATAGAATCCGACTCCACTGAAATCTACATTGGTTCTTCCAAGGCAGAGAGCATAAATAATCCCTCCGACAATCGCCACTACAAGGGGCGGAATCTTTTTCGGGAACAGATATCCCCCGAATACACCTGTCAGGGCGATAAAAAGAATCGGAAGTCCGACCACCGGATCACTGTATACATCAAATACTCCCTGTGTAGCCATCCAGATAAATCCGATCCCGGCTACAGTTCCAAGGAGAGCTGCCCGCGGCAGATTTTTCTTCATCCATGGGCCGATAAATCCACCCAGGAACTCTACAAGTCCACCGATAAAGCAGGCTGCAACTGCTGCAGACCAGGTCAGCTCCGGATCATCCAGCGCATAATGGAGCGGCATGATCACTCCATAGAGCATGACAAACATGGCCGGGGTGGAAACCCCGGAAGGAAGTGCCGTCACATCGGCCCTTCCTTCCTTTTTGGAAAGACGTCTTCCCATCCATGCATAATAAATGCCGCCAAACATCAGCCCCAGAGACATTCCCGGAATCACATTTCCATATACGATTCTGTCCGGCCATTTTAAAACCCCTGATAATGTCGCAATGACAATCAGGTAATTTACAACGTTGTTCATGATGGAATAGGTCATTCCACCGATATCGCCACGCTGAAACCATGGCACAAGTGTCTTCTGTTTATTCATTTTTCTTTCTCTCTTCCATTTGTATTATGCTTCTGTCGGTATAAAAGAAAATGTTGTCACATCAAACAATCCCATATCCGTCAGTTTCACTTCCGGGATGACCGCAAGAGACATGAAGCACAGCGTCATAACCGGCTCGACATCCCCGCTGATTCCCAGCTCAGAATAAGCTTTTTCATGAATCTCTGTGAGTTTTTGATCTACCCACTCACCGCTTTGATCACTCATCAGTCCCGCAATCGGCATCGGCATGCTCTCAATCACTTTTCCCTCTTTCACAAGAACAATACCGCCCTCCTGGGCAATCAGGCTGTTGACCGCAAATTCCATCTCCTCGTCACTGACACCGACCACAATGATATTGTGGGAGTCATGAGCGACAGACAGAGCGACCGCGCCTTCTTTGATTCCGTATCCTTTCAAAAATCCACAGGCCACATTGCCGGTTCCCTGGTGTCGTTCCACCACGGCCACCTTCACAATATCCACTTCCGGATCCCGGACAAATTCTCCATTCTCGTCCAGCCTGATATCCGCCGTCTCCTTCTTCGTCACAACGCCTCCCGGCAGAATGCCGATCACGTTGACATGGCCGGATTTCAGATGCATTTTGAATTTCTCTTTGGAGAAGTCTTTCACCACTACGCTTCCCTTAACAGAAGAAATATCGTGGAACTGAATTTCCGGAAGATAGTTCCCCTCTTCCGCCGTCAGTTCTCCGGCAATCCATACCCGGTTTACATGGAACTCTTTCAGATCATCCAGAAGGACGATATCCGCCCGGTATCCCGGCGCAATGGCTCCCCTGTCATAGAGGCGGAAACACTCTGCCGCATTCAGCGTTGCCATCCGGATCGCCGTCACCGGATCCAGTCCTTCTTCCACACAGATCTGAAGATGGTTGTCCAGATGTCCTTCGTGAAGGATGGTCTTTGGCTGACGGTCATCAGAACAGAGCAGACAACGCCTGCTGTTTTCCGGTGTCACTCCCTTTAAGAGCGTTCTTAAATTGTGACAGGCAGAACCCTGTCTTAAAAGAATGTACATGCCGCGCTCCAGGCGTTCTTCCATCTCTTCCACGGTAGAGCACTCATGGTCTGCAAGAATTCTTGCCGCCGCATAGGCATTAAGATCTTTTCCGGTGATTCCAGGTCCGTGTCCGTCAATAATCTTTCCTTCTTCTTTTGCTGTCATCAGCTTGTCCAGTACATCCTCATCCGCAGCGATGACTCCTGGGAAGTTCATAAACTCACCAAGACCAAGAATGCCTTCTCTCTTGATCGGCTCTTCCATTTCCGCCGCGCCAATCACTGCACCTGCATGCTCAAACGGTGTAGCAGGCACACAGGACGGAAGGACATATTTGATGTCCAGCTTCGTTCCCTTTGCCGCTTCCATCATATAGTCCAGCCCCTTGATTCCGCAGACATTGACGATCTCATGGGGATCCGCGATGATGGTCGTACCACCGTGCGGAACGAGGAGACGTCCGATCTCCTCCGGGCTTACATAGGCAGATTCAATATGAATGTGGCTGTCGATAAACCCAGGCGCCGCATACCGGCCCTTGGCATCGATCACTTCTTTTCCCTCATAGTCGCCGATTCCTGCAATCTGATCTCCGCAGATGGCAATATTTCCTTCCACGATTTTTCCCGAAAACACGTTGACAATTTTGCAGTTCTGAATCACGACATCCGCCGGAATTCTTCCAGCCGCCGTATCAATCAGCTTTTTCAGTTCTTCTTTTTTCATGATCTCTACCTTCTTCTCTACTTCTATTTCTCAGTAACTTCAAGGACAGGTTCAAATGTAGTCAGCGCCGTATAGTCAACCGGGCCTGCATCTGTGATGGCATAATCCGGGATCGCTGTGATTGGCAGGAAGAACATGTACATCATCGGGTCCGGCAGATCGGATCCAAGACTTCTTGCCGCGTGGTCGATCTTCTTTTCCCATGCCGCGATTTCTTCCGGTTCCAGGTCACTTACGATTCCTCCAACCGGCAGCGGAAGGAATTCCAGAATCTCGCCGTCTGCAACGACTACCTGACCGCCGCCCTGTTCGATCACATAGTTGGCTGCAATAGACATATCCTCCGCACTGACTCCCATGACAACCAGGTTGTTATCATCCGGTGCAGCAGAAGAAGCCATGGCACCCTTTTTCAGTTTCCATCCGGAGCAGAATGCAAGCGACTTGTTTCCGTTTCTTCCAAACCGTTCCAGAACGGATACCATTGCCACATCCTGTTCCGGATCCGGCTGTACAATGCCGTTTTCCACTTTCAGCACGACATCTCTTCTCTTACGCACGAACGGTCCCTTGACGTCCATTGCCAGCACTTTTGCCTCCCCGTGATCGATGGAAGTCCGGTACTCAAAGTCTTCTTTTGTTGTCTTTTTGCATTTCAGAACACCTTTTAATACAGAGCTTCTCTCCGGCGCCTGTAACTCATAAGTAAGCTTGTGGTCCTTTGCCACCATTTTACCATTTGTCATGACTTCTTCCACATTAAAATCGTGAAGGTCATCCACAAAGAGAATGTCAGCGATTCTTCCCGGACAGATGGAACCTACCAGATGGTCGATCCGGTATGCCTCAGCACTGTTGATGGTAGCCATCTGAATCGCTGTCATCGGCTCAACACCCGCCTTGATGGCAAGACGTACCACATTGTCCAGATGTCCCTTCTCCAGAATATCTGTTGCTGTCACATCGTCTGTACAGAAGCTGACACGGCGTGCAAATGCAGGGTTAACCTCTGTGACAGCCTTGATGTTTTCTTCCAGGAAATGGGTAACGGAAGATTCACGGATCAGCATATGCATTCCCTTTCTCATCTTCTCGACTACCTCTTCGTGTGTGTAGCTCTCATGATCCAGGCGAACACCTCCGCAGAGATATCCGTTCAGGTCGTTGCCCTGAGCCATCGGCGCACATCCAAATACCGGAAGACGGTTCTTGAAAGCCTCTGCGATCGCTCCTAACGTATCCTCATCTTCTTCCTGAAGGAATTCTCTTACCGTCTCCCAGACGCCAAAGCATTCCGGCCATTTCTGCACTTCCTGATGTACTTCTTTGGTGAAGTTGAATGCAACTGTAGATTCCGGGATGGTGTACGGTGTCTTGTACGGAGCCCCCCAGAACACTTTCAGCGGGCTTTTCTTTACTTCGGCAAAAATTTCCTTCAGTCCTTCCAGGCCGGATACGGAGATATACTCATCCAGACCGGAAATCATACTCGTCGTTCCTCTTGGCACAACCGCTTTTGCGTAACTTGTAATACTGAGCTTGCTGCATTCACTGTGAATGTGGCCGTCAATCATACCCGG
>CAJFMZ010000140.1 GCA_904393575.1 uncultured Sellimonas sp. | reverse complement strand
AGAATCAGTCCTGCCGCGATCATAAAGCATGCAAATCCAGCTACTCTTCTCATCCGATATCCCTGCCGTTTTATTCCTTGGTTTTATATATGCTGTTTTTCCGTCTTTTATTCGTTTTCTTTTTTCCCTTCATCCAGAATCTCGTTGACGTCCTCTTCTGTCACCTTGTTGTCATCTCTGGAGCGGAAGCGCTCTACCAGATCCGGCACCATATCCAGAATTTTGGTGATGGTATCCTGATTTTTGATATTGACCAGTCTTGTCGTTCCATTCTGAATCACCAGAACTGCACACGGAGTCATCTTGCCGCCCAGGCCTCCGGCCCCTTTTTCATTTTTGTCAGCAGTAAAAGACCCGGCCCCTACAGAAAAGGATACATCCACAAGGGGGAGGATGATCGTATCTTTCACATGAATCGCCTCACCGACTACAGTCTTGGATGAAATGACATTGTCCATTCCGTGAAACAATGCTTCCATCGTTGATTTAAAATTGCTTTCTGCCATTTATGATTCCTCCTTCTTCTTCCCTTTCACAAGATGCAGCACTTCCTTCGTGGTACTGCGGATATTTTTATCTGCCACAAGTCGGATGGCTGCTGCCGCCAGATGGCACATCCTGAGATGCCCCTTGACATACACATGCCCCTTCAGTGCGGTTTTTTCAAAATCAGGCACAATACGAAGCCACTTTCCAAAAAACGGATAAAAAAGCGCCAGATAGGATAACAGCTTGCCCGTGTAATACGGATCATCAAATCCATACTCCAGATACCCTTCCGCTTTTCTCGGCATCCATGTTTTCAAAAACCGGAACACCGTGGACTTCACCTTTCCAAATGCTGCCCGATGTACTTCATCTTTTATAAATGCTTCTGCCCGGTCCTTCATCTCGGACAGCGTCTTTATCTTATCACAGATTCTGTGAAATGTATACTTGATTTTCTTCCAGACGGCCTGCCCCTTGCTTTCTTTCGGAGCGGTCCGCTCGTTCTTCTGCTCTTTTTTGCCTTTCGTCCCGGTATCCTTCTTTTCCTCAGATCCGGATCCTTTCTCTGCCGTTTTTACCGGGGCCTCGGAGGAGCGCTCCGGTCTCTTCGTCTGATCCTGAGGGCTTTCTGCCACTTTCTCCTGTTGTTCCGGCGCTGCTTCCTCGATCTCCTCTTCCTTATCCTGCCCGATCTTTTTCCAGGCGATTCCTGCTTCCCAGTGAAATTTCTGTTTTTCATACGCCGCCCGGAACCGGATCAGGCTGAAAAAGTACCGGATGGAAATCCATCCCTTTGCCTCTTCCGGCTTCTCCAGACTGCCCTTTGCACAAAATTCATACCGGACCGGCACGAAAAGGACGATCAGAATTCCAAGCAGAAGAAGCCCCAGAATCAAAAGGAGCAACACTCCTGCCGCCTTTAGAATCCACAATAAAATATGTACGATGACCATACTAACTTCCCTGCCGCTTCAAAATATACTGCCGGATATCCGCATCTCCTGTCTTTTCCACCGTCTCGGCGGCAATTTGCCTCACAAGCTCCAGCGCCTGCAGATATCCTTTCGCCAGGCCTACCACAAACACATCCCGATCCCGGTACCATTCCTGGTTCAACATGCCGCTGTGGTAAATCTCCAGCTGATTTTTTTCATTTTCCGGCAGGGTGATCAGATAGACCCGGAACTGGAACTCTTTCTTCTCCAGATGTCCGATGACCTCCTCTTCCCTGCCTTTTAATTCCTCACTGACGTACAGTTCTTTCAAATACCGCATATTCCGCCCCTCTATTCCGCATAATATGCCTGGAAAATCTTCTTCGCAACATCTGTCGCCACATCTCCGGTACTGTCGGAATTCTCAATGACAACAGCCAGTGCAAGATCCGGATTCTCTACATTGGAAAATCCGATGAACCAGGAGTGGGTCTTTTCCTTGTCATCACTGTACTCACTCGTTCCGGTCTTACCTGCAACGGAAACGCCCAGAGAATTCAGTGAACGGGCCGTACCGTATTCCACCACTCCCTGCATATACTCGGTCAACTGGGCCGCCTCATCAGCAGTCATAAGCTCTTTGTAGGATTCCGGAACGTATTTCTCCACCGTTTCTCCTTCCGCACTTGTTATCTGATCTACCAGATACGGCTGCATCAGCACGCCGTTATTTGCAATGGCGGAAGTAATCAGCGCCATATGATACGGACTCACCTGAAGTTTTCCCTGACCAAATGCCGTCATGGCAATGGCTGCGTCCCCATCATCGCTTTTGAGATTAAAACTGCTTTCGTTATAGACAAGAGGACACGGCAGTTCGGAATCAAATAGAAGATCTTCCGCTGTATCCCGGAACTTGTCCACATTCAGGCTCAATCCAATATTGGAGAATGATGTGTTGCAGGAATATGCAAGCGAATCCGCCAGATCCACTCTTCCATGCACTTCATTTCCAAAGCAGTGAATTTCATTTTTCCCTGCGGTAATCTCCCCCGTACAACGGTAGGAATAATTCTGATAATCCGGATTCTGGCGCATGAATGCTAGTGTGGTCACCACCTTAAAGGTAGATCCGGGAGCATACTGTCCCTGGGTCGCGCGGTTGACGAGAATACCTTCCGTATTTGCATTTAAGCTGTCCCAGTCTTCCACAATCGTATTGGGATTGTAGGACGGCTTGGACACCATCGCCAGGATCTTTCCGGTGCTTGGTTCGATCACCACGGCTGCCCCCCGGTTGCTTCCAAGGGCTTTGTACGCTGCCTGCTGGATGTTCGTATCCAGTGTGGTAGTGATGTTGTTTCCAGGACTTTTCTGTCCCCGGAACTCATTCAAAAGCTTCGTCTGGAAAGACACATTTGACGTCTGAAGCTGAAAATTCTGTGCGGATTCCAGGCCGGACTTTCCTTTGTCCGAATACCCTACCACATGGGCATAGAGCTCCTCATACGGATAATTCCTTGTCTGGGTACCGTCCTCGTTTTCCGTAGACTGGGCAAGCACATTGCCGTCCTTGTCGAGAATGGAGCCCCTGAGAATCCGGTTTTCATACAGATTCAGTCTCGGATTTCTGGAATCATTGATAATATCCTTGCCTTTTACAACATTGTAATAGGAAAAATAGCCGATCATCCCTACAAAAAGAAGCACAAAAAAGTAAGTCACAAACACATACTGGCGATTCGCCTTTTTCTTCTTTTTGGCACGGCGTCGTTCTTCCTGCTGTTCTTTCTTCTTTTCTGCCTTTCCGGGCTTTCTCGGAGCTGGTCTACGGTCTCCGTACACGCTGTGAGCTCCGGTTCTTAGAGTTTCTTCTTCGATCTCCCGACGGAGCTCCCGCTGAAGACCGCGTTCCATTTGGTCGAGGTCTTCTGCCCTGCTGCGCCTGTTGTCTTCTCTTCGCCCGTAATTGTCTCTCTCTTTGTCGTTCAATATCCTCTTCCTCATCTTCTCTTAAAATATACAGTCCCTGAATGACCGCAAACATGATCATCGTACTTAACAGGGAACTTCCTCCATAGCTCACAAGCGGCAGTGTCACTCCCGTAGACGGGATGAACTTGATGACTCCGCCGACCGCAAGAAATACCTGGAAGATATAACAGGTTCCAAGTCCCAGCGCCACCAGCTTGTAAAAGCTGTCTCTTAACTGCATCGCAATATTCAGAAACATAATGTAGCAGCTGACACAGATCAAAATGATACAGATCGCAAAAACAGCTCCCAGCTCCTCCGCGATTGCGGAGAAAATGAAGTCTGTCGTCACAACCGGAATCTTATCCGGAAGCCCCTGGCAGAGTCCCAGGCCAAACCATCCTCCGGTACCGATCGCAAACAGCGACTGTGCCACCTGATATCCCCCGTCACTGTAAACCGCAAATGGATCCTTCCATACGGTCACCCTCGTCCTTACATGAGAAAACAGAAAGTACGCCGCCACGGAAGCAACGCTTCCCGCTCCCAGTCCTGCCGCGATATAAAGAGGCTGTCTGGTCGCCACATACAGCATGACAAGATATACTACAAAAACAATCAGCGCCGCTCCCAGGTCCTTGGACGCAACCAGAATCAGTACATGAAGAGCCGCCACCGCCGTCGTAATGATGATATTTCTGAAATCCTTCGCCCGATAGAGACTGGACGCCACAAAAAACACAAACACAATCTTTACAAGCTCAGACGGCTGTACGCTGATTCCTGCCACCTCAAATCCGAGCATCGCCCCGTTGGACACCTGTCCCACAACGATAACCGCTGCCAGCGCCACAACGCCGATCACTGCATAGAGCATCCTCAGCTTGTTAAGAAACCGGACCTTCTGGATCACCACCGGCACAACCAGAGACAGGACTGCGGACGCCGCCACAATGACCGCCTGCTTGACCGCATTGCTGTAGGACAGCCTCGTCAGCATGATGAATCCGACTGCCAGAAGCATACACATATTGTTGACTACAAGCCTCGACACCTTGGGATACAAAAATCCATAGAGCAGGATAATCGACCCAAGGAGGGCTACCTGGATGACATAAAACACCAGAATTCTGGCCTCCTGAAGGCGTAGAAACAAGGTCAGAAACGCCAGAAAATGGATCATAAAAATCCAGATGCTCTGCCTCCGCAGAATCCACATCTTCGTATAGGCATCATGATACCCGAATACGCTGAAGCATTCGAATGTGTAGATCACCATCATCAGCAGAATCAAATATTTTGAAATTTCCATTATAATGTTAAACAAATTGCCACCTACTTTATTCCCCTTTTAAAATGTCCCCTCGTAAACTCCTCAAACAGCTCTGAGGCCGGAGGGCATTCCCGCTTCTTTTGAAGCGCATCGTCAAGAAGCCGCATCACCCGTCTCGTCTCATCCCCGCTCTCCAACGTAAACTCCAGCCGCACAAGATCAATCCCGGTATTTCCGATCTGATCCAGCTGGTCCAGAAGTACAAGAGGAGCCGTATTATAAATGATATTATAACAGGTATCACAGTAGTTTTTTACATAAAACGTCTTCTGATACCGGTCCTGCATCTTTGTGATCCCGGCTCTTCCATCGCAGTGCCCCATGGATTTTTTCAGACATCCTGCACTGATCATCATGGGCGCATACCCATAGACTACCAGCTCTTCTCCTCCCATCAGTGTCTCGCGGATCTCCTGACTGTTCAGCTCTAATGATATTGTTGTACCATTTATCCCTGCATTTTTCAAGAATTCTTCCGCCTTTTTGTTCAATGTGTACAAATGGTGGTCAGCCTGAACCTTGTTTTTCCATCCTTTTTTTTGCAGATATGCCAAAGATTCCAGATTCCTCACGAGCGCGCCTTTCCACGGAAACTGCTCCAGCTTTTCCCAGATCCTGTCATAAAGCCTGACTGCCCGCTCCCGGAAAATGTGCGGGAAACCAAGATACCATTCGCTTCCGCTCTCTTCCATCCATTTTCTGAGGCTTCCCATTTCTGCTTTGTCCGCGGCGATCTCCACCGCCAGATGACTCTCCACATAAATGCGGTCTGCCGTCCGCTCTTCTGCGGCAGCCTTCAGCTGTTCCACCGTCTGCACCAGCACCGACATCCCACCGAGATCTCCGTCTCTTTGAACACAGTCCTCCTGTCTGACTTGCGGTGCTTCCGGCAGCACTCTGCGGTACTGCTTCTGGATCTCTTCTTCCAGTTTTCCCGCCGCCTCTCTTCTCAGTTCATTGACCGTCTGCATCGGAAAGAAAATGCCCTCGTCCATTTCGACCTCTAGCTCTTCCACCCGAAACGGCGTGTTGCCCATTTTTCGAAGCTGTTTCTCTACCCGGCTGCGGTCCAGGGGCTGCTTTTTCGCCTGTTCCGGAGCCATTCCTTCTGAGCAGACCCGGATGTCCCCCGTCTCCAGCGTAAGCCGGGAAGGCTCTCCTGCCCGGAAGACAGCCTCCGCCCGGACCGGTCTTCGGATATCCGCCTGTCTCAGACGGTCCTTGATTTCCTCAATCAGCTGTGCATTCCTGGTCCTCGCCAGCACTGCACGAGGCTTCACAACCATCCCCCTGGATGCAAGGATCTGGAACTGTCCGCCCTTTTGAACCTCCTGCCCCAGTGTCACATTTTCTTTCTGGGAGAGCTCCAGGACGTCTCCCTTATGAAGCGGCACAAGCGCTTTCAAAAGAAGACTCCGTCCCTTCTGCCGCTCTGCCAGAGCCGCCGGAATCCCTGCATGGTTCGGGCGGTCCGGCGAGAGCATCTCTGC